>CAYOAK010000190.1:0-7991 GCA_964401925.1 uncultured Bdellovibrionales bacterium | reverse complement strand
ACCGGCGTCGCCTACTGGGATTACATCGATCACCACATCGCGCTAACCGAGCACAGCCTGGCTGAAGCGCTCGAAATATCCGGCTTCAAGGTCGAAGAGCTGATTCCAAGATTTTTGCCCTATACGGCACGTTCAAAGGTCGGCGCAGTCGCAAGTGGATCGACTCGTTTCTTTGTTACGGCTTATTTGAAACTGCCGTTCCTCTGGCGGATCTTCGGCGCACAGACTTTCGTCGTCGCACGAAAGGCGGGTTAGGTATACCGGGACCGCGGGCCGGTTCATGCATTCGAACGGTGATCGTCTTAGGCCCTGTTCAGCTGCGGGCACCGGCAAGCGGGCGAGGCCGCCCGCGGTCCCAGTATCGCCTCTCGTTAATTTGAGCCCCAGTTACGCGGCGGTCTTGTAAACGCCGGTCTTCGCAATCTTGTCGTGGAGCGCGAGCTTCTCTTCGGTCAGGGCCATGAAGGCTCCGACGAAGATGATGAGCGAAGCAATCGTTCCGAGCGTGTTGAACAGCGTAATCGCCGTGATCGCTGCCACCACGTTGAAGATAGAGCCGACGTTCTTCATGCCCCAACGCTTAAGGAGCACCTCTTGCGTAGCTGGGCTTCCATCCTGATTTCGAATCGCCAATTTCAGCACTTTCTTGCCCGGAGTTCCTGCGAGGAAGACCTCAGTGCTTGAGTAGGCGATCGGTATCAAGGCGAGCACGAGAAGCCCGAAGGAGAACCCGGTGACCGAGCCTGCTGCGGCAAATCCCATTGCACCGGCTCCGAACATCGGACCGAGAATGAACATGAGGATGATGATGATGACTGCGTCGATGAGCACCGCGCCCAGTCGAGGTCCAAAGCCGATTCGTTCCATAGAGATCTCCCAACCCTCCAGCCGCTATGGGCTGACCCGGCGAGAGCTAACAGGGTTTGCGGCAAATTGTCAGCAGAAAAATCAGAAAGGGCGGAAACTCTAGGAGACCGCTGCCTCGAATACGATGGCCAGAATCTCCTTTGTGTCGACTATCCGGAGGTCCTCATCCCAAGGGACTTTTACCCCGCTTTTACGGGGGATAAGCACCATGGAGCCGAGCGGCACCCCGCTGATATTCGCCTCCTCGGAGGTGTCCTCGTCGACAGCGCTTGCGACTTCCACCACCTCTCCAAGAGCCGCTTCGTCGGCGGCCTCTTTCGAGCCTTCCGGAAGATAGAGGCCAGTGTCTGTTTGGCTGTCCCTCCGGAGCCGCACGACGACCCGCATCCCCAGCGGGTTGACGCGACGGATCTTTCTCGAGCCCGAGGCAAGTGTTCCAGAAACTGACATTTCGTCCTTTTGCGATCCCATTGCTGCTCTAGGGCGCTATTCTACGGTGACGCTCTTCGCGAGATTTCTCGGTTGGTCGACATCCGTGCCGCGGTAAACGGCTACGTGATACGCGAGAAGCTGAAGAGGAACTGTTAACACAATCGGCAGAACTAAAGGCGGAATCTCTCCGATATCGATTACTTCCCACGCAAGCTGTTTCAGCTCGGGAGTCACGATATCTGTGACGGCGATGATTCTGCCTCCGCGCGCTTCCACCTCTTGCAGGTTGGACATCGCCTTCTCGTAGTTCGGTCCATCATGACCGAGCACAACAACTACCGGCGTTTCTTCACCGACGAGGGCGATCGGGCCGTGCTTCATTTCGCCGGCCGGATAGCCTTCGGCATGCACATACGAGATCTCTTTCAGCTTCAGTGCGCCCTCAAGCGCTACCGGATAGAGCATTCCGCGGCCGAGGAAGAGGAAATCCTCGCTCCGGCCGTATTTGCGGGCGATCTTCTCGACCTGCTTATCGAACGACAGCGCCTGGGAGATCGCCGCCGGAAGCCGGAGCAGGTCGTCGAACCGCGCGTTCATCTCCTCCGGAGAGATCAATCCCCGGAGCTGACCGAGATGGAGCGCAAGCAGATACCCTGCTGTGAGCTGTGTGGAGAACGCTTTCGTTGACGCTACGCTGATCTCCGGACCCGCATGTGTGTAGAGAACATGCTTCGCCTTACGCGAGATCGATGATCCGACCACGTTACAGATCGCAAGCGTCTTCGCTCCTTTCTCAGTGGCGAGGGTCAATGATCCGAGTGTGTCCGCCGTTTCGCCGGACTGACTGATCACAATAAAAAGTGTCTTCGGATCGACAAGCGCCGTCCGGTAGCGGAACTCCGATCCGTAATCGACTTCCACCGGAATCTTCGCAAACCGCTCAATGTAAAATTTCGTGACGAGGCCTGCATGAAGCGCTGTCCCGCAGGCAACAATGACAATCCGGTTTACTTCCCGGAGCTCAGCATCGGTGAACTCGAGATCTTCGAAGAACACCTTTCCGGCGCCTTGATCGATCCGTCCGCGAAAGGTCTGAGTAACCGCCTGCGGCTGCTCGTAGATCTCTTTCAGCATGAAATGGCGGTATCCGCCCCGCTCTGCGGTGACGGGATCCCAGCTGATGTGAAGCGGCTCCCGCTCCGTCGGCGTTCCTTCGTGCTCGATTTTCACGGAGTCCCGGCGAATCTCTGCGAGATCGCCGTCTTCCAGCACAATCACTTTGCGGGTGTGCTGGAGAATTGCCGGAATATCAGACGCGACGAAGTTCTCCCCTTCACCAAGTCCCACGATCACGGGTGTCGAATTCTTTGCCACGACCAGACACTCGGGATCTTTGGTCGAAGCGACGACAAGCGCGTAGCTGCCGCGCATTTCGGCGATCGCCTTTCGCACCGCGGTAAAAAGATCCGTGCTCGATTCGAGATGCGAGTCGATCAGGTGCGCCGCAATCTCTGTATCCGTCTCCGAAAGGAATTTCCGCCCCTGGCGCTGAAGCCTTGTGCGGAGCTCCCCGTAGTTCTCGATGATCCCGTTGTGGACGACGCAGGTGTTCCCGGCGACATGCGGATGCGCGTTCGTCTCCGAAGGCCGGCCGTGAGTTGCCCAACGAGTATGGCCGAGCCCGCACTGCATCTTGCCATTCTTCGCGGGATGCTCGGCGAAGCGGCCCTCCTTATCGAGGATCGTCTTCAGCTTCGAGAGCTTCCCTTCGGCACGAAAGATATCGAACTTCGAGCCCTCGACTGTTGCGATTCCCGCAGAGTCGTAGCCGCGATATTCAAGCTTCTCCAATCCGCCGATAATCAGCGGGACAGGATTCTTTGGACCAATGTAACCAACGATTCCGCACATAACCGTTCAGCCTTTTCCTTTAAGACCTTTCTCTTTCTCAAACTTCTCGCGGCGCTTCCGCGCCCAGTCCTCAACCACCGTCATCGGCCCACGCTCGACGGCAAGCGCGTCCTCTGGGACGGGACGGGTAACCACGGTGCCCGCTCCGATATACGCGCCCGGTCCAATCGTAACCGGAGCAACCAGCACGCTGTTACTTCCAGTCGATGCGCCCGAACCGATCGTCGTCTGATGCTTATTGTAGCCATCATAGTTCGCGGTAATCGTTCCCGCTCCGAAGTTTACCTTCTCACCAACCACGGCGTCGCCGATGTAGGTCAGATGGTTTGCCTTCGTGCCTTTGCCGAGCTTGGACGCTTTCGTTTCGACAAAGTTGCCGATGTGTACCTCGTCGGCGAGCTGTGACTTTGGTCGCAGATGAGCACATGGTCCGATGACACACTTTTGTCCGATCTGAGATTCTTCGATCACCGACCCCAGCTTGATATGCGTCCCGTTTCGCACCATCGAATCAACGATCAAAGCATCGCCGTCGACCCGCACATTATCCGCGATAAGTGTCTTTCCGTAGAGTCTGCTCCCAGCCCCTAGAAAAACATCAGCTCCGACCTCTACGTCCTCGTCGATATAGGTATTTAAGGGGTTTTCCAGGGTCGCCCCGCCTTCCATGACCCGCCGGTTGATCCGCTTTCGAGCCTCGGTTTCCAGGTCGGCCAGCTCAGCACGGGTGTTCGCCCCTGCGAGGTCCAGCCAGTTTGAAACACAGATCGCGGCGACGTTCTTGGAACTCTTCACGCCGTAAGCAATGGCATCGGTGAAATACAGCTCACCTTGAGCATTGTTCGGCGTGAACGACTTCACGGCTTCCCCGATGAAGGCCGGAGCACCGCAGTAGAGCCCGCTGTTGATCTCTGTGATCTTCGCTTCCTCAGGGGTGCTGTCTTTCTGCTCGACTATCTTCTGCAGATCGCCGGCTGCTCCCCGAACGATTCTGCCATAGCCGAATGGGCTCGGCGGAACACAGCTGACGACGGCGAGATCCGGATGACCTGCTCCGAAATCGAGGGCGATGATCTCTTTCAAAGTCTCGGTTCTCAGCAGGGGGATATCGCCGTAGAGAACCCGCTCGGGATGCTTTTGAATTTCGGGCAGCGCCGCGCGGACGGCGTCGCCGGTGCCTTTCTGTGAAGCTTGGAGTGCTGTTGAGATCGACAGGGCATATTTCCCAGCGAGCTGTTTCAGCTCCACTTCGATGGCCTCCGCCTCCGATCCCACGACCACTGTGACGTGCGAGGGCTCAATCCCGGCAGCGGCGCGGATGACCCGCTCGAGGACGGTCAAACCGGAGACGCGGTGCAACAACTTCGGGGTCTTGGACCGAAAGCGGACCCCTTTTCCCGCGGCCAGGATCACGACTTGGTAACGATGGCTCAATGCTCGCCCTAAGGTAAGAAACGAAATAGTCCGATAACTGTTTGAGACAGTTGATTTTGTCTCATGAATGGTGCGCGTAAACAACACGCGCTCCCGGATAATTCTAGAGGGTTTTTAGCGAATGGCGCGCGCAGAAGCAGCTCCGAACAGCCTCAAGCGAAAGCATGAAGAGCCGCAAGGGAACCGTGAAAAGTTCTCCGCAGAGCTGGATCGCTTCGAGTCCCGTCTCGAAGAGCTGCGCATGCTCTATGAGCAGCACTTCGTAGATATCCTCCCCCAAGCCCCGGAGCCGCAACGAAAGGAGCTCGTGCGCGCGGTGCGTTCACTTCTGCGGGCTCCGTTCAAGAACTCTCAAACCCGCTTTCGCCTCCGTACACTCGTGCATCGCTTTCAAACCTATTCCACCTATTGGGAGCGGGTTCTCAAAGAGCGCGAGGAAGGCCGATATGTGCGAGACCTTTTCAAAGGGGACATGCGCGACAAGATGGCCGACGATGCGAAGAAAGAGGCATCCAAGGTCGGCCAGGCAGAGCGCGGATTGAAGCAGCTCTACAACACTTACGAAGAGGCTCTGAAGAAAGTTGGCGCCTCAACAACAAATGTCGACTTCGACAGTTTCAAGAAATCGATCATGGAACGCGCGAAGCAGATGAAAGAGCAGCATGGGGTCAAGAAGCTGCACTACAAGGTCCAGATCAAGGACGGCCGCGTGATTCTGAAGGCGTCGCCAAAGAAGTAGCGTTGGCCGGCAATCCCGGCCGAATGCACGGTGTAAAGGTATTTATCGATGCTACCTAAACAGCGACAATACGTCCTCATCGCGTTTGTAATCTCCTTAATCGCGTTCGGGCATTCTCTGCGAAGCGAAGCCAGGGCTGCCGACTTTTTCGTCGCAGTGAACGGCTCTCCCTCCGGAAACGGGAGCCAGGGATCTCCTTGGGATCTTCCGACCGCTCTGAATCATCCCGCAAGTGTTCAGCCGGGTGATACGATATTTCTGCGCGCAGGAACGTACACCGGACCATTTCGATCATTTCTTGCGGGCACAGCGTCGCAAAAAATCACTCTTCGAAGCTTCCCGAACGAGGTAGCTGTCTTGGATAATCCGGCAAATTCGGCGTTGCCGGGATGGGCGCCGGGAGCAGGTCCGACGCTCCTGCTCTCCGGAAATCATACTCGCTATGAGCGATTGACGATCACCAACTCAAGCACGAAGAGGCAGTGGGGGACTGATTATTCCGCCTGCTACCCGAATTGTCTTGGCGATGGGTTCAATGACATCGGCAATGGCAACCAGATCATTCACAACGTCATTCGCGATGTCGGTATCGGAATCGCAAGTCAGGGTTCCGCCGGAAATGGGTCCGTGTATTACGGAAACATCATGCACTACATCGGCTGGGAAGAGACCGGGAGCGTCGCACCCGATGCGAACGGCCGAGGCCATGCATTTTACGTGCAAAACAACTGCGCCGGGGGCCGTAAGCGAATCGAGAACAACATCGACTTCTGGAGTTACACGATGTCCCAGCAGATCTACGGCTCGAGCGGTGCGACCGTGGGATGCGTGGATTCGATCGGAAACGTCCTGTTCGAGAATGGCCGCGCCGGAACGAACATGCACGGCGGCGGATTAATTCTCGGAGGAAACGCGGGTGCCACTGATTTACAAGTGCACGACAACATCGTTGTCTCGTTGCTCGATTGTGCTCAATTCCCTCGATATGACGCGATGCGTCCGGCATACCTGATCGCACCTAATCCGCTGAGCGTGCGGAACAATTACTTTCGAGGCTGCGATGCGATCGACTACAACATTACTCTTCCGGCTCTGACCCGGTCGGGGAATATTTTTGTCGGTGGCCTCGGCGGAATGCCGTCGCTTCCCCAGTCACAGTTTGCCGGGGATACCTTCTTCTCGTTTTCGGGGGATAGCGCGGTCCGAATCACCGAAAGATGGAGCACATACGATCCTTCGTGGGGCTACCTCGTCATTTCAAACGGAGCGTCAGCTCCGACGGTGAATTGGACTCCGGCGAACTGCACGACCGGAAATAACATTCAGATGCGTGAGATGATGAATCACAGCGGGTCTCCGGTGCAGTCCTTTCAATGTGACGGGAATCCGAAGAGCATCACGATGGACTATTCCGGGCCGATCATTGCTCCGCTCGGAAACCTCGCACGCCAGCCTGTTCCTCCTTCGCGAGCGTTCCGGATGTTTCTGTTAACGAAGACCGCTGACATTACACCGCCGAGCGCACCGACCGGGTTCACCCTTCAGTAAAATGCAGCCCATCCAGGGCCTGCTCGCTCAATTCGACGTGAGATTGGTCGGATTACCGGGCGCAACCGTATCAGTGCTTCCAGAGCTTTTCGCAAATACAGTTACGAGAGACGCATAGGGCAAAGTCAGGTTCAAGGGCTGCCCTGCAGCGATCGTCACATCGGGAAGGAAATTGTTCGTGCGAGAAGAATTATACATATCGGAGAGCGTGACTCCGTAAGTCCCGGCAGGCAGACCATTGATCGTCAGAGGCTGGTCGGGGATGGAATCAGAGATGACGACAACGACGTACTTTCCATCCGTATTTCGAAACGCCATGGGGTCCAGCTTCATCGCCGCGGTGTCGGCGGAGTTCGTTGCGTCAACCCGAACGGCACCAGGATTGATATACCGGTAATAATGGCTGGTATATCGCGTCATCGGATCGAGCTTGATGATCGGATTCGATGGATTGCTATTATTCACCTCATACAAGTGCCCATAGCCGCCGGGCGGGCCGGCAATGGTAGTTTGCTGCCATGCGACATTATTGAAAGCTTTCAGATCGCGGTGAAGCGTCTTGTAGGTATTCCCCGTAGACCACCACTCGAGCATAGACATACCTTTGCCGTGTTGATTTGCACGGCTCAGCAATGTCGTTACGGCCGACTCCGAGCCGGCGTAACGATGGTATGAGAGCTCCGTCAAATACGGCAACGCGGCGGGAGACTGGGAAGCCATCGCGTCGAAATACGTAACCCCATTGCTCATGTTTGTCACCGAAGGGGCGATGAATTTCGGCGAGAAACCCAGCGCCTGCAGCTTCTGGGCTGTCGCGACGATAGAGTCGCCGATCGGCTTCCCGCGCCAATAGGTCGTGTTATCGGGCTCCAAGATCACCTCGATGTAATCCGGAACAAAGCTGTACTTCTGTTGCATGTGCACGAAGACCGCTGACATGAACTCAGCATACTCGGCCGGCGTAGTATGCTCGTACTGAAGTCCCGCAGGACAAGCCGCTCCGCCCATCTGGCTGGTGAATGCCACATAATTAAGATTGATTTTGAGCGCGCTCCCCCTT
>CAYOAK010000189.1:0-8006 GCA_964401925.1 uncultured Bdellovibrionales bacterium | reverse complement strand
CCGCGGAACGAAAGCTCTCTGCGGCGGATGAGGAGATCATCGGGCTCTACGCCCAGCGGGTCGCAGTGGCGCTCCTCGATTCAAAATTTACCGAAGAGCTGCTCCGCATGCGGAAGCTGAGCGAGGAGTCAATTCAAGCGAAGACCGGTTTCCTTGCAAATCTCAGCCATGAGCTTCGAGGCCCGCTCGGGATCATTCTTAATGGCACCGAGCTTGCTCTCGACGGACTTTGCGGCCCGCTATCGAAGCAGCTGGAGGATACGCTCCGGATGATTCGCGGCAACGGCCAGCATCTGCTCGACCTCGTCAACGACGTGCTCGACTATGCAAAAGTCGAAGCCGGGAAGATCACAACGAAGCCCGTCGAGCTCCCGCTGGTTCCGCTGCTCGAGGATCTGCTCCGAGTTGCTCGAGGGCAGGCGGAGCAGAAGCGGCACAAGCTCGTGCTCGAGCCCTGTGACGATACTCTGGGAATCGTTTGTGATCGGCGGCATGCACGGCAGATGCTGATCAACTTTCTTACCAATGCAATCAAGTACACTCCGGACAACGGCACGATCACTGTTTCCGTGGTCGCCTATGCGGGAAAACGGGTGAAGATCGCCATAAAGGATACCGGCGTCGGTATTCCGGCGGATCAGCGTTCGAAGGTCTTCGGCGCGTTCGAGCGAGTCGAAAATTCCTATTCGGCAAAGCAGTCAGGTACCGGGCTCGGGATGCCCCTGACGAAACGGCTTGCTGAGGCAAATGGCGGAATCGTGGATTTCGACTCGGTGCCGGGCGAAGGCTCCACTTTTTGGCTCATTCTCCCAGGCACGCGCGTCTCTCGGTACGATCGCGGGAACGCGGATGGTGCTAGTGGCTCCGCAGCCAGGGCGAAGCTCGGGCGAGGGGAGAAGGTTATCGTGCTTGATAGCGAGCCGCAGTCCCGGCAGATGCTCGCTCAGTATCTGACTGATCAGGGCTACGACGTCCGGCAGCTTTCGATGCCGAGAGAGATCATCAAAGTGTTCCGTGAGCAGGAGATTGATCTGGCGATCGTTGATAGCGGGATTGAAGGTATGACCGCCGAAGAGATCGTGCTCGCCGTAAGGGCGCATCCGAAAGGAGCAAATATTCCCCTCGTGCTGACCACTCCGAGCGCTTTCACTTTCGATGTCGAAAACTATCTGAAGCTCGGAGTTGATCGATGCCTCTCCAAGCCCGTCGACCTGGTAGAGTGTGCGAACGGTGTTCGCAGACTTATCGACGAATACCATCCTGAGCCCGCTATCCGACCCTGAGATCGAGCATTTTTTCTAGTCCGGAGCCGCTTTCAGAGTGGCCCCAAGTTTGCTTAAGGCCGCTATCCCCCTGTCTCCACAAGGCGAAATGCAATTCGTCTTATGGCCCTTTCGCGAAACGAGGCTTTAGCCTCTTCCTTATCGATGAATCGTGCTGCGAAAACCGTGAATCGAACTGGAATGAGAAGAACCCTCAAGCCGTAGCCTTTAGAAGTCGAAAACATTCACTGAGCAAAACAAATTACGATGAACGGACGAGCAGATTCAGCGATTTATACGGCTTTCGATGATTTCCTCGGCAAGGACCCCGCGGTCGCCGAGCGAAACCTGATGCGTGCAATTTTGCGCACCGCGTTTGAAGATATCCGCAAGCGAGGAGACGCCTACCGGCACGCGCGTAGCTACATCCTTTCGAATGATGACCGCTACATCTATTCGTTCAGATGCATCTGTTATCACCTAAACCTCTGCCCGCTCACCATTCGCAGCCGTCTTGGTCTGTTGAAAGAGCACGAGATGGAGCGTCTCGCCGCTTAGAGATTTTACCTCCGACCTGTTACTGTTCTCCCTTTACTGGGTAGAGGGCGCTTCCGCGTGAGTTCGTAAGAAAATTCGGATTCGCATTCGAGGTTTTGCGATGCCGGCGTCACCAGCAACCGCCAGGTGTTACCCCGAGTACCCCTGCTGCGCGTTACAGTGATGCAGATGCTGCCGATTTACACTGTGGAAAGAACACCCCGACTTCCATCCCGGGTTCCATGGTGCGGTAAGCTCCCGAGTCCAGATCGACAGACACTCTCTGTCTGATCTCGCGAGGTGGCAGCCGGGAAAGGGTGAAAGAGAAGCCCGAAATTATACGGCTCCCCCCTTTCCCGGTTTCGCTTGTTGAGATGCCGTTCTTGAAGAGGTTCCGTGCTGAATCCGTCTACTTTCGCCGCGCCCGGTTTTGCTCTGCAGGCAACAATCACATCTCCATTCGACTCGCCCCTTGGGGGGATGAGGCTCCCTAGAGCGCCTATTTCTCCTCGCCCGCGAGCTTGATGCCGATGCGTTCCGGCACTTCGTGCTTAATGAGCACCTCGGCAGGCAGCAACTTCTGTTCTGCCAGGAAGCGGTAGAGGCGCTCCGCAGCTATCCGGTGGCCGATCTCGTTCGGATGAAAATCTTTGCCGACGATTGTCTGAAGCCGGTCAACCGGAATCCCCCGGTAGGCGTCGAAGAGATCGAGCTCGGGGATCTGGCGCTCTGCTGAGTATTGCCTGATCTGCTCGTGGATCTTTGTGAACGAATAAGGATCGGTTGGGAGTCCGATCAACGGAAACACTACCGCGGCAAGCGGGGTCTTTGCGGCAGCAGCCAACTTCTGAATTTTCGAGTACGAAGTGAGGAAGTTCTGCTTCGTCTTCTCGCCTTCCCAGAGATCCGCAAAGTACTGAATGTATCTCTGCTTGCTCTGTGCGTTGTAAATCCGCTTCGCGACAAATGCGCCGGTCTTCCACCAGGAGAGGACTCCCTCTTTAAACTCGAGACCGCCAAAGCGGTCGACCACCCCGCCGATGAGCCCCGTCGGCCGGTACGGTTTTATCTCCGGATCGTTCAGAGTGATCTGCAGCAAAATCAGATCCGCTTGCTCACGAATGGCGCGTTCCACAGCTCCGACTTCATGGCTCGTCGAGTAGCGGGGCACACCGTAATTGATCACTTCAACTTTGAGTGCCGTTTGATTCAGGTTCAGCATCCTCTCGAGACGCTCCGAAAACGTATCGTCGAATTGCATGTACGGTCCGAATGCGAATGAGTCGCCGACGACAGCGATTCGGAAGGTCTGCGGCGGCTTCACTGCTGCGTGCGCGCGATCTTGGAGGGTCGGTGCTCCTTCCGGCACGTAGTAGAAAGGCGGCCGATCGTCCCATGCTACGGGGCGCATCCGCGCTTCACTCAACAACGTGCGGAAGACGATCTCCACGCCGATGAGGCAGAGCAGGAGACTGAAAGCCAGCACGGCTAGGCTGCCGAGGATGTTCTTGGTTCGCTCCTTCACTGGGCTCGCTCTCAGGCGGTTCGCGGGATCTCTCGGATCTGCATGATGTTGGTCGCTCCTGCTTTCTTCGTCCGGAGGCCCGCTGTAACGACGACACGTGATCCCGGCTTCACGCCAAAGTGGTCACGGACCGCAGAAAGCGACGCCGCAACCTCATCTTCACTGGTCGCACCCTCCGGTAACGTCATTGCCACCGGCTCGACTCCCCAGACGAGGGCCATCCGGGCCATCGAGTTCGCATCTTCCGTCACCGCATAAATCGGAAATTGCGGGCGGTACTTCGACACGAGACGGCTCGACTTTCCGGAGGTTGTGCAAACGACGATGGCGGTCGCATTCAACTTCGCCGCCGCGTTGCAGGCAGCGTAACTGATGCTGTCAGCGACGCTTGTCGGCTCTGCCGTTCCATGCACCGGGTGACCAAAAATGAATTGAGGACTCTCGCTTTCTGCTTCGAGGCAGATCCGGTTCAGAATCATAACCGATTCGACCGGATACTTCCCGACCGCTGTCTCCTCGGAGAGCATCACGGCATCGGTCCCATCACGAACCGCGGTGAAGACGTCGCTGACTTCCGCTCGAGTCGGACGCGATTCCTTCACCATCGTTCGCAACATCTGTGTTGCGGTGATGACCGGCGTCCCGTGCTGGGTGGCTTCTACAAGAATCAGCTTCTGTGCAGCGGGAACTTTCTCGAGCGGCAACTCCAGCCCGAGATCGCCGCGAGCAATCATCACGGCGTCTGCGGCCCGGATAATCTCCGTCAGATGATCGAGAGCGCGCGCACGCTCAATCTTTGCAATGATGGGGATGTCCTTCCCTGCTGCACGAATTCGTTCGCGAAGCTCAAGAATATCTTTCGCACTTCTCACAAAAGAGAGGGCGACATAGTCGATGTCGTTCTCGATCCCCCACTGAAGATCGTGAATGTCCTTCTCGGTGAGGCAGGGGAGATTGAGTTTCGAGTGCGGAACGGCGATTCCCGAACGTGATCGGAGCAGTCCACCCGAGACGACATGGCAGATGACGCTGTCTTTCGTTGTGCTTTCGACGTTCAATTCGATCTGACCGTCTGCGAGGAGCGCCTTCTCGCCTTTGCGCATTATCTCGGCCGGATCAAATGCCTCGACATAGATATTCGACTCGTTGCCCTTCTGACCGGTGTAGTGCTTGAGAGCGACGCTCGCGCCTTCGGTCAGCGTGATTTCTCCGTTCTCGAATTCTCCGATCCGGACCTTCGGTCCACAGAGATCCTGGAATACCGCAACCGTGCGCCCGAGCTTCGCCGCAACGGCGCGGACGTTCTTCAGGACCTGCAGATGATCAGGATGCGTGCCGTGCGAGAAGTTCAGCCGTGCAACATTCATTCCCGCACGGATGAGCGCTTCGAGTCTCTCAGGGCTGCTCGAGCTTGGCCCGAGTGTCGCTACAATTTTTGTTTGCCTGCCGCGCTCCGGTGAGCGGAACATTGCCCTCTCGTTTACCTCAGCCATCATGTACTCAGTGAGAGGCCGTCTGCCCCCCGCGGCCGCATCTGCAGCCGAAATTCCGATTAATCTTCCTTGCGAGACTCATCTATCGCACGAAGAAAGGGCTTTCTCCAGAGGCTCTCGGAGCCCTAATGGGGTAGTTTTGCGGAGCAAACGGGGGTGGAAAAACCCCGGCGGCAGTTATCGCCCCTTTCCTGAGAGGGAAACGGGCTGCGTCACGAACTCTCCGGCGATCGCTATTTTGAAACCGAGCTTCTCATCTCGCGCGACAAGGAGGTTTTCGGAGAGCTCCAGCCCCCGATTCGTCACTCTGACCCGGCAGTTCAGGTCGAACTCCCCGCTGGAGACACAATGCAGGTTCAGCTTCACTGGGGTGCGAATGGATCCCACATCGTCTTCGACATAGGCCAAAGCATCACCTTCGGAAAAATAGGTGCGCGAAAGTAGCACTCGCTCCTTTGGAGTGTAGGTAACCTGCTTCACCCAGGGCCGTGGAGAAAGTCCTTTAGCGAGCTGTTGCGGTGCTAACTTCTCCCGAGCGGGCTCACCGAACCGGAGCGAGTCGAGCGCGATCCCTTTACTATATCTGCCGAACCGGATCTCCCCTTGAAACGGGCCGAGGTTGAGATTCCCGATAAATGTTTCGCTCGCTTTCTCGTGCGGAGCCGCGCGCAACTTATCCTGTGCATTCCGCTCCTCCCGCATCATGCGCTCTTGTTCGTCGAGAAGGGCTTGGACGATGTCCCCCGAGATCCGAACTCCGCTTTCATCGGCGGGCTGTGCAAACAGGAAGTATGCGAGCCCGAGCAATGCCGCGACTCCGAGACCACCCGTCAGAAAAAGATTTCGACGATAAGCCGCGTTCGCGGCACTCGGACGACCCTTTTCCTCCTCTTCCTCCTCGTCATCTTCTCCGTCTTCCCAATCTTCGTCGGAATCAGATTCCTCGTCCTCACCATCATCCGCAGTTTCCGCCGCAGATTCGCCCGGGCCTTTAAACGCAGGGCGCAGCGGTTTTTCCTCCCCCGGCACCACTTGTTGCGGTTCGGGCTGTTGCGTCTCGCCTGACGACACCGCCGCCACAACGGGCACTTCATTGTTGGGGTGTACCTTTTTATCCAGCTTACTCGGCGGCTCACTCGCCGGTTCAGTCGGCCGAGCCGGTGAGTCCAACTCAATGTTGGGTTGCACCTTTGGCTTGGCCGATTGGACCGGGTCCGGTTTGGGTGGAGCAGGCGGTGGCGAATCGGAGTTGGGCCGTACTAAGTTCTCAGCCAGTCTTGGGTCGGCCAACTGTGGTTTTGGAGCCGGCTCGTCTTCCAGGTTGAGGGTAAATTCATGGACCGGAGTCAGAGAGGCCGATGGAGTTGGTTGGGCAACCGCGTCCGGAACCACCGGATCGAGGGTTAGCTCGAACGAGAGATCAGGTGTCGAGGTCTGGGTCTTTGCCGAAACGGGAGCTTGCTTTGGCGGAGGCGGGGGAGGAGGGGCGTCGTCGAACGTGAGCTCGAACTTAGGTGCTTCTGTTGGCTTCTTGGTTTCGGGAGGTGGGAGCTGCTGCGCCGGAGCCCCCCCGCCCTCGCTCTTCAGCGCTTCGATTTCGCGATCAAGCTCAAGGGTTAAGTCATGGAGCGAGAGCCCGCTGATGTCAGCGGGCTCCGAGGTTTCCTCTGGAAGAAGCTCTACAGTTGCTCCGAGAGATTGAAGCTCCTTTGCGGCTTCCGACGCGGCACTCTCGTCGAGGTGCTCCGCCAATATCGCGGGAAGATCTTTTGGAGCCCCTTCGCCAGAATGATTCACCAACGCAATGTTCAGCGCATCGGTGATATTCGCCGGAAGGGCTTCAAGAATGAGCGTAAAGCGCTTCAACTTGGAAACAGTTTCGAGGATTGGTCGATATCACACACATCGATCCGGATTATCGACAGATTTACGTGAAATAAGATGGCAAATGCAGACAGATTCTGAAAGGGCCGATGCTGAGACGGATGGCGAATATCTAACTCTCTTCACCCTCGCCTATCTGGCCGAGCGGCGGCGGCGTCGGGTGGAGGGGCCCACGAGATTTGGCGCGGTCAGTGAACTGGGACCGCCGGATATTCAACAGCTCAGAGAGGTGCTCACTGACAGTTCATTCCACAGTGCCCGGGCTATTCTCTCGCGGGCCAAACAAGGTGCGGTGACTCCGATTCCGGTGCTCAGTGCAACCTATCCGCCGCTTCTGCGAACAATCCCCGGTCCGCCGGATCTGCTCTACGTAAGAGGAGACCTCAAGAGAGCCCTCGGAGCCGTAGCGATCGCCATCGTCGGCAGCCGTGCACCCTCGCGTGAGTCTCGAGAGTTTGCCGAGCAGGTCGCGTATGAAGTCAGCTGTTCGGGTGCGGCTGTGATCAGCGGACTGGCATATGGGTGTGACGCCGCTGCGCACCGCGGCGCTCTGAGGGCATGCCGTGAAGGACGGGCGATCAGCCCGGGAGTCGCGGTGCTCGGGAGTGGTGTCCTCAATGTGTACCCGGCAGATCATCGGGAACTCGCAGATGAGATTGTCCGCGCGGGCGGTGCGGTTGTGAGCGAGGCGGGCCTCGACACTGCACCGCTCAAAGGATTTTTCCCCGCGCGTAACCGGATCATCAGCGGCCTCGCTTTGGCGACCGTCGTAATCGAAGCCGGTGAAAAGAGCGGGTCGCTGATCACCGCGCGTGTAGCCGCAGAGCAGGGCAGGGAGGTCTTTGCGGTCCCCGGCGGTGTTTTCTCTCCTCGGGCATTCGGAACGAATCAGCTGCTGAAAGATGGAGCGCGTCCGTTGACGTCGCTGAGCGATCTGGCCGAGTTTCTGCCAAGGCCGACGGCGCCCGAATTATGCTCGAACGACGTAAACAAATCTGTCTCCGAGATAGTGCGCATTTTGCGGAGGGAAGGCGCGCTGAGCTTTGACGACCTTTTGGGTGTTTTGAGCACCCAACCGGAGAAGCTTTTGGCCGAGATCTCCCGGTTGGAAATTGAGGGAAGTATCGAGTGTAGCGGCGGACTGATCGCCGTACGACGCTAGGGACATTGCTCCGAATTGACAGAGAGGGTGTGACCTGTAAATTCCCGCCTCTGGTTTAAGCTGACATAGGCTTAAGCCGCACTTGGTGGGTGTAGCTCAGTTGGTTAGAGCATCGGATTGTGATTCCGGGGGTCGTGGGTTCA
>CAYOAK010000188.1:0-8021 GCA_964401925.1 uncultured Bdellovibrionales bacterium | reverse complement strand
GAACACCCCTTTCTGATCTTTGACCGCGCCCGTGAACGAACCGCGCATATGCCCGAACAGCTCAGACTCAAGCAGATTTTCATTAAATGCAGCGCAATTTCTGGCAATGAACGCTTCGCCTTTCCGCGGCGAGTTGAAATGAATCGCACGCGCAACAAGCTCTTTGCCCGTTCCCGAGGGACCGTTAATCAGCACGGGAGATTCCGCCTGAGAAACCTTCTCCAGCAACGAGAAGATTTTTTTCATCTGCGGACTTTGCCCGATGATATTCTTGAAGTCGTAGTTCTGGCTCACGAGCGCCACGAGCGAAGTGTTCCGTTCTGTCGTCGAACGCAGCTCCTCGTAGAGCTCGTGCAGCCGGAGCGCAGCCCGAACTCGCGCAAGGAGCTCTTCGGTTTTGAAAGGCTTCGCGATGTAATCGTCCGCACCGGCATCCAGTCCGCGAACGACATCTTCGAGCGCGTCGCGAGCAGTGACGAGCATGACCGGAATGAAACGCAGCTCACTATCCGACTTGAAGCGCTTCGCGACTTCGTAACCGTCCATTATGGGCATCATCACGTCGAGCAGCACGAGCTTCGGAGAACGTGAGCGAGCGAGAGCGAGAGCTTCCTCCCCACTACCCGTCCCGATCGCGTCATAGCCGTTGTGCTTCAACAACTTTTCGAGGGCGTAGCGTGCGTCGTCGGTGTCATCGACTACGAGGATCAACGGCTTTTCGGACATAGTCGGCAACCTTAGTTTCCCAGCGACCTTAGCCGCAACAAGGACGTAGGGCGCTAACGGGGGATTCACCCGCTTCGGTGCTGTGTCGAATCGGCGAATCATATCCCACCGGATTTACTCATGAAACTTAAGTTGGTTTGGGGCGGGTGTCCGCGGCCCCCCCTGAGCACTCCGCCGGGCTGCAACGAGGAGCCAATCCCGCATAACACTTGGAGTTTTTCTATGCCGCCGCCGGAACAATTATCTGTCGATCAGAAGCAGGCGTTCAACGCCTCGCTTCAGCAGACGCCGCGCGAGGCCTTCGGGCTTGCGAGCACAATTGTCTCCGAATCCACCCTCTATCAAGCAACGCGAAAGGAGACGTTAAAGCTCCTCGTCGAGCTCGATCAATCGAACGAAGCCAAGCTCCTGTCTCAATACCGCGACACGATCGAGAAGCTCTACGCCGAACGGCTGAAAGACCCGGCCGGAACTCCAACTGCGATGCCTGTAATTGCTGCGATTCGAGACGCAGCACTCGCATATTCCGATCTCGTTGCGAACGCGAATATCGTGCACGTCAATCTTGGGAAAAGCCTCCCCGCGAATCCGTTGCTCCGTTTCTTCGAGTTCGGCGATCCAGATACGATTAAAGGCTATCGAAGGGTCTATTCCAAACTGTACGGGATCACTCTTGAAGAAGACCTCGTCCGCCGTCTCCCGGAATCCGACGCACGGCTCGCCGTTGCCTTGCTCCTGCGCGGCCAATCAAACTCCCCCGAGATTAACGGCCTCAAGCTCTACCGCGCAGCAGGGAGCTTCACCGCCGATCCGGACGCCGGCATCCTGACGCTTATGCGCAGTATGCATTTGACGGACCTGAAGGCCGCGGAGCGATTCATCGAGAATCAGATAAAGCCGTCCACAAAGCGCAACCTTTATGATCAGCTCAATTCGATGCTGCCGCGCGATCGACTCGAACAAGCAAGAGCAATTCTCCGCGGTGATACTGCCGCCGACCTGTTGATGGAAATCCCACGCGGCGTGGGATCCTTGGAAGAGCGCGAACGCCTCTTCGCGTTACTCCGCCAGCGTTCTCCACAGGATCTCGTTCAGGTGAGCTTGCGCCACGCGCAGGCAAGCAAAGAGCCGTTCGGCATAATGATGCAACGCCTCTATGGCGAGGACGGACGCCAACGTTTTCAATTTCTGATGCAAGGCGACTCACACAGCGAACGGGCGCTGGGGCTCGCCCAGCTTCTTCGCGAGGGCGGAGATCGGTGGAAAGCGTTTGAGGTCCTCATGGCGGGACAGAGCGGCGAGGATAAAGTTCGCATCGATGCCGCATTCAGTCGTGTGGCGAAAATCAATTTCGGTGATGCGGTGATGAAATCATTCCCGGATCAGCTCGACCTGATGGATTTCCTCAGCCTCGCGCAGCTGGGATTCCGTTCCGCGTCCGCTCGCATTCAGCGAGCGCTCCGCAGGCGAGAGACGACTGAGGCCGAAATGATGGGCCTGCTGGCGAGCTTGAGCGCCCAAGAGTACCAGGGTGCGATGATTCTCACTTCGGGAGCGAGCAACGATAGCCGCCTAACCGCAGTGATTCGTAAGCGTTTCCCTGACAGTCGCGGAATCAACCTGCGACTGGATCAACTCGACCCCGGCCTTCCAAGCACTTTCGATCACGCCGAGCGCAGCCGGCGATTGATCTCGGAAGCGAAAAGTGGCTTGCTCGCCCCGTTGATCTCGGGAGTCCGCGAGGAGGTTTCTGCCGCCGAGAAATCAAGCGCTCTCGCCGCAGCGATCCGCTCACACACGCCGGAGAGCTATCCTCGAATTGTCGACGAACTTTCGGATGCGCTTCTTCATGTTTCGGATATCTCAGCCGGCGCGGCGATTAACCAGAAATTGGATGTTGGGCGCGCCGCCGGTCAGAACGCTGCACTTGCAGTGAACCTCGCGATGCTGATCGGAACGCGCGGCAGATCGACTCCAGCTTTTGTGCGAGCGCTTGGCATCGGCGCCGTTACTCTTGCTTCGGAGACCTCACTCAAACTCGCTATCGATGGAGCAAGCTACCGCGCGCAATTTCTCTGGATTGATGTGGCACTCGAAGCGATTGCTCTCCCCGCCGGGATGATGGGAGGAGGCATCGCTGCAGGCTCGCTTCGCAACTCAGTGAGGCGTGTCGCCACGCAGGGAGTCGAAGAGCGCCTTTCAGTTGAGGGGATGCGTGATCTGCTAACAAACCCTTTTCAAAGGGCAGTCTTTGACTCACTGGAGCGCCGAGTGGGGATCGAGGAGCTGGGCCGGATGAGCCGCCAAGCTCTCCGCCGCGAGCTGGTCGAGGAAACGGAAAGGACGCTTGGCCGCTATGGCCTGCATAGTCACCTCATGAGCGGCAGTGCCGGCGGATTTGCTGCCGTTGCTCTTTCCGCGCACGAGCAGGCCCGGCGAAGCTGGAATGGCGGCGACACCGACGGGATACAGGTGCTCGTGGACACAGCGACCGGAGTCGCGTTCGGAGTCGTCTTCGGGTTCTTGCCGAAAGCACAGGAGGTGAAGCGCCAATTTCAAGCTCGGCAGCCGCGCGCGACTGTGTTACCGCCGAAGCCCGCGTTGCCCGCGCCCGAGCCCCAAAACGGTACGGTGCCGCCGGCCGCTAATGAAGGAAAAGGCAACGGCACAAACGGCGGAGGAAAAGCTGATCCCGCTGAGCTACCGGGCCGAAAGCCGGGAACACGGCAGGAGAGAATCCTAAAGTACGAGCCGATGCCCGATGAGCCGGTGCCGGTACGGCGCGGTGAGCGTCAGGGCGCCCCACCATCTCCGGCGGATTCGCAGCCGAAGGCCCCAGCAACCGCTTCAGCGGATCGAGCAGCGCTACGCGCGCCGCTCGCCGAAAGTGAACTCGAAGGGAGAGTGCGTCCGGGAGACGACGCCTGGAAGATCCTCTCCGGAGAGATTCGCAGCGGTGTAAAGCTGAACGAGAGTGAGCGCGGGAAAGCCCGGGAATTTTTCCGGATCATCACCTCATCACAGAATCCGGTCGAGCTTGAGCAACGTCTCGGGGGGATGGGCGATCTGCATTCGATCAAAGGACCGTTCCTGGCGGCAAAATTCAGTCCGATACCAGAGGGGCTGCCGTTCAGCTTACGGTTGAACAACAGCGATCGGCTCGTCTTTTTCTTCCGCAACGGCAGGTGGAGCAATTTTTGGATCGGCGACTATCACGACTAGAGCCGAAGCGAGCTTCGCACGCGTGCGAGCAACTCTGCGTTGTCGAACGGCTTAACAAGATAATCCGAGGCTCCGGATTGAAATCCGCTCGCCCGTTCCTTGGGGCCATCGAGTGCGGACACGAGAATGATCGGCAGCTGCGCCGAAGCAGCGTGCGAACGCAGCTCCTGAAGGAGCGAATAGTCGGGCAAAGAATTCTCTATCGGAACATCGAGCAGGATCAGACCGGGATGCCACGTGGTGAGCAGTTCAAGAACCTCGGTCCGATTGATCACAATTTTGCACTCGAACCGGTTCGAGCGGAAGAGCTGCTCGAAGATCAGCCGTAACACGGGATCCGTTTCAACGATGAGCACCCTCGGTTTCTTCAGTTCGGACTCGAGCGTCGGGAGCACAACCTTGAACAGGCTCCCCTGCCCGTCTTCGCTGCGAAGCTCGATCTTTCCTTTTAACGCCGCACTTGCTGAGCGTACCAGCGACAGCCCGAGCCCGACGCCGCCGAAGCGGCGCGCTTCACCGCTCTCGGCTTGGTAAAACTCCTCGAAGATCCGCTTCTGCACCTCGGGCGGGATTCCGATTCCGGAATCGACAACTTCGATGCTGAGTCCTCCGTCCGGCGCGGCGTCGCCGAAGAGATAGACGACACCGCCGGCAGGGGTGAATTTTACGGCGTTTGCGACCAGGTTGTGAGCTATCTGACGGAGCAACGTTCGATCACTGACGAAGGTTTCCGGTAGACTCCGATACTCGCGTTCCAAGATAACTTGGTTCTTCTCGGCGAGCGGTTGAATCGCATCGCACACGGCGTCGAACAGAGCCTCGGGACTGAACTCTTCGACGACAAGCGAACGAGTTCTCGATTCGAGACTGGAATATTGCAGGAGGTCGGTAATCAGCTCGAGCAGGAGATCGCCGTTCCGGACGATCATCGAAATTTGCTTCTTCTGCTCTTCGGAGAGCGGACCATCCGCTTCGGTCAGAAGCAATTGCGCGAGCGTGAGAATACTGTGGAGCGGCGTCTTTAGCTCGTGAGTGAGATTCGGGAGGATCGTTCCAAGAATTCCAGCGTTGCCGCTCATAAACGGCATCGTGCCTCAAGGGATGAATGAATTACAGGGGGAACTTGCCGCCCCCCTCCCCTATCCCTTCATCATATCCAAGAAGTCTTTGTTCCCCTTGGTGCCCTTCATCTTGTCCTTCAACCACTCCATCGCATCGACGGTATTTAACGGATTGAGAACCTTGCGAAGCAGCCAGATCCGCTGAAGCTCGGTATCCGAGGTCAGCAGCTCTTCTTTCCGGGTTCCGGACTTATTGATGTCGATCGCCGGGAAGATCCGGCGGTCGGAGATCTTCCGATCGAGAACGAGCTCCATGTTACCGGTGCCCTTAAACTCTTCGAAGATAACTTCGTCCATCCGCGAGCCGGTTTCAATGAGCGCCGTGCCGATGATTGTCAGGCTTCCGCCCTCTTCGATGTTTCTTGCAGCGCCGAAAAAACGCTTCGGCTTGTGCAGTGCATTTGCATCGACACCGCCGGAGAGAATCTTGCCGCTCGCAGGGAGAACAGCGTTGTACGCTCGCGCAAGACGAGTGATAGAATCGAGCAGAATCACGACGTCGCGCTTATGCTCAACGAGGCGCTTCGCCTTCTCGATGACCATCTCTGCAACTTGAACGTGGCGATGTGCTTGTTCGTCGAAGGTCGAGCTGACGACTTCGCCTTTTACACTGCGGGCCATGTCGGTCACCTCTTCCGGCCGCTCATCGATCAGGAGAACGATGAGCACGACTTCCGGATGGTTCCGGGTGATGCAGTTCGCGATCTCTTGCATGAGAACCGTCTTACCGGTCCGTGGCGGCGCGACGATCAGCGCACGCTGCCCGAATCCAATCGGACACATCAGATCGACGATGCGGGGAGAATAATGCTCGGGCTCGCGCTCAAGCCGGATCTTCCGGTTCGGATAGAGGGGAGTCAGATTGTCGAAGAGGGTCTTTTCGCGCAGCTGATCAGCCGGCTCGAAATTGATCTCGTTGACTTTGAGCAGCGCGAAATAACGCTCGCCCTCTTTCGGCGGTCGAATCTGGCCCGACACCGTATCTCCAGTCCGGAGACCAAAGCGCCGGATCTGTGCGGGGCTGACATAAATATCATCCGGACCCGGAACATAGTTGTAGTCCGGTGAACGGAGGAAGCCGAAGCCGTCCGGAAGAATCTCGATGACTCCGTCACCGAAGACCTGTCCGTCCTGATCCGCCTGAGCGCCGAGGACAGCAAAGATCAGATCCTGTTTCCGGAGCGAAGCGATGTCTTCGATGTTGTAGTCATGCGCGAGCTTCGTCAGATCGGTGATGCTCGCCTTCTTAAGTTCAGTGAGGTTGAGAGTATCCATAGGGATAAAAATAATGGTTTTCGGGAGTACCGGCTCACACGGGGCGCAGGCTTTGGCCGATGAAAGATAGATATTACAGGGTACTTAAAAGTGTGTGGATTGGCTGCCGAGAGGCAGTGAGAGGAAGTTTACTGGAACGTGCCATGGGAGTCAACGAGGAACAGAAGAGACCCACGCGGGGCTATGAGAGTGCTTGAATGCTTACGCCACGCTCGGCAAGGGTCTTCGCCTGCACCGGCTTGCCATAGAGTGCGGATATCGGCGCGCCAGGCGGAACGACTAGATACTGTGAGCTATCGCAGCGTCCGACCGTCAGCACGGTTCGCACGAGATCGCGGGCATCCGTATCACGGCCCGAAGCGCTGCTCGTGCTGCGCGCCGTTATCGGTTCAAGCTCAACGATATCAAAAGTTTGGCCCGCGCCCGGGGAAAGTCGAAACCGAGAGTAGAGCACTTCGCCCTCGCGCGACGGGATCGCTGCGTCGTAATCTCCCGCCGCTGGGCTTCCTGAGAGCAGGCGGATCAACAAGGAGCTCACTCCGGTCACAGGCAGATCTTTCGCGATCGAGAGGCCTTGCGCGAGCGCGAGTCCGACCCTTATTCCGGTGTAGCTTCCCGGGCCGATATTGAGGGCGATTGTGGAGACCGCGCCGTATTCGGCGGAGTAGTTCCGCTGCATCTCATCGATTGCCCCAAGCAACCCTTCGGCACTGCGCTTTTTCTGCATCACGGCGAACGAAAGAATGCCCGTCTGATCGCCTAACGCTACTGATGCGAGGTCTGAACCGGTATCAAGGGCGAGAATCAATTTGGTTGCGGCTGGGGTGCTTCAGGAGGCTTCACTCCTTCCTGGCTCTGCTTCGAGTCGCTATTCCATTCGATCTCCGGCTTCTGCTTCGGCTCACTCGCGCGCCGGAAGTCGTTCGTCAGGGCGACTCCCATGAGGAGCAGCAAGAATGCCAAACCGATCTGGCTGGCGATCTCACGCTTACGCATCGAGACCGGCCCCAAGATCGCCTCGAGAAGGAAAAACAGCAGGTGACCGCCGTCGAGAATTGGAATGGGCAGCAGGTTCAAAACGGCGAGACTCACACTGAGGTGCGCCATGAAAGAAAGCACATACTCAAATCCCCTCTGCGCCTGCTCGCTGGCAACGTCGAAAATAAACAGCGGCCCTGCAAGCTCTTTCGGCGAGACCTTTCCGATGAACATTCCGATCAGACCCTCGAGGGTTCCGGCCGTCGTAAAGTAGACCCACTTTCCTGCGAGCGTCAGTGACTCCAGCGCGCCGACATCCCGGTGATTTATGTGAGGGCTCACGCCAATCAGCAGCACCTCCTTACCGGTGGGCGGAAGCTTTTTCTTCTGCGGAGTGACGGTCAGCTCGATCTCTTCAACGACCTTGTCCGGTCCTTTCCGTGCGATGGTGACCTGAACGGGTGCACCAGTGCCGTGATGCATCCGATCGGCGAGCTCTTCCCATTTGGTAATCGCGACGCCATCGAGCTTCCGAACGAGATCTCCGGACTTCAGGCCGGCCTGCTCGGCGGGCGAACCCGCTCCAATTTTCCCGATCAGCGCACTCTCCTCGAGGCTCTCATCGCCGTAGCAAAAGATCGCCAGCGCGATGAAGAAAAACGCAGAAACCAGATTGAAGAGCGGACCTGCAAAAACGAT
>CAYOAK010000187.1:5604-8023 GCA_964401925.1 uncultured Bdellovibrionales bacterium | reverse complement strand
GGGGGCGAGGTCTGGAGCTGGAAATCTGGAACGGACATTGTGCGTCCGATTGCGCTCTTCGTCAGCCGCGACAAGGCGGCTCCTGCCTGGACGGATTTGAACGTCGTCCAAGGGACGAGCGAAGCGGTGCCAACGCTGGAAATTGACCGAAGCGAGCCAAGCAAGGAGCTCATCGCCGAAGTCGAAGAGCTACTCGCCGTCATCTGGAAGCTTGACCAGGTTCAGATCGCACCGTACTGGAAACGGCTGTGCGGCGGTCTCGATCTGATCGCAAATCCGGCCTGCGGGTTGAGAGCATACTTTCCCCTCCACGGGTCAGGCGACGAAACCCCCGAGGTGATGCTCACGCCGCCGGTCGCCCGCGCAGGCTTCTTCTTGCGCGGAGTGGTCGTCACGCGACCAAAGCCAATTTCGGCGGTCAACATGCGGGTCGCACCCGGCTTGGATGCCGAGTTCCTGCCCCGCGTAGGCAACCACGCCGATCTCGTGGCCCGCGTGTTTCCCGGGGCGGACACCGGTGCCAGTTGGGCATTTCAATTGTCCGACCAAAAGCCGCTCGTCGCGCTGGTCAAAAGTGCGGGCGCAATCGCTCTCACCGATGTGAGTTGCACCGAACTTGGGGCCGACGCCTGCCAGGCAGGCGCTTGGAAGTCACTGCTGTCTCCGGCCTCCGAGGCGAGGCTGCTCAACGAATTCCTCGACGAGGTCGGTCAGGAGATCGTCGAACTCACTGGAACGCCCGGTGCTCGACCCTATTGGCAAGGGGTCTACTCAGGGCGAATCCCCGTTACCGAGCGCTTCGGCCTACCTCCGGCGTTTCTGACTGATGAGATCGCAGACGCGATCGACGCACCGACGTTCTGGCTTTCTTCGCTTACCGAGCGCGGGACGTTCGGATTCATGCTGGCCACGAGTAATGTGGGGGCGGCGGCAGCGCAGTTCGAAGGAACGCCCGCGCCGTGCGTCGACTTCTCCGGCGCGCTCCCGTCGCCATATTTGGCGACGCCGCAAAAAACGATCGCGTCGTCCTTCCTCTCGGGGAAGTCGATCTCGATCATCTACGGGTTGAACCAAAATGTAATGGTTCCGAATACGTGGATGGTCCTCGTACTGCGGAAAACCTGCTCGGACTTTCCGCCGGTTCCGTACACGTTGACATTCGGACTCGGGTCTACGGCAAACGGCACGGCCATCCCCGTCACTGTCGCAACGGTCCCGACGATACTCTCGTCTCTCAGCCAAAACCGGCTCAGCAGTCGAAGGATCGACGAATTCTTCACGACGCTTTCGAATTTTTCCGAAGAGCAGGCGGAGGAGTATTGGAATGTCGCCTGCGTCGCGGACCTGTATACGTATCGCGCAACGTTCCGGAGCTGGTGCCGGGACTTGCAGACGGCACTTCCCGAAAGGACTTTTGCGCGCATGCCCCTGCACTTCCGAATCGGCTACGTCCCGGCTGAGCTGCGGATGGCCAAGGGCGCCGCGCGAAAACTCACCGCGGGAAACTAAGCCACATGGTTACAGCTTGCCGGAAAGACAGGGGGACTTGCCCTCCTCCTGTCCGCCTGGCGAGATCGTTAAAGGTCGTAAAGCAGCTTGCCCCACAAATCTTCGCTCAGCTCCGATCGCGAAGCCCCCGCACAACTCCCGAGAGGAACCCAAGGGTTTGTGCAGTGATCAGAATGAGCGGAGCGACAATCCGCTCCACAATTCCAAATCCCCGCAGCACACCAAAATACCCCGCGAGCGGCGCAAGCATGAAGAACAACGAAGCCAAAGCGATTATCGCCGCACCGTTTTCGTTGCCCAGCAACCAACGTCTGCTCCAGTAGGTAAAGAAGACTCCCCCAACTGCCATTGATCCAAACTCAGTCAGCCGTGTCACGTAGGCGCCATAAAACAGCCCGGCCTCCGCATCCCCCTTTGCGTACCGAAAGAGCATCTTCCAGAGAGAGCGAATCTTTCGAGGCACCCTCCACCGAACCACCGCGTCAGGAGCAAAACCGATCTTATCCGGAAAGCTCTCCTTCATCCTGATGCCGAAGAGCGTGTCTTCACCCGCGAACGACAGCTCCTCCGGAAATCCGCCGACGCGATCGTACGCTGAGCGGTGAACGGCCATCGATCTTGCAGATGCAAGATAGACGGCACCATCCCCCGGCGCGGGGAGAATCAACTTTGCAACGGCCGCCGAGATCATCGATTCCGCCTCCGGCACCGAAACGCCCATCACGTAGAGCGCGGGGTTTGACGCCTCAAGCGGTTGAAGCAGGTTCTTTGCCCAGTCTGCTTCAGGAAAAGAGCCGGCATCTGAAAAGAGGAGCAGATCGTTCACTGCATGCTTTGCAGCAATGTTTCGTCCGCGAGCGATCGATGCGCCCGGCTCAACAACCACGGCGACGGGAAGATCCGGGTGCGA
>CAYOAK010000187.1:0-5594 GCA_964401925.1 uncultured Bdellovibrionales bacterium | reverse complement strand
CTCTTAGGAGGGTGGTTCACCTTTGCCGGGCCGATCCTGGGAGCCGCCATCGCAAACAATGACTTCAGTCGGAAGGCGGCTCTGATGTGCAAGAGCTTCGAGCCAGTCAGTGATCCCCCCGGCCTCGTTAAGGACAGTCGAGATAACCGCGAAGCGACGTGGTATTCCCGCCGCTGAAGCTGTCATCGGGGGCGTAATCGGAATCTCTCGCACGACAAGTCTACGAAAGCGCGCCACAGGATGACCGCTTTTGACACTACCCTCCGAGATGCTTACGTTTTTCGAGGAATTCAAGTTACAGAGTGATTATCACAGAGCGAATAAGTGGCTGTTCAGTTTCAGGACTATTACAAAACCCTCGGCGTCGATAAGAAGGCGAAGCCCGAGGAGATTCAGAAAGCTTACCGCAGGCTCGCCCGCAAATATCACCCCGATGTCAGCAAAACGAAAGATGCTGAGGAGAAGTTCAAGCAACTGAGCGAAGCGTACGAGGTTCTAAAAGATCCTGAGAAGCGCTCGCGCTACGATCTCCTCGGCTCGAACAATCGTGCCGGTCAAGATTTCCGCCCTCCCCCTGGTTGGGAGCAGATGTTCACCGGCGGGAACCCGTACGGCGGACAAGGAAGCCCCTTCGGCGCGGGGGGACAAACCTTCTCGTTTGGCGGGGGCTTTAGCGACTTCTTCGAGATGCTCTTCGGCGGAGCGAGTGGACCCGGCGGACCCGGTCCGGGGATGCGCGAGTATCAGAACGCCGCCGCCGGCGGAGGCGCCGAGAACATCTTCTCGAACATGCGTGGACAGGCGCGGCCACGGCCCCGTCAGGAAGCTGCTCCGCAAGAGATTGAGCTGCCCCTCAGCCTCGAGGAGCTTTACCGCGGAGGGAAGAAGAGCATTCAACTCGAGCAGACCGAGGCGAACGGCTCGGGGGCACCGAGCCGGTCTGTGCGCACTTTTCAGATCACCCTCCCCGCTGGGTTGAAGGATGGCGGAGTAATCCGTCTCTCTGGAAGCTCGAAGAGCGGCGAAGGACGGCTCAGCTCGGAGCTGCGGCTCCGCGTAAAACTCATGTCCCATCCCCATTACGAGATGGACGACGCTTATAACCTGAAGGTGTCCCTCGCGGTCGCCCCATGGGAGGCGGTCCTGGGAGCAAAGGTTCCAGTGGAGCTGCCGGATGGGTCGGTTACGGTGAATGTCCCGCCGGGCTCACAAGGGGGCCAATTCCTTCGGCTCCGTGCTAAGGGGTTCATCAAAGCCGATGGAGAGCGGGGTGATGCCCTCGTGGAGCTCACAGTAGTTGTGCCCAAGAACCCTTCTGCCGAAGAGCGGAAGCTTTACGAAGATCTTCAGAGAATCTCGAACTTTCGCCCGAGACCCTGAACGATTGCTGGCATAGCGCCCAATCCGTGCTTACTTATGGTGAGCCTATGGATGCAAATAAACTCACACAAAAAAGCCAGGAAGCGCTTCAGGAAGCTCAATCGACAGCGGTCCGATTCGGACATGCGGAAGTCGATGGCGAGCACCTGCTGTTTGCGCTCCTTTCGAAAGAAGATGGACTTGTACCGCGTCTCCTAAAAAAGATGGAAGTGGCTGTCGAAGCCATGCGCGCAGAGCTTCGCGGCGAGCTGGAGCGCCGGCCGAAAGTAAGCGGACCTGGAGCCGAAGCGGGAAAGATCTACGTAACGCAGCGGCTGAATAAACTTCTCGCCGCCGCTGAAGCAGAAGCGAAGAGACTTAAAGACGAATACGTTTCCGTCGAGCATCTCGCCCTCGCGTTGATCGATGAAGGCCCACGCACGTCTGCTGGAAAGCTGTTCGAAGTGTTTCGCGTGAAGCGCGACAATTTTCTCTCCGCCCTGAGCGACGTGCGAGGCAATCAGCGTGTGCAGAGCGCCGATCCGGAAGCCACCTACGAAGCACTGTCAAAGTACGGCCGCGACCTGGTGGCCGAAGCGCGAAGCGGAAAGCTCGATCCTGTAATCGGACGAGACGCCGAGATCCGGCGTGTGATCCGGATTCTCTCCCGCAAGACGAAGAACAATCCGGTACTCATCGGGGAGCCCGGTGTCGGAAAGACCGCCATCGTCGAAGGGCTTGCACAGCGCATTTTGCGCGGGGATGTTCCGGAAGGTTTGAAAGAGGACGCCGTCTTTGCTCTTGATATGGGTTCGCTCGTCGCGGGCGCGAAGTTCCGTGGGGAGTTCGAAGAACGTCTGAAGGCCGTCCTCAACGAGGTAAAGAACTCGGACGGTAAAATCATCCTCTTTATCGACGAGCTGCATACCGTGGTTGGAGCCGGAAAGACCGATGGGGCGCTCGACGCGGGAAATATGCTGAAGCCGATGCTCGCACGAGGAGAGCTGCGCTGCATCGGAGCAACAACACTTGATGAATATCGTGAGCACGTGGAGAAAGATCCCGCGCTCGAAAGAAGATTTCAGCCGGTTCAAGTTGATGAGCCGACGGTCGAGGACACAATCTCGATCCTCCGTGGTTTGAAGGAGCGCTTTGAGCTCCACCACGGGGTGAAAATTTTGGACAGTGCGCTGGTGAGCGCAGCAGTCCTCTCCCACCGCTACATCTCAGACCGTTTTCTGCCGGATAAGGCGATCGATCTCATGGATGAAGCCGGTGCGATGATCCGCACGGAGATCGACTCCATGCCCGCAGAGCTCGACGAGGTGACCCGCCGAATGCTGCAGCTCGAGATTGAAGAGGCGGCTCTGAAGAAAGAGACCGACAAGGCGAGCAAAGATCAGCTGGAGGAGATCCGCCGGGAGCTTGCTGAGCTTCGAGAGAAGCAGTCCGGCATGAAAGCTCAGTGGGAAGCTGAGAAGAGTTCAATCATGCGCGTGCGCGCGGTGCGTGAAGAGATTCAGCGCCTCCAGCACGACATCGAAGAGGCTGAGAGGAAGTACGATCTGAATCGGGCGGCAGAACTGAAACACGGGAAGCTCCCGAATCTTCAAAAGAAGCTTGGTGAAGAGGAGAAGGCGCTGCTCGATAAGCAAGGCACCGCAAGGCTTCTGCGCGAAGAAGTAAGCGAAGAGGATATCGCGGAGATCGTCGCCCGTTGGACCGGGATTCCGGTGACTCGCCTTGTTGAAGGTGAGCGCGAGAAGCTGCTTCGCCTCGACGAGATTCTCCATCAACGCGTAATCGGCCAAGACGAAGCGGTGACTGTGGTCGCGGACGCAGTTCTGCGTGCTCGCGCGGGGATCAAAGATCCGAAGCGTCCCATCGGCTCGTTCCTGTTCCTAGGGCCGACGGGCGTCGGAAAGACCGAGCTCGCTCGCACGCTCGCTGCGGCGCTTTTCGACTCCGAAGAGAATCTGATTCGGATCGACATGAGCGAGTACATGGAGAAGCACTCCGTTTCCCGATTGCTCGGAGCACCTCCGGGTTACATCGGGTACGAGGAAGGCGGTCAGCTCACCGAGGCCGTTCGCAGAAAGCCGTATTCCGTTATTCTGTTTGATGAATGTGAGAAGGCACACTCGGACGTTTTCCATGTCTTGCTGCAGATCCTTGACGATGGCCGGGTCACCGACTCGCTCGGGCGAACGGTGGACTTTAAGAACACTGTCATCATCATGACCTCGAACATCGGAGCGCATACGCTGCTCGAAGGGATCTCTCCCGAAGGCGAGCTGACCGAGGCGACCCGGCAAAAGGTCATCGGGGAGCTTCGCTTGCACTTCCGTCCGGAGTTCTTAAACCGGATTGATGACGTGGTTCTGTTCAAGCCGCTGCATCTGACGGAAATCAGAGGCATCGTGGAGCTCCAGCTCAAGAGTCTGGAGAAGCGGCTTGAGGATCGGCAGATCCATCTGAACTTCTCACCGGCAGCGATCGATTTTGTCGCGCAGAACGGCTACGACGCCGCATTTGGAGCACGGCCGTTGAAGCGCTTCATTCAACGCCGGGTAGAGACCGCTCTCGGAAGGGCGATGATCTCGGGAACCATTCGGGACGGCTCAGTGGTGAAGGTCGATATCCGGGATGGGGAGATGGTCTTCGAGACCGACGGCTCCAAGCTCCACACCGATCGGGAGGAGGCTCGCCAGACAGTGCATTAGATGCCCTCTTGAGTCGGCACTCTTCTCCCTGTATCGAATCCCGCATGGCGGGCGAGGAAAAAGAGGGAAAGAAAAAGCGGCCGTCGAGCTTTGATCCGCCGGAGCGGAATCCGGAGGTCGAGGCCCTGCAAGCTGCCCTGAACGACTACAGGAAGCGCGCGTTTGAGCTCCCCGATCCGGAGGTCGCAAGCGAGCTCGGCTCCTTCATCTACAACAATCAGTTACTCGCAGCGACGAGCGAGCGGGAGATTCTCGCCTTCCTGGGGATTCCCGGTTCCGGCAAATCCAAATTGATCGAGAAGGTCTCTCGCCGGCTGAGCGCCCCCGTCTTCCACGTTCGCGATCTCGTCAAGGTCCGAGCAGATATCAAGAAGGACGAGGAGCGCTACTATCGCTCTGGAGAGCTGCTCCCCGGAATCGAAGAGGAGTTTTTGAATCTCGTCTTCAATGCCCCGGAGGATGTGTTGCTCATCGACGGCTTCCCGAGATCGATCCTTCAGTCGCTGATGCTGTACAAGCGAGCGACTCAGCAAAAGGTTTCGGTGACGATAGTTGAGACCTGTCTCGAACCGGGCCGTGAGGTATTTCAGTCGTACTACCGCCAAATGAACCAGGCGTCGCACCGGGAGCGGAAGGGGCTCCTCTTTGGCTCAGCGCTTGAGATCGAGCATGGCAGGATGTTGAAGAAAATTCAGCGCGCGCTCGATCTGGATCTCTATGTGATCGATGTCCTTCGACGTTTCGGCGCCGATATTCTGCAGCTCGATGCGACACAAGGGCCATCGAAGATGCTGAAACAACTGCGGCTTGAGATCGGCGATACTGATGACGCCGACGAGGGCGCCGAATAGCCCTTTCCCCCTCTTCGTGCTAAGAGGGCCGCGGCTTCACGCCCGCTCCTTTCCGTTCAATTCAGAGTATTGATCCGTTGCGTTTCGGTGCATTTTTCTGCGCCGAGACACACCGGCGGATAACGGTTCACTTCCTCACAACGGCAGGCTGAATCTACTGCGGCGACGCAGTCGATTCAGTCATTTCATTCGAGGAGGACAGGTTCTATGCGCGCAGGCTTTGCCATGATCGCATTCTATTCGACGATTTACGCGGGGATCCAGCTGGCTTGCTCGGTTCCCTGGGATCGCAATCTGCTGTACGTGCTGATTGGCAATCTCAGTGCCACGATTTCAGTCTACTGGTTGGCATGCCGCACGCCAACGGCGCGGCCGAACAGCGATTCGCATGGCGCCGGAATTGTTTTGGCGCTCGTTCCACTCATCGGCGCTACGTACTTGGCCGATTGGCAGGTGGGCGCGATGCACGGCGGCTTCCGGAATGTCGGACTGGAGATGCTCACCGCCCTCTGGCGGTTTGCAGCGGTTGTGGCATTTGCGCTCGGAATCGCCTTCCTCGCCTTGAGCGACTTCATCCCCGCTCGACCGCCGAAGGCGCGTCGCTAAACGGCCGCATCGAGAACCTCGACCCCGGTTCTCCAACTATTTTTCGTTTCATCCG
>CAYOAK010000186.1:0-8048 GCA_964401925.1 uncultured Bdellovibrionales bacterium | reverse complement strand
ATTCCCACAGGCAGCTTGAGCCGAGAGAGCGAAGCTGCGCGGCTCGAGCCGATTCCCCGGCCGCCGTTCCGGGTAAAGGCGTTTGTTCTAGGAACATCAGAGCCGCCGACTGCGCACTTCGATCAATTTCACATTGACGCGATGCTCGTTGCGAATCGTCTCAATCTTCCAACTTTGTTCGGTTACAGTGGCTGGCTGCCCACAAACTATCCTGAGCGCTCAAGCGGAGAAATAAATCAGGAGTTTTACAGATTCCTGAACAGGTGGTCCGAGGAAACCGGCCTGCGCGGCCGCATCGGAGTATTTGACCTGAAAAAGCGTGTCTGGACGAAGTACAAGTTGCGCGGACGGACCAAGCGCGACTCGAATCCCATCCTTCAGGAAAACTGAATACGGCTGGCCGGTGCCCTACCCCGGCATTCCGGCGTTCACCCAGGCACGAAAGCTGATGGGCTTCTGCTCGTTGGCGTGCTCGTAGCGCCACAGAATATTATCGATCGTGGGATGTCCTTCGACCATCGACTTCAGCTGACGCTCAGCTTTGAAGAAACCGAACTTCGCAGAAAGTTGCTCGATTGCGACATCATAGGGAAGGTTATCGCGCTCCATCATCCAGATCGCAGCAACGACGCCGCTTCGATGGGTTCCACTTGTACAGTGAATCAACGCCGGGGTCTCGGCTTTGTCGATCTCAGTGAGCAGCTGCTTAACCTGATCAAGCGCCATCTCTTTCGAGCCCTTCAGCGGGACGTGCACATATGTGGTGTGAAGTTTCTTGAGAGCGAGCACTTCGGGTATATCCCCTTCGCCCACCGGTTTCGGAGTAAGCCGAAGGTCAAACACGGTCTTAATCTTGTGCGCCTGCACGACTGCGCCAAGCTCATCCGTCGTCATCTCGCCCGAACGGAAAAGTTCGTCAGTGCGGATCTCGTGAAGATTATTATTGAAGAATGCGTTCGCGAAAGCGCTCGTCAGGCTCGTATCCTCTGTCGCGAGTTGATACGCCTCCAGGCTGGCGATGATGACGACGAACGCCGCAGCCAGCCATTTTGTGAATTTGAAAATTACCATCCGAGGGCGGATCGTAAATCGTTTACGAACTTTTCGCACGAGGTCCCAATAAGCTCCCGGTAATTCGAGCTGTTCGATCCCGCCGGGTAGAGGATACCCCGCGAACTGTTCACAATCGCGCCGAGCCCATCCTTATCGAAGCAGGCCCGGACCGTGTCGAGATCCCCCCCTTGAGCACCGAATCCAGGCACCAAGAAGAGTGTCTGCTTCATCCGGGTCCGGAGAACTTTTGCATCCTCCGGCCAGGTCGCGCCGACAACCGCGCCGAAGGACGAGTAGCCTCGCTTTCCGATCAGCGGCTTTCCGAGCTCGGAGACGATGTCTGCGACCTTCTCATAGATCTTCGTCCCATCAACTTTCAGATCCTGAAGAGTACCCGCACCCTTGTTCGAAGTTCGCACCAGGACAAATACCCCCGTTCCGGAGGCCATACATTCCTTGACGAAAGGCTCAAGCGTATCGCTGCCTAGATACGGGGAGATCGTGAGCGCATCAGCCGACTGACCGGCATAATCATCGGCGACCTCCGTTTTCAAATATGCGCGGGCATACGCTTCGGCTGTGTTTCCAATATCTCCACGCTTTGCATCGAGGATGACCAGCAGGCCCTTCGATTTTGCATAGGCGACCGTCTCTTCGAGCGCGCGAACGCCATCTGACCCATACCGTTCGTAGAACGCTGCATTCGGCTTCACGGCCGGGACGAGATCCGCAATCGTATCGATCACCATCCGATTAAATCGCACAACCGCATCGGCGAGCAGTCGGCGCGGACTCGAAAGTTGAACATCGAGCCCTTTCAAATAATCCGGGGGAAGCGCCTCAAGAGCAGTATCCAATCCGACAACACAGGGGGCTTTTTTGCGTTCGATTTCTTCGAGCAAACGGTCTGCGAAATTTTGTGTCATAGAGTAAATTAGGCTAAACGCCGCGAGAATAGCGGATGTCCGCCTCGAATACGAGTCACTCACCGGCTGGCGATATGAGCATTGAGAACCAAGTACTTGAAATCCTGAAACGAACAAACGCGGTCATCACCGACAGCCACATAGTCGGAACCTCGGGCCGGCATCTGAATCTGTACATCAATAAGGACGCTGTTTATCCGCACACGCGCGAGACCTTTCAACTTTGCAAGCTTTTTGCGGAGAAGGTGAAGGATCTGGACGTTGATGTGGTCGTCGGCCCGGTCATCGGCGGTGTCATTCTTTCGCAGCTCGTCGCCTATCATCTCTCGGTCCTCAAGAATAAGGACATACTGGGAGTGTATGCCGAGAAGACGGCAGAAGACGGGATGACGCTTCGAGGCCGGCGCAACTACGACAAGCTCGTCACCGGGAAGAAAGTTCTTGTCGTCGAAGACATCACAAACACCGGCGGCAGCGCGAAAAAGACTGTCGATGCCGTGAGGGAGATTGGTGCACAAGTCGTCGCCGTAGCCGCAATTGCGAATCGCAATCCAAAGCAGGTCACGGCGGAATTTCTCGGAGCGCCGTTTTATCCGCTCTGTGTTTTCGAAGCCGAGAGTTTCGATGAAGCGGAATGCCCTATGTGCAGATCTGGAATGCCGATCAACACCGAAGTTGGCCACGGAAAGAAATTCCTCGAAGAACGAGCAAAACGCGCCGCCGCCTGACCGGGCGAAACACCGCTAAACGGATCTGATCGAATTAGAATCCTCTTTCAATCGGACTTTCAGGCACTTCCGCGTTTACCGAGAAAAGCGTCAAGCGCCGGGGCGGAAACTCCGACACTACCTCCACTGGGATGAATCCGGCCGGGCTAGGGGGCTCGCAGGCATTTCCAGCAGGAGGAGTATCCAACGTCCGCGCACTGCTTGGGAAACCAAAGAGCGCCGGTTTTATTGGATACTTCATTGGGTTGTTCGAACTGAAGCTCATGGAGGAGATAGGTTGTAATATGTCCGCACGTCCCTTTTTCCCACATGAAGCAGATGATCCCGATCTCGACTGGCTCGTAAGCAACTTTCTTTACGAAAGGCCAAACTATATTCCCGTCGAGGCAGGACCTTTGCCGATTGTGCTGATTCCATATCAGGGGAAATACGAAATAGCGCGGGAGGAAGCGCCGAAGAATCCTCTCAGAAAACAACCAGTGGAGTCGAAAGACGAGCTGCCTCTCGAGGAAGAGTAGCCGCCTGATCCACTACAAGTAGTCGCGCAGTGAAAAGCGAGGGGAGCTCTTCAGAACATGAAGACTCCCCTCAGCTGTTATTGTGCCCCCATTCTTCCCCGCACCCGGACCCATCTCGACAATGTGATCAGCCCCGCGAAGCAAGATGACACTATGCTCGGCGGCGATGATTGTGTTCCCCGCCGCTACAATCCGCCGCAAAATCTCAACAAGCTGCGCTTGCTCAGCCGGGTGAAGTCCGCGGCTCGGCTCATCCAGTAAGAAGATCTGGCCGGATTCGATCTTTCTCCGGCGAAAAACCTTTGAAAGGCGAAGGCGCTGCTCCTCACCTTGCGACAGCTCGCCTGTTCCCTGCCCCAAGAGCAGATAGCCCAGACCGAACTCCACCGCAGGCTTGAGAGCTCCCGCGATCCGCGGGAGACGGCCGAAATGCTCGGCTGCTCTTTCAATGCTGAGCGAGGGGATCTCTCCAAACGGAACCCCTTTGAAGGAAAGCTCCGAGGTATTCCCTGTGAGGCGAATCTCGCGGGGCTTCAGCCCCCGAATTCTTGCGGACTCCAGCGCGGCATAGAGCTCTCGCAGGAGCGGAAGGAGCCCGAGCAGTCCAAGCACGGAACCGCGCGAGAAAAGAAACTTCGGGCGGCTCTGAAAATCCTCCATTCGCAAAACAGTGCCCTGAATCGTCAGTTCGCCCAGCTGAGTTTTGGCGGACGTCGCGCGCTCCCGAAGCGCCAGACGTATGAGGGGCGCGAGTCCTTGAAAAAGGAGTGAGCTCTTGCCGGATCCGGAGACTCCGCAGAAACAGATAAATTGCCCGAGCGGAAGCCTAAGCTTCAGTTGTTCGATATTATGGAGCGCGGAAAGTGAGAGCGAGAGCTCGCCAATCTGCGGTGAACTGATCGCGCTCGCCGCGCCCGGGCTTCGAAGCGCTTCGGCCGTAAGCGTGTTCGCTCCACCCAACTCTGAATATGTTCCTTGGAAGACTATCCGTCCCCCTTTCGAACCGGAACCCGGACCGAGCTCCAGGATACTCGTTCCATCGGCGATGAGATTGAGATCGTTCGTTGCACTGACCGCTGTATTTCCCGCTGACACGATCCGCCCAAGCTCTGAGCGTAAATTTTCGCTGTCCTTTGGATGAAGTCCGGCGGTCGGCTCATCCAAAGCATAGAGAGCTCCATGAATCTCCTCCGAGAGAACTCTCGAAAGCTTTACGCGTTGAAGTTCTCCTGAGGAGAGCGTCGAGGTGAGCCGTTTCGGCTGCAGGTAGCCCAAACCAAGTTTGAGGAGAGTTTCGAGGCGCCGGCGAAGTTCGCTCAACGCTCTGGCTTCGAGGTCCGAACCGCCCGATCGCGTGTGATTCGCTTCCCCTGAATTCAACTTGGATACGAGCGCATCGAGGGCCGAGGAAAGCAGCTCCGCGTACGGCATACCAAATAGCTCGCATCCACGAAGATAAGCGCTCAGGCCAGTGCCCGAACACTCGGCGCACTCGGCGCCTCCGCGTCCTCCACTTCCTTTGCAGGCGGAACAGGACCCCATTGCCGATCGAAATAGTTCGGTCGACATGTACGGATAGTATGTCCCGCAAAGCTTGCAACGCGGACGGAGAGGATAAACACGTGTCTCACCATCGAGGGAGATCTCCAGCTCGTCGGCATTAAGCTCGGAAGAGATTCTCAACGCCTCCGCGATTCGCGATCGATCGTTCTCTTTCTTAACAATGAGATCGACTGCGACCGAAAAAAGCTGCTCTCCGCCGGGCGAAAGCTCATCAATTCGTACGACCTCCCCCTGATATGAGCATCGAGAAAAACCTCTGCTCACTGCGATTCGGAAATACTCGTCGGCGCTCAGCGCACCGGGCTTCGGCGCAGAGATGATAATCTTTGCACCGGGGGGCTGCAGCGTGAGCTGTTTGAGCAGCTCAGGTGCCGAATGAACCTCGATCTCACCCTCACAGTTCGTGCAGCGCGCCGTACCAATCGAGACAGCCAGAAATTCAAGATAAGGCGCGCCGCCTGCTTCTCGCAGAACACTTGTGCGTCGGTTCCTATCAACTCGGTTCTCAAAATAAAGCACCGGTGGCAGGCCGGTGATTCGATCCGCGACCGGAGAGCGCTGAGCCTTTCCGATTCGCCGGTTCCACTCTCCAGCGATCACATCACGAAGGAGCGTGCTTTTGCCGGAGCCCGAGGGACCGCAAACGGCCACCGATGTATGTAACGGCAAATCGCAATCCAACGAGCGGAGATTGTGAACGGATGCTGCGCGAATCGAGAGCAGCGCCTGGCGGGTCGCTCTCTCCACGAGCCTTATGCTCCGAGAGAAGCTTTCAGCGCGTTGATCCGGCCTTCCACCAACCCCTGATACTCTTTGAGAAGCTCTGGTGTCTGGGCCTCGAAGCGCATCACGAGCGCAGGCTGCGTGTTCGATGCCCGGACCAAGCCCCAGCCTTTCGCAAACTTCACGCGGACTCCGTCAATCGTCAGCGTTTCGTACTCGGGGAAGAGCGACTTCGCTCTCTCCGATACCTGGAATTTGATCTCCTCCGGACAATCGACCCGAATCTCCGGCGTCGAGTAGCTCTTGGGAATGCCCTCGAGCAATCCGCTGACCGGTTTATCGGTTTGCGAAAGAATCTCGACCAGCCTGCCGGAAGCATGAATCGCATCATCAAAGCCGAAGAACCGGTGAGCGAAGAATATATGTCCGCTCATTTCACCGGCGAGCTCAGCGTGCAGCTCTTTTAACTTCGCTTTAATCAGACTGTGACCGGTCTTTGAGATGACTGCCTTTCCACCCTGCTTCTGGATATCTTCAAAGAGAAACTCGGAGCACTTCACATCTCCGATGATTGTTGCTCCCGGAACTTCTTTCAAGAGCGCTCGCCCGAAAATCGCCAGCAGCATGTCTCCGTAGATCGGCTCACCTTTTTCATCGACGATACCGATTCGATCGGCATCTCCGTCCCAGCCGATGCCGACATCCGCCTTCTCGCTTACGACGCGTTTACGAAGCTCAACGATATTCTCGAGAACCGTCGGATCGGGATGATGATTCGGAAACCGCCCATCGGGCTCGGTGAAAAGCTCGACAACTTCGCAGCCAAGCGCTCGCAACAGATCCGGGCCGACAAGCCCCCCGACTCCGTTACCGGCGTCGGTCACGACCTTCAGCTTCCGCTTTCCCATATGGGAGCGTGAGCGCTCGATGAGCTCATGAAGATAGAGCTTTCGCGCGTCTATTGTCTCGACGGTTCCTTTCGGCCGCGTCGATGGAGGAAACGCAGCGCCAAGCACCTGTTCTTTCAGATATTGAATGTCCGGGCCGCTCAACGTCCTCGGCCCAATCATGGTCTTAAATCCATTCTGGTCCGAAGGATTGTGCGAAGCGGTGACCTGAATGCCGGCTGCGAGCTTCTTCGATACCGCCATGTAGTAAAGCTGCGGCGTCGGACCCATTCCGGTCCGGAGCACATTCGCTCCCCGGCTGATCAAGCCTTCAACCAGCGCACCGCCGATCTCATCGGCACTCAACCGGCAATCGTTTCCGACACCAATGAGCGGGGTCCCTTGCGGCTTCTCACCAAACTTTCCGGCAAATACCGTTTCAGCAATCACTTCGCCGAGCCGCCGCGCAAGCGCCGCATCGAAATCGCCGCCCACGACGCCGCGGATGTCGTACTCTCTAAAGATCTTTTCCTTAGCAATCACAGCTTTCTCTCCAAGTTGTATCTCTTCGGGAGCTCTTTCATGATGTAATTCTCCATCTCTGCGCGAAGCTTCCCTTCCAAAAGCTGACGCCGAGTCTTCTCCCGCATATCGTCAGTGAGCGTCTCCGAGGCCGCCTGTACTGATGCAAGACCGAAGAGGTAATAGCCTTTCTCCGTCTCCACCACATCCGACACATCGCCGAGGCTCAAATCGGCCACGGCCGAGCGAAGCTCCGGCAGCAGATCCTCTGCGTTTACCGGACCAAGGTCCGAAAAATATGTGCCGCCGTGCGATTTGAGCTCCTGAACGGTCGCGCTATCGCTATGAATCTTATCGATCAGCTCACGCCGTTTTTCACGAGCCCCTTCGGCGCTCGATGACGCTGGTGAATCCGCCAGGCGATATTCATTTCCCGCCCCGTCGTCTTCAAATGGGACAAACACCTGCCAGAGATGCTCAACCTCCGAGCTTTCGGTCGTCGCAAGTCCGAGCTCCTTGCGGATATCCTGGTCGGAGACGTTCACCGTCTGCCGTGCATGCTGCTGCGTGAGACGAGAGCGCAAAATCTCTTCGCGAATCTGCTTACGGTAGCCTTGGAGCGAGATTCCTTTGCTCTTCAAGAGCTCGGCCAGTCGCTCATCATCAAACTGGTTCTGATTTTTCACCTCGTTGATGTACGCATCGACGTCCTCATTACTCACCGCGAGATTTAGGCTCTTTGCTTCTTTCTCAACGAGAAGTTGCAGCAAAAATTCTTCGTACAGTTTGCTGAACTCTGTGCTGCCGGTCGAGGGGACCGGGGTGATCCCGCTGTTTCGTGAATACTCCTCCAAATCCCGCAGAGTGATCGGCTCATTATCGATAGTAGCGATGACCCGGCCCGAGACCGGCAATGTGAAGTCCTCCACGGGTGCTGCCGTGGGCTTTGCTTTCGCCTTCTCCTTGGGAGCTCGTTTTCCTTCGGCGGCAAATACGGGAGTTTGAGCGGCAAAAGAGGCGGCAACCACGCTTAGAAGCGCTGCCGCCACAATCACGCGTCGCGGCAACCGATAGCTCATGGGCCCGTTGCGAAATGGCCGTCTCGGCCATTTTCGGGCCTCGCGCTCA
>CAYOAK010000185.1:7052-8072 GCA_964401925.1 uncultured Bdellovibrionales bacterium | reverse complement strand
GCATCAGCCTTCCAAGCTGAGGGCCGCGGGTTCGAGTCCCGTCTCCCGCTCCAGAGCGATGGTTTCAAGAAGATTAAGCGTTGGCTTACTGGGACCGCGGTCCCAGTCCTACGCCTCCACCTCACACAGCTTCGAACTATCAAACCCGACCCCCCCCTCGGCTGCGATCTTCTCTAACTCCGCAATCTCCGCGGGAGTAAACAGCAGCCCTCCATGCTTCTTGCTGAGCAATGAGTTCTGATACTCGGGCTCACCGGGGAACTGACAAAGCTCGTTGCCGTGGGATCGGATGTCATCGAGAATCTTTTTCACATTCTCCTTCTGAGTCCGGCCAAATGCATATGCACCACAGTCCAGAGCCTCCGGCCGGATACACTGGAAAATAAATGCACAAAGATGCTTTTCCTCGGGTGCAGATTTCCCAAATTTCCCGCGGATGCTTGGGATTGAGCCTCCGACATAGCCCGCGTAAAGCTCATCAATCAATGCGAGGCCGTAGCCTTTGTGTCCGCCGAACGGGAGGAGAGAAACGGCTTTCTTCGCGTCGGTTGTCGGATTTCCATCCGCATCCAGCGCCCATCCTTCAGGCAACGGCTTCCCTTCGCGCACGAACTGCTGAATCCGACCGAAGGCGACAATGCTGGTTGCCCAGTCGACGCAGATCGGAAATCCGATCAGGTCCGTCGTCGGGAATCCCCAACTGTGGGGATTCGTTCCAAGGGTCGGGGTTTTTCCGCCGAACGGAACGACCTCGGTCGCGGCGGCCGTGCATGCTGTGTAAGCGATGTAGCCCTTCTGTGCCGCGTCGATCACATAACCGCCGCCCCATAAATAGTGAGTAGCATTATCAACGGCGACAATTCCAACTCCGTACTCGTCTGCGAGCTGCATCGCGCGATCCATCGCTTCGAAGGCAACAGCCTGACCGATCTTTCGATTCCCATCCCATTTCTCACAAGCTTTGTATTTTGACGGGAGCTTTGTAATTTTCGCACCCGGCACCCACGATCCGACCTTGGA
>CAYOAK010000185.1:4635-7042 GCA_964401925.1 uncultured Bdellovibrionales bacterium | reverse complement strand
ATGATCATCAAGCGAGATCGCTTTAATGCCATTATGTGTGCGGATGCCATGATACGAGGCCAGCGTTGCTGATTTCGCGACAGCGTCCGCTTCATCAACTGAGTACCCGCGGCTCTTGAACGCGGAGCTGATAATCTCTTTGTGCAGCTCAATCGGCATTACGAACATCGGCGATCTCCTCGATGAATGGCAAAACGAATGCGGCGAACTCTCTCATTGCTTGAGGAGTGCCTCAAGAGCTTGCCAGGTTTGATTCTCCGGGAGCTTTTGATTTAGTTAGTCCGTGGCTTTCATCCTCACTATCGACATTGGTCTCACTATCCTGCGGGCAGGCATCGTTGAGGAGAATGGAGAGTGCCGGGTGCTGCGAAAGAAGCAGCTACCGGTGTACCGCTCTGAACCCGGTTTCGCAGAGCATGATCCGGAGGAGCTCTTTCGCTTTGTCATCGAGCTAGCGGGCGATGTCGCGCATCGCCACAAGTCGGAGATTTCGGCGATTGTTCTCTCGGCCTATCCGTTCGGAGTCCTCTTTCTGGGAGGCGGTCATTCGCCGCTTTCAAAGATTATTCTTCACACCGACTCGCGCGCTCAACGGACATTCCCGGCGTTCAAAGAGCGATTTGACTTAGCGTCCCTCTATGAACGAACCGGCTGTCCGCCGGTTTCGTATTATCCGCTCCCGAGACTTTTTCATTTCCAGCAGGAGCATCCGGGAATCTTCAATGCTGCGAAGCTCTTCGTTTCGACAAAGGATTATATCTTTCTCCGTCTTACCGGCGAGCTTGGCACCGATCCGAGCACTGCGGCGACAACGCAGCTCCTGAACACTCGCGATCAGGAATGGGATAAGGAGACGCTGAAGGGGATCGGCATCTCAACGTCGCAACTCCCTCCGATCATCCCCGGCATGTCTACCGCAGCAACTTTGCTTCCCAGTGTTGCGAAAGAGATCGGGCTAAAATCGAGCATCCCCGTGATTCCCGGATTTTTCGACGGAGGAGCTGTGGCGATCGGCCTCTCCGGCCTGGAGCGAAAAGTCGGTGTTATCAACCTCGCAACCTCTGCAATGGTGCGCGTACCGCAGGATGAGCCGATTATCGATCCGAGCCAGACGATGCGGCTGCAACCCTATCCGCTCTTTCCGAAGACCTATCTGAACGGAGCCGGCCTCAATAACGCGGTGTTTGCAGTCGATTGGTTGCGGGAGAAGCTCTTCGATGTCGACCTCGGAGATTTTGACATGCTCACCGCGGCGATGAGCAAGCCGCCGCTCTTCTGCATCCCGTCACTTGTTGGTGAGCGTGATAGTCAAATCGGCCGGATGGGGTCGGGCGTATTCTTCGGCCTCCGGCCCTCTCATTCGCGCCAAGACCTCGCGTTAAGTGTCCTCGAAGGAGTGGCGTATTCACTTCGAACATTGCGGAATGTGCTCCAGAGCAATGGGGGACAAATCAATGAGATGCGCATGGGCGGTCCCGGCACCTCCTGGGAGATCTGGCCGCAGATTATCGCAGATGTCATGGGCACTCCGATCTCAGTTGTGAAGGCCCCCGACATTACGATGCTCGGTTCCGCGATGGTCGGATTCTGTGCACTTGGAAAGTATAAGACGATCGAAAAAGCATCGAGCGAGATGTTCCGTCCTACCGAGCGAATCGATCCTGACCCCTCACGCACGGATAAATACAGTGAGCAGTACGATTTCTTCGTTCAGCTGAATCAGCACCTGAAGCCCGCATTTCTCGAGCACGCGAAGTTCGGCGAGTTCTCGTAAATTCTAGTAGAGACGGGACGCGCTCTGAGATGCAAGCAGCGCCTTGTCTTCGTCGGAGATTCGGGAAAACCCGCCAGCCTTCATTGCTGCCAGTGCTCCCCAATAGTTTCCAAAATCCAGACAGCTGCGCAGATCCTCTCCGCGAAGGTAGCGATCCAAGAAAGCGGCCATGAAGTTATCTCCGGATCCCACAGTGTCGACTACATCGACTCGAAAACCCGGCGACTTGGATTCCCAAGCAGCGGTTCGGGCATAGGCACCCTCTGCTCCGCGGCTGATGATCACGCACTCATTTCCGAATTCGGTCAATAGGAGCTCGGCGCAGTCCTGGTAGCTCATCGGCTTCTTACCCAGAAGCTGAAGGAGCGTGCCCACCTCATCTTCGTTAAGCTTAACGAGATCCGCATTTCGAACGGAAGAAGTGATGATCGCCTCGTCGTAACAGTCTTTGCGGAAATTAATATCGCAGACCTGAAGCGCGTCTCCGCTGTTCTCCCAAAGAATGTGAAGAGTTGATCGTGTGAGCTCTTCGCGCTGCGCCAAAGTGCAATAATAGAGAACGTCTGCCGTCCCGGCGGCCGCGATAAGTTCCGGTGTCGGCGCTATCCGGTCGAATGCTGAATTCGGCACAAT
>CAYOAK010000185.1:0-4625 GCA_964401925.1 uncultured Bdellovibrionales bacterium | reverse complement strand
GATGACGGTGGGGGAGGTCGGGTGAATGATGACCGTTCCGGTTGCAACGTCCGGAACCTGCTGAAGCAGGCTTAGGTCCATCGCAAATGACCCTAGGAGACTGATAATCTGCCGACCATCTTCGTCATCCCCGACGGCGGAGACTAGCCGCACCGCATGCCCTAGCTGCGCGAGCCGATAAGCGAAATTCGCCGTTGCCCCTCCGAGCACCCTGCGTCCGTCAGGAAAGATGTCGAAGAGGACTTCCCCGAAGGCAAGAACGTTCATTTGGGGTCACTTCTTTCTAAGCGGTGCATGCTTTACACTTCACCTCTTCTATATGGGTAGGCGGTTCGTGAAATACGAACAGGTTTTCAAAGTGTAAAGTCCAAAGGTATCGCCTGAACGTGGTCCGTTCCGGCCATGCCTTTTGTGGATTTCAACACCCTCCATGCTCCTCCAACTCAATCATTCGCTGCCGAATGGTATTACCGGGGTGGCGGCGACTTGCAGCTTCCGGATCATCGCATGACCTCGGATGGTGTGCCGATCGCCGTAGCATCATTCAACGGTACTGTCGCGCCGGAGACTGCTGTGCAACGCGACGCGCGTATCGAAGCGGAGATTCGCAGCATCTTCGCCGGAGCCTCAGTCCTCGACTGTGGTGCCGGAGTGCAAGGCGCGGGCTACGCTCTCGCTTCGCTCGGTCCGGCTGAAAAGTACCTCGGTCTGGATATGTGGTTTCCTAAATCGGCGGCCGACCGGTGTGCCGCGATCGAATCGACCACGCAATGGGCGATCGAGCAGGTTCATGTCCAACGCTTTCTGGCCCAGACCTCGAGGCGATTTGATGTTGTTCTGCTCTGCGGGATCCTGGATTTGATTCCACAAACTGAACAGCCGGACCTCTTTCAGAATCTGCTGAGGGTGACAGCACCGGACGGTGCGATTCTGACGCTGCGTCAACCGGACCAGTATCTAGACGCAATTGCTGAACGGCTGAACCACGACGCAGTGCGTGATTTCCGCTTGCAAGTGGACACGTTCGAATTCGGATTCCGGCCAATTCGGGGCGGCATGTAATGGTTCGTACTTACAAAGTACGCAATAGGACCACGAATCGCCGCCCGCCTTTTAAGCGTACGGAAGTCGCCCAGTATTCAGCAGGAAGCTTGAATTGATGGGAACAAAACAAATGGAAGTGATTGATGAAGAGAAGTGGGCGCTAGGATGATAAACGTTTTGAAAATCCTTAAAATGAGCCTGAGCAGACGACCGACGAAGGCGAATCCGAGGTAAATGCGATGGGTGTAATGCGTTCTCGGCACCCATCGCATTGCAGCATCCGAGTATGCTGCGCGTCAGGCGGTCAGTGCGGCCGGCCTGGCGGCTTGGTCGAGCGGGATTTTGCATTGCACGGAGGCTGCACGGATCAATGCACTCGCTTGCGCGGGCATTTCGACTTGATCGACCGCTGTGGTTAGGGCAGCGAGAACCGCGGACACCTCATCCTCCTTTCCTGGAATCGAGATTTTGGTCATTTTGAACAGTCCCTTCACTGTTTCAATTTGACTACGTTGAAACGCTCGTCTGTGCAGAACGGCGCCGCCGACTTCAATGGAGAAGACGGCACCGCGCCCGTTTGCCAACAGAGCTACATTCCCGGGGGGAGCCCCACGGGAAGAAAAAACTTCGACATGCATGGACTAGACCTCCCCCTAATGCGATATGCCTCAAGGGGATGCCTAGAATGATCCTTCTACCCTAGCGCCTTTCCTCTTATATCACGTTGATCATAAAGTGGCAGGTTTACTGCGACACGAAGCATTAAGATTTGCTAAATTTGTTAGCGATTTGCGGGATTTTCGCGCGAGAGCAACTGGCCGAGAATCTCCGGCGGGGACGCACTAAGAATCATCTGAGTGAATTAGGCGGACTATACTCGATATTTTTAGGGTAGGAAAGTGGCCCGAGAGTACCACAATAAAACATCTCTCGGGCGGGGATTTCCCCATGAAAGTTGGCAGGATAGGCCCTAACTCGGCTTAGGCTGCCTCCCGAAGCATTGCGACCACCTGCTGAGCGGAGGTCCAGTCTGGGGAGACGATGATTCGCACCTTCTGGTCCTCACTCAGGTCGCCTGATCCGAATTCTTCGTTCAGGCGCCTCAAGCCGTTGTCGAACGATGGTGCGATCAGGAAGACAATCACCTCCTCGAACTCTTTGACGAGTGCCTTGGCGTTCGCCAGCGAATCCTCAAAGACCCAAAAGTGCCCGACGGTCGCCAGGTCGTAGCCCATTAGCGCCGCGCAGATGATCCACGGGTGGACTTTGGGCTTGCATCTGCCGTCGATATCGGCGCTGTCGCACCCGATAATCGCCGACAAAAATTCGGCCACCTGCACAAAGTTGGCGAACCAGTTGGCGAACGTCTCACTGCTCGACGTCACCAGACCAATTGCGATTTTGGAGACGCGCATCGCGTTCAGGCAAGTCCACACCCCTGCGTACAGGTCGGCGTGGAACTTGCCCGCTTCGGCAAGCGGTTCCAGAAGCGACTCGCGTTCGGATTTGATCGCCATCGCCAGCGCCTCCTTCCTCCCCAGCCCGGGTTTGAATGCCGTTGGGCCGAAGTCTTCAAGAAGAGCGTGGGCGATCGCGTTGAGGTATTCGATCTCCGGCTTGCCAGCGCAAGTCCTGATGATGCCGAAGACCGCGTCCATGTCCGGATTGCGGACAAACATCTCCTTGATGGCGAGGGCCCAGGTGACCGTGTGGACGCGACCGGCCCCATCCGTCCAACCGAGACAGTTGTCCAAATCGGAAAGTACGAGCTTCGGCCGCTTCACGATCCGGAGCGAAATGAGCTTAAGAATGTGACCCATGACCAGGGCCTGGATATTCGAGTCATCTTTATGCTGTTGTTTGATTGTCATGGCCCCCGGCCGCGAAGCCCGAGGCCATGACAAACGTAGAAAACCTAATGTGGTACTCTCGAACTCATACGGGTAGCGATCACGCCGGACACGTGTGAGGTCGAGAAATTAGTTTCCCGGAGCAGCGATGAAGAGACCTAGAGGGATAACCCCCGATATTACCCTCATTTTGAGCCTGGGTCGCGCGATCGGTGCATCGATCTGTCGCCGATGACCCACTGCTGAACAAGAGTTCGAAATGTCGGGGCAGGTTACCTATGGTCAACCGGCCGGTGTGTCACGCGAAAAAATCGAGGAAAGGGGACCCTCTTCTAGAACAAGCATTCGCGTCTCTCACGCCCGGAAGCTGTTGATAATCATTCTTTTTCACTCTGGGCACTTGAATTAACCGATCGAATCAATAAATACTCCCGCGCCCAATTCCAGGCAGCATAGCTCAAGATGGCAATCGCACTCGGACTCGACATCGGAACATCGAAAATCGCAGCCGTGCTGCTTGATGGGGAGACCCGTCAGGTCCTCGACGTTGCCTCGCTTCGCACGAATGCCGAGCTCTCACCGGAGCCGGAGTTTGCGGAACAAGATGTTCGTAAAATCTTCCATACGCTCGAAAAGGCGATCCGTGATCTCGAACCCGATCTGCTGAAGCGTGTCGCTGCTGTCGGCATTACCGGCCAAATGCACGGTGTTGTTCTGTGGCACAGCCAAACAAACGAGACGAGCAATTTGGTTTCTTGGCAGGATCGCCGCTGCAGCCGTGACGGATTTCTCCATGAGCTGAATGAACGGCTCGGCGATCACGCGGAGCTGCGGGATGGCTATGGGTGCGCGACGCTTTCTTGGTTTGCGCATAAGCAGCCGGATACGATCAAGCATTTCGATCGAGCCACCACGATTCACGATTATATCGCGGCCCGCCTCTGCGGGCTGAACGAAGGCATCACGGATCCGACAGATGCTGCGAGCTGGGGGATGTTCGACCCGATCTCCGAGAACTGGCGGCTTGTCGAAATAGAAAAGGCGGGCATTCCGTCCCGGCTTCTCCCGACCGTTCGTCCATGCGGTGCGGTTCTGGGGAAGATTAGTAACTTCTACGCAACACGCCTGGACCTCCAGCCGGGAACCCCAGTGATGGTTCCGCTTGGCGACAACCAATCTTCACTGCTCGCCACCCTTTCGAACCCTTCTGAAGAGATCGCGCTAACGCTTGGAACGGGGGGCCAGCTTTCGGTCATCGTTCCGAAGGACCTCCACACTTTTGGAAACGGTTACAAGACGATTGAGCTTCGTCCTTATCCGGGCGAAAAGCTTGCTGCCGTTGCTGCTTCGCTCTGCGGAGGGAAGGCTTTCGACTGGGTGAACGAAACAGTTCTCTCCTGGTGCCGCACGCTCGGTATCCCTCTGCTCGACAAGGATGAACTCTTTACCCGCCTGAATAAGCTGGGGATGGAATGCACCGATTCTCCGCTGAGGGTCTCCTCAAATTTTATCGGCGAGCGATTTGATCCGGCACGGCGCGCGGAGATCAAGAATATTGATCTTGCGAATTTCAGTTTGGGAAATCTCGCCGCAGCGGTTGTGCGGGATGTCGTGGAAAATCTTAAGAACATGATGCCTCCCCGGCTGCTCGAGGGGCGTCTGCGGGTCGTCGGCAGTGGAAACGGAATCCGGAAGCTCCCGCTTATGCAACGGACAATCGAAGAGGTCTTC
>CAYOAK010000184.1:0-8088 GCA_964401925.1 uncultured Bdellovibrionales bacterium | reverse complement strand
AATTCCTTGGCGCGATCGATCTGATCTGAATTGATGAGCCGAGACTCTTTTTCAGGTTCAGCCATAGTGCAGGTCCCTCCCAGATTGCACTTCGTTCGTATTTCGACTCAAATCCAGGCGCGTGCCGCCGAGCTTGCAACCGAGTCACATTATCGTCCTGCCCGGATACATCGTTGCAATGCCATCGCCGATAGAAAATGCCATCGATGGGAAGAAGCACAGCTCCCAAGAGGAGGCGAATTCGGTGCGCAAGCGCGAAACATGCAAAAGGCTTAAGAGACAAGGTCGCGATTTTCTTCGGTGAAGTGGCTGGGGCGGCGCGATCAGTGGTAGCGCACACAGAACCACTGGAAATCATGAAGATAATCATGGATTTTTTGGAGATTTCGAGACTGGGAGAGCAGAGGTGATGTTTCTCGTCGTCCCCCAAAAGGGGACAATCGGAATCGTTTTTGCCGGACTGCTTCATAACAGCCGCATAAGCATTTTCAGGTAAGTTTATGAAGCTTCTATTCGCCTTTGCCGGAGTTCTTGGCCTCGTCTTGTCGGTTCACATTATGCCGGCCAGCGCGCAGGCTAATGGGGGTGGAGGGACTATCGTTGATGCGGGCCTCAATTCGATGCAGGTTGTCCTCAGTCTCTTACCGGAGTCGCGCCGTCCTTCGTGTACCGGAGAGTTCATCCAGAAGAAGCTTCGATTCTGTCCGCTGGTTGCAAAGTGTCCGAGCGATAAGCCCTTCTGCGTCACTCGACATCTTCGTAGAGAAGGCAGTCGCTCAGTTAGTCGCTCCTGTGTTTGCTCCAATACCACTGAAACGGTCGAGGATACGATCGGAATCACCAGCGGAACCGGCCGGGTCCAGGGCCAGATTGTTCGGACGAATGCTTGCGGCGGCGCGGCTATGATCGGAGATGACTGTCGGCGAGCTTACGTTGGTCCCTATACGATCCGCAGTGCAGCCGGGAATAAGTACTCTGGCACGACAAACGAAGATGGGATCTTTACGCGATCGCTCGCCGTTGGTCAGTATACTCTTCAGGTGCCGACTCTTGGACCGGACGGATCCCGTCCAGCAGAAAAGGTGTTTGCTGTGCAGAAGAACCGGACAGTAGAGGTTCGCTTAGACGTTGATTCCGGAATTCGATTTGGCGACTTACTCCCCCAGTAGGAGAATGTGAGAATTTCAAGTTAGTGGTGACCGCCGCCTTTCGCGGCAGGCTTCTTTGGCGCCTCTTCTTTCTTCTCACCTTTCTTTTCGCCGTGTCCGCCTTCGCCCTTCGCCTTGTCCTCACCCAATTTCACAACGACTGCCTTCTTTTTCACGATGTAGTTCTTCGGCTGAAACTCTCCGAACACAACGTAGATGCCATCGGCAACGAGATATGGGCCTAAACCGAAATAGCGCACCGCGACTTTGTCGCCGAAGTAGAAGTCTGCGGGCTTCGCGCGCTTGCCGTCAACGAAGACTTGCGAGCTTTTATCGAGATAGAAGCGCTTGCGTGACTGGGATTTGTCGATCGGCTTGACCGTAATCGCCGAGCGATCAGATTGGACATCGATCAGATGGCCGTAAAAAATCCCGGCGAATGATGGAGCTTTCTTTTGCGGCTCGGCTTTTGATTGTTTCTTCGGCGCAGGAGTCGGAGCTGCTGTCGGTGCAGCGGCCGGCTCCGGCAATGGATCGCTCTGCGGTGCAGCAAGCGCTGATCCGCCGAGAAGCACCGCCACAATCAGAGAGATTAAGGTTCGCGTAACGTGTTTTTCGGGTCGGTCCATTTCCGCTCAACTTCCGGCGCCCGGGAGTTGTTCATCATGACCCACACGAGGATCCCTCCGCCCGCCGCGACCAGAATGATCAGTAGAACAAGGATTGTTGTCACAGAGATTACTTAACCAAAAAGAGCTTCGGACGAGGTTCCTCGTATCCCACTTCCCGTTTCAAGTGCTCGCGGAGCCGTTCTCGGACCTCCGACGGCATCGCCTGACTACTGAGCGTTCGGGCGACCTCGACGATCGTCACTACGTCATCGACGAGCTCCCGGCATTCGGAACACTTTAGCACATGCGCCTGAAGCTTCGCCTTCAGCGCATCCGGAAGATCTTCGTCGACATAAGAATCGACGAGATTTTCGACATCAGCGCAAGCTAAATGCGCTTTGTCCTGATAGCGAAGAAACTCTTTCTCCATGGTTTTTCCCAGGGAAGAGCCCGGAACATCCGAGACATTCCCCCGGTTGTTCGGACTCAATTTCTGGGAAGAGGATTCAGATTTGTCTTCTGCGCCAAGAGAGCTTGTAAAATCCATGACTTACGTCCCCCGGGAGAGCATCAAGCCCTCCGCATGCAAACCCGGTCCGAACGCCAGGAGGGCGATCGGCCCCTCCGCCCGCCGCAGTAATAGCCGTTCCAGTATGAAGAGCGGGGTCGGCGAGGACATGTTGCCAAAGAGCTGCAGCACAGCGAGCGCATCGGCAGTGTCGCGCTCTTGCAGTCGCAACGACTGAGAAACAGCGCGAAGGAGCCTGCCTCCCCCGGGATGAAGCGCCACGCTCTGTGCCGAACTCAGCCAGGCTCCAACCTCACTCTTCGGGAGGCGTTCAGCGAGAAAGCTCGGAAGCTGGGAGCCGAGATGCATCTTGAAACCGGTGTCACCGATCTTCCAGCTCATCAGCTCAGCCCCTTCAGGGAGATAGAGGCTCAGCGGCGAGCCGATCGACAACCCACCGGGGGGCGCATCGCCGGAGATCAGTCCCGCGGCGGCGCCGTCGCTAAAGAGGGCTGCACCGACGAGATTCTCAGAGATCGGTGAAGGCTGCAGATGAATTCCGCATATCTCCACACAGCAGATCAACACCATCGCCCCGGGAGTTTGGGCCAGCGCCCGCGCGACTCGAAGACCGTTGACCGCGGCGTGACAACCCATGAAGCCGACATGCACCCGCTCGACATCGTTCCGAAGTTGAAACTTTCCGATGATCGCGTGATCGACCCCGGGTGAAACAAAACCTGTGCAGCTTACCGTGACCAGATGCGTAATCCGATCAGCAGGGATATCCGCGCGCTGCAGCGTCTTTCCCACGGCTTGAAAGGCAAGATGCTGCGCCCGATCATAGTACAGCTTCATCCGTTCCGCGGTTGTCAGTACACGATCATGCTCCCAAATCATCGGCTCCGATTCATCGAGCACCCCTTCGCCCCGAGTGAGGACACCCGAGCCCAGAAATAGCCGCTCAACGACGGGCCCCGGCACGCCAGTGTAAGCACTTACACCGGCGGCGGCGGTTTGCTGATCAATGCGCCGGCTTCCCGGAACACAGGACAGGGAGAACAGCTTCGGATCAACTACCATGAGAAGGCCCACCTGAGAGCGCGAGTCGGCAGCGCCGATCTGCTCAACACAGCTGCAGCAAGCTCCATTCGAGCTGGGGTGGAGATTGTGCGTTGCATAATGGAGGTCCAAATTTGACGTGATCCAACGGCGCTTCGATACCGGCGCCGCCATGCGGCCGGACGTTCATGAAGCGAAGTTTCGAGCAGAACCTCGCTGAGTGCTTCAGCGCCCTCAAGCGCCCAGGTCATCCCGAGCCCGCTCACCGGCTCAATGTAGGAAGCCGCGTCACCGACAGAAAAAATCGCTCCCTCCGCCGGCTGCGCAGATCCCGTCAGTCGTGGGGTCGCAAGCAACGAATCCGGATCAAAATGCGGGAGAAGTCCGCGATCCACGGCCGCAAACGGCTCCTTTCTCCGCCGCAACATCTCCGGGTGAATCGCCGAGGCGATAATCAGCCGGCTGGCGGAGCAGCGCACCAACCCAAGATACCCTTCGCGAAAAAAAATCATTCGCACCGAGCCGAGCTCCAAGTCATAGCTCGTGTCCGTCACCTCTGCGCCAAGCCCGATTCGACCCTGCGGCCTTTCTGCCGCGGTCATCGCGCGGCCGTTCAATCCCGCCGCATTGATGATCGTGCGGCTCTTCAGCACCGTTCCCGAGGAGAGCATGACCTCGCCTGCGGCATCCAGCCGCCGCACCGAGGTGTTGAAACGAAGAGCTGTGCCGTCGGCTTCGATCTGATGAGCGAGCACCGCGTCGAGCCGCTTCCGGGAGATGGCGTAGCCAAAATCGCCGTTGAGCAGGACTGTGCGGCGGCCGACCCTTAGCTCCGCATGTGAGAGAGGCGGCGCGCCTTCGAGAACCGCTTCGAGGCCCGCACGGCGGAGAACAGTTGCGCCCCGCTGATTGAGGCAGCCGCCGCAAACTTTTTCACGTCCCCTGCTCCCTCGTTCGAGAATTGTCACCGGCAGTCCGGCGCGCCGCAGCCGGGAAGCGACGAGCAATCCGGAGAGTCCAGCTCCTATTACGAGCGCTTCCAGGTCAGAAGAAGATGACATGGGAAGGAGGCTCGCACGGCAGCATTTGTAATACCAGCATTCTGAGCGAGCCTGCGGAACTCCTCACCGGTGAATGCCGCATCCACCGATCGAAGTGCGTCTCCGTGGACCATCCGTGAGCGCGAGACGATGCGACTGACAAGTAATACCAGCCACCACGACCATCGACTCCGGCTCAGATCTTGGACAACTCCTGCGGACGCGAGCTGCTGAAGACGACTGAGCAACTTTATCGCGTCGCTCTCCGTGAGATGATGAAGAAAAGTGGATGAGATCGCCACATCACACTCCGGACAGAGTCGAAGTTCTGGCGCACTGTCTTCAAAAAACCGAAGCGTGCCGCCGTTCGGCAGCTTTCGTCTTTGAGCGACACTAATTGCGATCGGGCTCATATCCACGCCGATCGCTTCTACCTCCCGGCCATTTGCGATCAGGTGCTTCGCAACTTGCTCGGTGAGCCAACCGTCACCGCAGCCGATATCGAGGAGCCTCAATTTCTTCGCACTTGTAAGGCGGAGAGCTTGGTTTCCGATCGTCCGCGCGCTGAGCGAGAGTCGATGCAATCGGGCAAGGGCGTTGTGTGCCGCGGCCAAGATTTCAGGGTGGACATCCAGCCCATCCATCTCCTCGGGTTCGAGCTTTCTCGCAGCAGCACTCACGCCTACGTCACGAACTTATAGCCGACGCCGTGAACCGTGAGTATGTGCCGCGGCCGGTCAGGTGAGTCCTCCACCTTTTGCCGGAGCCGTGCGATGAAATTATCTACAGTCCGTGTGGTCGGATAGCTATTGTATCCCCAAACATGATCGAGGAGTTCGTTCCGAGTGATCGGAACATCCGGCTGACTGGCAAGGAACTTGATGAGTTCGAATTCTTTGGCAGAGAGCACAATCTCCTGCTCTCCTTTCTTCGCGCGGTAGGTTCGGAAATCGATGATGACATCGGCGAAGCTGAGCTCGTCGACCTCCTCTTTCGTCTCACCGCTTGGGGCGCCGCCGACTGCGCGCCGCAGAACGGCTTTGATCCGTGCAACAAGCTCGCGAGGTTCATATGGCTTGGTGACGTAATCATCAGCCCCGAGCTCCAAGCCGAGAATCTTGTCGAGCGCGGTGTCCTTCGCGGTGAGCATGATAATCGGGATGCTCCCTGAGCTGTTCCGCAACTGCTTGCAGACATCGAGACCATTCATTCCGGGGATCATCAGGTCGAGGATCACCAACGCCGGACGCTCAGCCTTAAAAAGCTCGAGCGCTTCAGCTCCGGATCCGCACGCGCAGACTAGATATCCCTCTAGGCGCAGCGTCTCCGTCAGACCAGTTCGGACACCCTCCTCGTCCTCGACGACAAGGACTTTCACCTCTCCCATAAGGAAGCACTATAACAACGTCAGTTGCCGTGCGAACAGATTAATCTCGCCTCGGCTGCGGGAATGGGCGTTTCTGAATATTAAGCGTTGATGAGGGCCCCCGAATTGGGCTGGGATTTGCGCCGTCTCACATCAAATCCGACCGGTACAGCAGCTGCGAAGTGAAGATGGACCGGACAAATCGCGAGATCCGCGAATGCTCCATATCGAACACCGAGCTTAAGCCGCCCCGCCGTTTTGCATACAGGAGCTCCGGTTCGGCGGTGCTGCCCGAGGCTTCGAGCGCAATTTTCGCTGCGCGGGCCACCCCGCCGATCTCGTCGACCAATCCGAGGCTCAGCGCCTCTTCACCGAGGATGACCCGGCCATCGGCGAAGGTGCGGACTTTGTTCGGGTCGAGCTTCCGTGAAGTCGCGACAACATCGAGGAACTGCTCGTAGGATTGCTTTACCAGTGCTTCGAGGAACGCGCGGTCTGTGGGATTCGGCTCACGGAAGGGCGATCCCACATCCTTCAGCTCTCCACTCTTAACCACATTCATCTGGACGCCCACCTTATCCATCACGTGTTTCACCGTGGGATAGGTCATCAGCACACCGATCGATCCGGTGAGTGTGCCTTTGTTGACAACGATTTTCCGGCACCCCATTGCGGAGAATAATCCACCGGAGGCGGCGACCCCTTCCATCGCGCAGACAACCGGTTTCTTTTTGTCTGCGTCCCCGATCGAGCGAAAGATCTCCTCTGAAGCACCCACTCCGCCGCCCGGCGAGTTGATCGCAACCACGATTGCTTTGATCTCCGGACGCTCGACAGCGCGAGCGAGAATTCGCGAATATTTTTCGCTCGTAACGATCTCTCCTTCGAGAGGCAGGATGAACACCCCGTTCGGAGTTTTCGCACGGGGGAACGCGGTCTCAACGGGATCTTCGGCGACCTCCGCGATTACGACGACCATGACGATCCCGAGGACGAGGGCCAAAACCACCCCGAGCATGAACAAAAATCCCGAGCCGACTAGGGCAATTATCTTCTTCAACATCTCGTCTCCTTACCTCAGCCCGCAGTCGTAAGCCGCTGTTTTTCTTCGGTAACGTTTGTTACGGATTTTGCCGATACTTACGCTGAGCTTTAGCGCCTCACAAGCAGAGGCATTTCAGCGATCGCACAGCGAGGCCCTTGGCAACGGACGGACAGGTAACAGCTGTTCAGACTGTCACCCAACAGTCACTTCAGATTGAGGCAAAGAACCTCACCAATCTTCCTGCGCCTGCACTCAATATCGGGGACGTCGTCCAGCTTGCCGTCCGTCAGAATCCGGTCAATCAAGCGGGCCTCGTCGCGTTACGCGGACTTCTGATCAATGCGAAATTGCCTCCCGGGCTCCAGCCGGGAGACAAGATAAACGCGCAGATCGTCAAGAACGGCGATCAGGTTATCTTCAAAATCCTCGGAGACATCCTCGGTGTAAACACCCCGCAGCCTCAAGCCGCTTCGACACCGCTCCAAAAGATTCAGAATCAGTTCCAAGAGATTTTCAAAGCTGCATCCGCCGTGAATCTGCGCTCGATTCAGCCCGAGCAGCTCGCCGATACGCTGCGCACCGCAGGCCAGCTTCGGGGCACGATGGAGCGGCTGATTGGGAATCTGACGAAGCTCCTGCCTTCGGGCGAACGGCTCTTCACACCGCAAGAGCTGATTCGCGAGCTGAACAAAGCGTTTACCGGCGGCCAGGTGAAGGTGCTCCGCGATCTGGCAAAGGATATCTCCGAATTCGTGCGCCAGAACACGCCGCCCCCTCCCTCTGAGCCGATCACCGACCTTCAGGCGCAGCTCTCGAAACTGCTTGTCGACACGGCTGAGAACAACTCTGATGCGGCGAATTCATTGAAGACCCTGGTCGGGGATCTTGAGCGCGCTGTGAAAACTCCGGCGCGGCCGATCACAAAGAACGAGCGGGCGATCATTGAGAACACGCTCAAGTCGTTGCTCACCGCGCAAGCCGGTCCGGCAAGCGAGGAAGCGGGCGTTCGTCCCCCGCTGCAGATCGCGCTTCTCGGAGTTCAACAGCAGCTGGAAAGGGCGGTCGCAGTTGCCGGTGCGCTCGATCCAAAAACGATCGCCGACCTCTCGAGACTTGCCGGACAGCTCGATCAAATTGCATCGGCACAGGAAGCTTTAGAACGGCTGAATCCGTTACTTCAAGCGCTCGGCGAACCTGCGATGATCCTCTTCCCGTTTCTCTTTCAGGGACTCCTCTCACACACAGAGGTCACCGTTTATTCGCGCCCTCCGAAGCGCAAAGGTGACGAAGACTCGGATGTTTTGGACG
>CAYOAK010000183.1:4457-8091 GCA_964401925.1 uncultured Bdellovibrionales bacterium | reverse complement strand
ATTGAAGCCCGTGTCGTGATAGTCCGAGCGAAGCGAGACTGTGTATGTCGATCGGTGAATCGGACGCAGTGCGCCGCGGATCAGCAGTACGATCGGAGCGCCGGGACGGGAGGGCGGCAGATACGACAGACCGCGAATCAACCCATGCCAGCTTTCCCAGAACGGCGCGCAGAGCTCGAGATAGGTGGCGTATCGGCCCCAGTTCTCGCCGAAGGTCGAGTGGAGCCATCCGAAATCGGTTCCGTCCATGACGACCCGGAATAGGGCGCAGAGATGATCCTCCAAAGGATGCCGGAAGATCGCGGTGGGATCTCTCGGGAAGAGCCACCGCAGGTTGTGGTTAGCACGGAGGAGTTCCATGCCGTGATTCTCCGGGACGAAATGGTGATTTGGTTGGTAGCGCGCAAATTGAACGTAATGCTCAACAGGGGTCATTTCCGTTCTCCTCAGGTGGAGCAGAAAAACAGATCAAAACGTTTGAGATGGATGCTCCCACCTTGCGATCGCCGATGATCGAAGGGGGAGAGATCGGTGTATTACCCGAGTCGCGCAGGGAAAAGATGAGACCGGCAGAGTAGCTCTCCGGCTGAGCCTGTCAGCAACTTATTCCCGAACCGTAGTTCTACTTGTGCCCTGCTCGAAGCCGTTCCCTTAGTGGAAATGCCGGTGTTGATTGGGGTCGTAAGTCGGCTCTCGGCGGCTGAAAAATGCCTCCGCACCTTTGGCGAGCAACGCCGTGCCCAGCGGAAGCGCCACATTCGTAAGCGCTTGCCGAAGGCTGCCTTCGAATTTATTAGCCACCGGGCGAAAGAGCCGAAGCACACTTCGGCTCTGCCGGACCGGAATTCGTGAGTACGCCACTCTCATAAACGCACCGGCCCCGGCCGCTACCGCGGCGCTGAGCCACGGTCGCTGCCGAATCTCGTCGATCACCCGCTCAATAAAATGCCGCACCGGCGACTCCACGGCGTGAGCGGCAGGGTCTCTTCCTATAGCGGCCGGGGTCGGATGAAACACCTCCTGCACGGCGCGCTCGAGGTGCAATTTTCGATCGATAGCAGCTTCTCGAAGGAGATCGAGGTTAGTTCGGATATTCCGTTTCATTCGTCACCTTCCAGTGCTGGAAATATTGTTTAACGATCTCAGTGAGCGCCTCAACCTTCGAGTAGAGAAAGAATCCAATTCCCCCTCCGGTGAGCGCAAACACCCCGAGCATGATTGCAACGGATGTACCCTGCGAAATTCCGAGGGCGTCCGGCAAAAGAAAAAATCCGGCAAGCAGCAGACCGACCAGAAAGGCAAACAGGACCGCCCCGAGCACAAAGCCGGCAAGCGCGATAATCAGCGACGCCGACAGCGCCGTCTGAACGACTGCAGAGGTGTATGTAAGCTCCGTGGCAGCGAAATCCGAAAGTGCCGGGCCAACATTGGCGAACCGCGCACGTGCACTTTTGTCAAAAGCGACATTGAGAATTTTGAGTAGCATAGCTCTTCAACTCCGATTGAATCGGGCAAATCTACCACACCGAGTGGTTCGTTGCGCTGGTTCGACAGGCGCGTTCTGTAGCTTTGTATCCTACAGGCACCAGGCCGTCTCTGCCGTATGATCCCAGTCACTAAGCTTGGTGGGCTGTGCGGAATCATACGAAATCCCCGAATTCACCGCCCTCAGTGCATGACAGATGTCATATGCGCTCTCAGCCGCAACCTCTACGCTTCGAACCATCAAGGGAGCGCGTTCCAAGCGAAGCTTCTGCGACAAGTTGGTAGAGAAACAAAGTGGGAGAAAGAAACATGGAAACGCCAGCACGCAATGGGGCAGAAGCCGCGTCGGCACGGGTGCGCGATACTGCATCGGAAGCTCGAAGCACCCTTTCGGATATGGGCCGTCAGGCTTCCGAAACAGGAAAGAAGGTAATGCACGATATTCAGGAGGCAGGGCGCGATCTGGGTGATGCCGGTCTGGAAACTGTTGAGAAGTTCGCAGACCAGGGCCGTAAGCAGCTCGCAACGGCTGAGGACTACATTCGGACCTATCCGGTGCGCAGTGTGATCATCAGTGCATTTGCAGGGATCGTGTTGAGCCGGCTGTTTAAGAACTAACCGGAAAGAGAAGGAGAAATTATATGTTGAACTGGGCACTAACATTTTTTGTCGTAGCGCTTATCGCCGGAATTCTCGGTTTCACCGGGATCGCAGGAACGGCAGCGAGCATGGCGAAGATCCTATTCATGGTCTTCCTTGTGCTTTTCGTCGTCTCGCTTCTTGTGCCCCGCATGAGACCGCCGGTGTAAGGGGCCCATGTAACGGGCTTGTCGGATGGCGCTGTAGAATGATGTTTCATTGAGGAGACTGTTATGTCGAAGCAGATTACTGCACCAAAGGAGGAGAGCGGCCGGGTCGCGTACCTTATGCTGTATCTTCTGGGGGCACCTGTTGGTCTACTGCTCCTGCTGTGGGTTCTTTTCGGAGCCAACATATTTGGTGCGGGCTGAGAAGCCTGAGGCCGAGGACGCCGGCGACTGCCGGTGTTCTCATTTTTCCCCGTACGATCTAATTCCTCGGGAGCGATTAAGTTCGCTATGCGGTCTGCGAACCGCGCACGCAGTGTAAGGCGCGCTCTTCTGAAAAAGAGTTTACTTTACAGTCTGGAATCCTGTCTGAGCAAAGAGCTCGGAAACCTTTTCATTCCGTATATTCTCTTGGCGAGTGAACAGCCCCTGTAGCTGTTGGCGCACTTGTTTAGAGTATTTCGCCTGCTTCGCTTCGCGACACTCGGCGCAACTGCACGGAGCGATATGGCGACGGCAGCAAGATGAATAGTCACCGGTCAACATTGCAACCTCCAAAACGTGAAAACATCAGTGCTAACTGTGCTGCATCTGACCGCTTTCGAGCATGATCGAGCTTAGGCGTCGGAGAGCTCGCTCTCATTGGAACTGTGCACCCGTGATGAGCCGCGTGAGGAATCCCCATGACGAGGATCATGGGCGAGATCCGTTCGGAAGAGGAGAACGTCGGAGCTGATAATGCTGGGCCGCAGATAGCGGACAGAAACATTTTACTAGGGGGAGTATGTCATTAAGAAGATTGAAAGAGGCGCGAGTGTTCCTCGCTGCTGCGGGAAGTATTTTGCTCTGCGGACAGGCGATTGCTGCGGATTCTGACCTTGTGCGTGAGGATTCTCCGTCCCGGGCGAATCCGCCGGCCGTCCGCGATGCGGATAACACTCGTGCAAACCAGCGGGATGCGCGCGGGATGACGATGACTCCGATGGATCAGTCGAACGAACAGAAGGATCTCAACGTCACCGCCGAAATCAGAAAGTCGATTCTGAGCACCGACAAGTTTTCGCGCTACGCGGAAAACATCAAGATTATTACGACCGCGGATCGGCGTGTCTTCTTGCGCGGTCCGGTTCAGTCCTCGCAGGAGATTCAGGAGATCGTGGCCATCGCAAAGCGTTCGGCTCCGGCTTATGAAGTCGTCAATCAGCTCGAGATCGATAAAAAATAACGGATTCAAATTAGAAACATAAAAACCCAAGAGAGAGAAAAAAATGAACACATCACGTGGAAACAAAAAGCTGGTGGTATTGGGAATCTACCGGAGCCGGGGTCAGCTCGAGCAGGGG
>CAYOAK010000183.1:0-4447 GCA_964401925.1 uncultured Bdellovibrionales bacterium | reverse complement strand
AATTTAAAGGTGAACGGGTTTGAAGCCTCGGACATCTCGGTTCTCTTCCCGTCAGGCGATCAGACAAAGGAGTTCGCTCATGAGAAGGGCACGAAGGCACCTGAGGGCGCAACCTCGGGAGCTGTTGCGGGTGCAACGATCGGAGGCACCCTGGGTTGGCTCGCCGGCATTGGAACATTAGCGATTCCGGGTGTGGGCCCGTTCATCGCAGCTGGTCCGATAATGGCAGCGCTTGCGGGTGCTGGGGTTGGAAGCGTCGTCGGCGGCCTGACAGGGGCGCTCGTCGGAATGGGAATCCCCGAGTACGAGGCGAAGCGGTATGAAGGCCGGGTAAAGGAAGGCGGGATGTTGATCTCGATCCACTGCGACGACAACGAAGCACGCGATCGAGCTGAAACAATTCTGAAGAATACGAATGCGCAGGATATCTCCTGCACAACCGAATCGTCTTCGCCCGGCCCTGAGTCCGAGGAGCCAAAGGCGGCTCACTTCTAAGTGTAAATTACGCACCGAATATCGGCGCAGATGGCCCCGTCTGGGGCCATCTTTTTCCAACCTCCGGCACCCGGCCGGTACGCAGCAGACGGAGAGAGATCGTGGAAACACTTAAAGATCTTCTGACCGAACAATTGAGAGACATTTATAGCGCGGAGCGACAATTGGTCGATGCTCTGCCGAAAGCCGCCGAGGCTTCTGTTACCGCAGAGCTGAAAGCGGCTCTTGAGGGTCACCTCTACGAGACAAAGAACCAGCTTAAAAGGCTCGATCGAATTTCGCAGCACCTTGGCGTGCGCTTCGACACTGAAACCTGTGAGGCGATGCAAGGTTTGATTTCAGAAGCAGCGGAGATCGTCGATGAAGAGTATGAGTTCGATGAGCTCAAGGAGGCAATGATTGTCGCGATCTGCCAAAAGATTGAGCATTACGAGATCGCGGCGTACGGAAATGTGCTTGCTATCTCGGAGTACCTCGAGATGGACGAAGTCTCCTCGCTGCTCCAAACGTCGCTCGCCGAGGAGAAAAATGCCGACCGTTCGCTCACCGCAGTTTGCGAGGAGCATATTTTCCCGGCTTGTGACCAGGAGTACTCCGCTCATGCCGTGATGGACAACGAGAGTATCCGGACGAGGTCCTAATTACGGATCGGGAAATTGAATAAAAAAAGCCGCCCTCGTGGGCGGCTTTTTGTTTCGAAACGCTTTTTGATTAAGCGTTTCGTTTACGGCGTGCTGCCGCGAGAAGGCCGGTGCTCAGGAGGAGCATCGTTGCCGGTTCCGGAACTTCCGCTTGGTCACCAGCTACCAGACCGTTACCGTATCCAGATGCTGCAGCGAGGCTTCCGTTGTTTCCGATTGCTGCCGGTGCGAAGTTCACGAGACTAATCGAATGTGAAGCGCTCGAAGCGACCAAATACTGAGCGAGGAGCCCTGAGAAGGTCGCGCCGCCGACTGAAAACTGTCCGCCTGTGCCTGACGCGGTCACCAGCAAACTGCCCGAGGTGAAGTTCACAGCGAGGAGCAGGTTGTCGGAAGTATCGTAGACATCGATCTGCCCACCACTGGTACCTTGAGTGTAGACTCCGGAAGCAATGACCGCTGCGCTGCCCGAGAGCGATACGCCGGCAATCTTCACTTTACCGAATGCATCCGCGACCGGAAGGAAAGAAGCCCAATTCAGGAAGCTATCTAGAGCGGCTCCACCGATGGTTTGAAATACTCCACCGGAGGTCAGCTCGACACCGACTCCCGGCGACCCATTTCCCGAATAATCGAGAATCGTCGTGGCGTTTGCCGCGCCTGACGAAAAGACGATTGCAGAGATGGCAACAACCAAGCCTGCGAGCTTCGTACGGAAAAACTTCATAAGATTACTCAAAAGGAAAATAACTGTCCGATGGTTATGATCTCGGCTCCTCAGAGTGATGCTTGAGTTGAAAAAATCAGAGATTCTCTTAGACACTATGAAAATACAGGGAAAATACAGGGAGTTGCAGGCGTTGCGGACGGTCTCTGCGCTTGGTTCGGACGGATCTAGACCGATCCGCCTACCCGAACGGATTCGGCAAATCGGCGGGTTAGGCGAGAAGAGGGAGTAATTTTAGGGGTGGCCCCCAGAAACGAAACCGGAACGCATGCCGTAACGAAATATATATAAGGAGAGCGGGCCGCTCTCCTAACGGATCATCTGGGTGCACAACCCTTTGACGCTCCCGTAGCATCTGCCAGCATCGGGAACCTTGATGCATCCCCCTCGAACAGGAAAATAGATCGAAGCAGATCCTGTGGATCCGACTGCCGCCCGGCGAAGAGAAGAGGTTTCCATCGTGCACCGGTAACGGCCGCCCGAAGCTCCTTCGGCCGACGACCAAGGACAGCGGCCGATCGATTTACCGCGTTCATTCAAGATATTTACGCCGCCGCGTAAAGAGACGTTTCGTTCCATGATCAAGGTCGGGTTTTTACGATATCCGATTAATCTTGTCCCGACACCGCCGGCTCGAAGTGGTGCTGAGTTTTTGTAGATGAAGGTGCCGTTCGCAACGACGATCTTTTTACAGGCCGCAGGAGCGGCGATTGCTTCGCTCGAGCAGAACATGCTCAGGGTGATCGCGATCGCGGCAATGGTCGAACGGGCAACATCTCTCATCTCGTAACTCTCCTCGATATCCAATCCGCTACCGGATCATCCGGCTACCCTAGTCGGCGAGAGGCCAGCTGAAAAGGGGTCTCCTCGCATGCGCCGCCATCCTCCGCGTGTCGGACATTTTCAAATTTCCGGCTCCTTTTTACTTCATTTTGAAGAGAGGGTACGATGATGCAGATGCCGTGGAATATTCGGCGGTTAGGAAGTAAGTGAGCAATGCTCAAATCGGGCGCTCCCTCACTCGGCTTCCCCCTGATTGTGAGAATCAGCCCCCCGGCAGACCCATCGGGAAGCCTCAGGAGCGTGCTCATCCCATTTTAACCATCTTCCGGGTTTCGCAACTCAGCTGAAGCGCTCTGCGAGAGCCCGGGAAAATCGACGATTTTGCTAAGCGTGAAAAGTTCCGCTGAATCCTCCATACTGCCCGTGAATCGACCCAGCTGTGAGCATCCAAATGAATATGTTTCTTTCCGGAATGTGCCGTACGGTCTTCGTCGTGCTGCTTGTAACGTTCTCAACAGGTGCGAGCTTTGCAGCAAATGTCACTCTGACAGATCCGCAGACTGGCCTTACGGTTTCTGCCCCCAAGGGATATTCGCTAAAATTTTCGAATGGCGCCTACACCCTCCGGAAAGGGAAGAACTATGCGCGCTTTATGCTCGCGCGCTCGCCGCTGAGCCTCAAAGACACGGCAAGCTCATTTGCGAAGCTTTCGAAGATCTCCGTTAAAAAGCGATCCAACTCAAGCAAGTCAGTGACGATCGAAGGAAAGCTTAAGAAGCGATCAGTCAAAGTTGTTTTCAAACAGGTTGGAAGTTTCGTCGATATCGTCACTTACGGGACGCTCAGTTCATCGAAGCAAGTTACAGAGGGCGGTGCCGGATATCCCCTGCGGCCGGAGGCAATCACCGCTCAGGATATCGCCCAGATAAATCGAGTATTAAACACGCGGCGGGGAGGGATCACTGTTCCATTGCAGGTGACCATCCCGATGGTGAGACGGACTGCCCCCGACAACGGCTCGAGCGCGCTTGTTCCGAATCTTCCCGGCTGGTCATTCTCGGGCGGCGGCGGGGTGGTCGCGGGGGGAAATGCGAATCAGGGGCTCTATTCTCTGGGTGTGCCGGTTGTTGTTGGATTACCTGGATTCGGCGCAGCGGTGCAGAGCAATCCCGTCGGCCCGGATGTGGCGATTGTTCAAGTTTGGCCGCAGTACGCGGCAGTAACTTCAGGTGCTCAGGTTCAAGTGCTGCAGGTGCGGGAGTTGGCGGGAACGGCCGGTTGGCTCGGACCAAATTTTCTCTCGGCTATGTATGCGGTGCGCTTCGTCCTGAATGGCCGGGTATGGGTGTCACTCATGGTCTCCGGGGTCTTTGATATGGGTTCATCGATTGGATGGGGATGGTATCAGTCGTTCATCGCTGTTCCCGAAGACGGACCCGGCGGAATTATGCCTGCGCTGCTTCAGACGTGGGCTTCGTGGGACAACAGTAATGCCTCGGCTGCGCGGCTTGCCCAGGCCGTGAGCACTCTTGCGTCGATTCGGGTGAATGGTTTCCCCATCGATCCGAAAGTGTTCGAAAAAACTGCAAACGCATGGTCCGAATACATCCGCGAGTAGCTCTGTCCTAGATCATACGCTCCCTCCGGTTTCCGATTATAAGAGTCGGAGCAACTCTGCTCGTTGATCATTCTCGCTCATAAACTCTCTTCATAGTTTCTCATCGATGCGATTCTCGAAAGGCGGGTCCTATCCGCTGGGTGCGACGTGGGACGGCTGACGTTAGTCACCGGCCGCCAAACC
>CAYOAK010000182.1:0-8113 GCA_964401925.1 uncultured Bdellovibrionales bacterium | reverse complement strand
TGCGCGCCGATCTCGAGCGGCGCTCGCTTTTTCGCAGATACACGGCGGCGAATGCTCCCAGCAGACTAAAGAGCATGACAAAGAGTCCGCCGCCGAAGAGCCGATCGTAGAAGTTCAAAGCGATGAAGATTGACGACGGCGAATGATGCACCAGCCGCAGCTCTCGCACAGCCAAGATCACGTCCAGCGAAAACAGGATCGGGAAAACCGCGAACGAGAATGCGACATAAACGGGAATCCGCTCTCGAGTGATTCGGGGCGGGTAGCCAATCTCCGCCAGCGCTATCGGTACGAGAAGCAGAATCGCCAGGTAGTGAAGCGATGTGAACGCCGCGGCAAGCACGGACAGCAACAGAATGCGGTAAAATTTGAGCGGCCCGCGCAGCGTTCCGGTCCAGAGGTAAAAGATCGCCGCAAACACTCCGAACGCAAGGCCGTATGGGCGTGCCTCCAGGGCATAATGGAACGTCCAGCAAACGATGATCATCAATGCGACGAGGAGTCCGACCAAGCTCGAACCTAAACGGCGGAAGTAGAGATAGCCGCAAAGCATCGCGAGCCAGATTCCGAAGATGCTCGGCAGCCGCATGCGCAGCTCCTCCGAGAGGAAAGAGAGCCGAAGCATCAAGCTCTCGAGGAAGTGAAACGGTGCAGGCTGAACATCTGCCCCCGTCGCGAGAAATGCTTTCAGCTCCGCGATGGTGGGGAGCTTCGCGCCGCAGAGCGAGCTAAGCTCATCGTGCCAGAGCAGCATGTCGGCGGCGAATCGCACCGCACCGAAGAAGTAGAAGATGGAGATGAGTCCGAACAGGAGATCGCTGAGCTTTCTTTCAGGATCAACTGGACTGTTCACGTTCTGAATTTCTACTGGGGTTTTTTTCACTGGCGGCCGATAACCCTAGCGTTGCAGTAGAAAAATCGCTCGACCGATCTGCCGGACAGAAGCCGGACAAAATTTTGTTCGTCATTGGATGATTGCGCCGCCGCGGCTGAAGAATCGCCTACTTCGTCCACGCTGAGCCCTTGAACAAATATGATTTTTGTCGGAAATAGGCAATCGTCGATAATCTGCCCGTATTTCCGGAGAAGAAACCAATCATAGGTGAAGACGAAAGGCCCGCTGTGAGTGAGATCGAGAACGGATCTCCCATCGAGATCCGTCCGGAGCTCGACACCTCGACACCGGGAGAGACGCCTGCTTCGATCGCATCGCGCGTCTCGGAGATCCAGCTCCCCTTCGCCGCACTCGCCCTGGTTTTCGTTTCGACTGCTCTTACCGCTATCGCAACTTTCGGTGCGCCGTTCGAATTGAGCGGAGATTCCGGAATGTTGCTCAGCACCGGCCGCTCACTCTTCGAGCGGGGTGCGTTCGAATACAACTTCCGTCCAGAGACAAGATTTCCCCCACTCTATCCTTTCATCTCGGCAGCGGCGATCGCCGTTAGCGATCAGCATTTTCTCGAGTTACTTCGCTCGCTCGGGATTTTTTCGCTCCTCGCAGGACACATCGCCGCTTTTTATCTGCTCCGGAAGTTACTTCCGGTAACGGCTGTTTGCGCTGTGATCATCCTTTCGCTCAGCACCCCGCAACTCCTGGAGTACGCAGTCAAAGACGCTCTGACCGATATTCCCTATTGTGCTCTCAGCGCGTTCACCGTCCTGCTCGCCGAAAGAGCGCAACGAAGACGGCTTGCTCCGATCAGCACGGCAGCTTTGTGCATCCTGACCAGCGCAGTTGTCCTCTTGCGGTCGATCGGCATCGCTCTGCCGGCGGCGCTGCTTTTTTTTCTTTGCTGGCGAAAACTTGCCGGCCGTTCGGTGAAGCTCAGCGCAACCCTCCTCCCCGGTATCGCCGGAGGCCTCTCCTATCTCGCCTGGAACATCTGGAAGAAGAAACATCTCGTGCCGTATTACGACGGCGAATACATGCTCGATTATGAGAAGCAGATCTGGCTCCGCGACCCGCATCAGCCATTGCTCGGAAGCGCCTCGGCGGCGGATCTCCTCCAGCGCGTCCTTGAGAACATTACTATTCAGTCGGCACACTTTGCCGAGATGTTAACGCGCGTGAGTTGGATCGAGCCGAGGTGGTTCATCGCCCCGGTCGGGGTGGGCATGCTCTGCATAGTGCTCGGCCTCCTCCGGGCCTTCGCTCGCATTCCCGTGACGACGCTCTTTATCAGCGCTTCTCTGCTCATCACTCTCCTCTGGCCGTTCGATGAAGGCTGCCGGTTTCTCACTCCGCTGTTCCCGCTGCTGCTCGGCCTCGCTTTCTACGGGGGAGCGGGACTTCTTGGCCCGCTCCTGACTCCACCGTCCCGGCAGTCGAGCGGCCTCGCCAGTGCGCTGTCTCGACGAGAGGGCTCTATCCTCACCCTTTCACTCCTCCTCTCGGCGATTTCATGCGCGGCACTTGTCGGCACACTTCTCGCTGCGCGCGGAGGTCACTCCCTTGGCTCTCAGACGATCGGAAACTTCGTCTTTCTCGCGCTTGTCCTTATTGTTTCTTCACTCACTGCCTTCAGCTCGAAGCTTCGCGCCGCCCTTTCCGAACTTCCCGTCCCGGCACGAGACTGGGCGAACCGGTTTGGAGTACTCGCCATCTGTGGTCTCGTCGTATTCGGGATCTCGAGGCAGGTTAAACTCGCGGCTGATTTGCACACGGGACGTCCAAGTGCCGGCCTCTCGCGAGCGTCAAAGTCAGGCGCAGCAACGCTGTCCAGGCCCGGGCTCGCAGACGGGGTCCTCATGGCCCAAACTCCGGAGCCGTTGTTGCACTTCCTGACCGGGAGAAAGGTCATCACATTCCCCGTGACAGATGATCCGCAGATACTTGCGAAAGTTGTTTCAGAGCAAAACGTGCGTTGGATCTTCGCCTTGAAGGAAGGAGCATTTCCATACTTTCGTCCGACGCAGCAGGAACGGGTCCAGGTTCTGCGCAGCAGAATGTCCGTAGAGAAAAGCGTGGATTCAACGGAATTCGAGATCTACGAAGTGCGAGTCGCTGCTCTTCCGGGCAAGTGATCATAGGCTCTGCCGCGTAAGGCGTAGAACAAACCGATCGCCCGGCCCAAATAGAAAACATAATAGAGGAGCGCCAGCTTCGGAATGTCCGCGGCTTCACGAATAAACGCCCTGCGAAAGAAAAGCGTCGCGGCCAAGAGCGCGATCAACCCCAGTGTCGCGCACAAAAACAGCGAGACGCACCACACAATCCCTGCGACCTGCAGCAATGTGAACAGCACGAACGCCACAGTGCCCGCCAGCGGCTTGTCGAACCGTTCGACTTTGAACGAGCCGAACGCCCCCAGGCCATACCAGATCTCGCGCTTAAGGAACGCTCGCAGGCTCTTCGGATTTCCAAGATGAATCACCCGCACGCGGTCATCGGAGATCACTTTGAGCTTCTGCCTCGCACGGCTGCATAGCTCGGCGTCCTCACCTGTCACGAGCGTCTCGTCAAATCCGCCGAGCTCCTGAAAGTCACGCTTTGTCACCCACAGGTTCCCCGCTCCGAGCGAGGAGAACTCAATCCGGCCCGGCGGCCGCTGCGCATACCAGATCTCTTCGATCCAGTGCGGAGTCTGCGGGACATCGTAGTTATAGCCGCAAATACACGGCTCCTGTGTAACAGCACTTAAACCTTGCTCCAGCCAATCGGGCGCAGCGAGGCAATCGGCATCCAAAAAGGCAATCACATCACCTGTTGCCGCATCGACTCCGGTGTTCCGCACTTTTGAGATCGTTCCCTTCGGACAATCGACGACTCGGTCCGCGAGAGATCGCGCGATCTCCGCCGTTCGGTCGGTCGAACCATTATCGACGACGACGATTTCAAAATTCTCGCGCGGAAAGCGGTTCTCGAGCAGGGAGCGAAGAGCGCCCTCAAGGTAGCGCTCAACATTCTTCGCCGGGATGACAACGGAAACTGTGCTCACCCCCCCATTATGGGGCATGAGCACCGGCGCCCTGGCAAGCCGGATTAGCCGGGCGCATAGATTGGTCAAGCTGCGGATCGGCGATCACAGAGTTCGTGTCGAAGCCCATTGCTTTCCACGCACTGAATGAATGAAGCCCGCCCAAGTTTGCACCGGCCTGATTATTATAGGCGAAGAGATTGAACATCGGCGTGCTGTTCGGATTGTAGTAGCAGTTTCCCGACGTAAACAGCGTCCGCGTCGTCACGACCGCATTATAGAGCAGATCGTTGCCGTTCGGATGAATTCTCAGAATCCCGTTTTCGTTCGTGTAGCCGCTATTCTGCTCGACGATGATGTTATTCCGGATCGTCACGTTTCCGATCGGATAGCCGTAATCCGTCACCGGCTTGTAGCTAATGTTCGTTTTGATCAGCGTATTCTTCTCGATGATCTCATCCTGATGGATGGTCGTTCCGCCGAAATCCTGAATCGCGATCGCGCCGCCGCCATGGATAATATTGTGGTGGATGCGGGAACGCGGAGCGTTCGTCCCGATTGAAACGTCCCAGCAGTTCCAGAGGATGTTGTGATTTGCCTCAAAGATGGCGCCCGGGAGCACATTTCCGTGCTTGTAGGTGATACAGCCGCCACCCGCTTTCGGATCGCTGAAGGGCGGCGTCTGGAAGATGATGTTGTGGTGGATGTGAATGTTTCCGCCATCGAAGATGACGATGTTCCGGCTGTTCTCCGTCTTGTTCCCGCCCGTGTCCGCATTTGTACGGTCGTAGTTATCGTGCAGCAGCGAGTGATGGAGGTTTACTCCGTTATTGGTGTTAATTTTTACGCCGGAGATGTTGTAGTTGTCCGTGCCGTCGATGTCATGCACGTGAACGTTCCGGATCTCGACGTTCGTGTTCTCCGCGAGATTGATGGCGTCGCCGAAGCTTTTTGTGAATTCGAGCCCTTCGATCAGAACGTTCCGGCTGTTGATCATGTAGAGGCCGCCGGACGATGTCGGAGTCGCTCCGGAAATGACGGCCTTTGCACCCGGATAGGCTTTGATCTTCGTTTGTCCGGCAGAGAGGCTGCCGATGTTGTCCAGACGCAATCCATAGTTCATTCCGCTATAGGAATAGCTGTCCGTGTACGTCCCGCTCATGAAATAAACGGCGTCGCCCGGCTGCAATGTGCGCGAGGTTGAAGGCTTCATTCCCGCAGGAACGTTTGCAGCGATCGGCAGATACGTTCTCCACGGTGCCGCAAAGGTGCCCGGATTCGAATCGTTCCCGGTCAGCTTCGAAATATAATAGCAGCGTGCACCCGGCCCGGCTTCGCACAACGGGGTACAACTGCAGGCAGTGAACTGACCGTTACTTCCGCAGGTCTTTGTTCCCGACCCGCAACTTGCCTGGCAGGCGATAGTCACCCCGGTGTAGACATTGCGATTTGAGTCGTCGCAGTCCACCGAATCCGCAAAACCGTCAAAATCCTTATCCGGACTCGCACAGGCGAGATCGGAGCCGTTACAATCCTGGTCGATGCCGTCGCCGCAGATCTCCGCCGACACGGCGCATTGCCCCTGCGCGTCGCGAAACACTAGGGGAATGTTGGATTGGGCCTTTGCGGCGGTTGTCGTCAGCGAGAAAACTGTCAGGAGGCCCAGAAAGATGGGCGATCTTAAGGTCATAGTCATTCCTGAACCAAGGGACACGTTCGTAAATTCTCCTCGGTAGATTACAGGATCAACTGTCTAGTTCTATCCGTAACTGTCGAAAAAGATTTTTTTTTGGCGAGCGGCTCAGATCGTAAATCGTACGAGATTCCCCGACGATGCATTCTTCCGGACCACTCTACGAAGGCGAGGCTGCACAGAATCGACGCAAATGTCCGGTGCCGCTCAGCGTTTTCTCTAGATAAATCCACGAGTTCTTTAGGTTTCACAGGAAGGAAGGTTCAGCGTGCCGAGAAGTATCGGGGCACAAATGCTGCTGAGAGTCGCTTCGTTTGCGGCGATCACTTTTCTCTGTCAGGGCGCGGTTTTCGCTCAGAATGCTCAATCGGGAAGCCTGGGGCTGCCCGGGGACGGACTCTCACTCGCCGGAACAGCGCTGTCGGACGGCACCGCCGTCGCGGCATACATTAACAGCCAGACAGGCCAGCTTGGCGTCTCAGTCCGGAGCGGCTCGACGTGGGTGCCGCAGATTGTCGACTCGGGATACAACCCCAGCTCCTCGGTTGGAGTTGCTTCTTCCGGAACGACCGCGCACCTCGTGGCTCTGAACGGCACAAGCGGAGTCCTCTCCCATTACTCGCGCTCTGGTTCAACCTGGAGCTCTGGAACGGTCATCTCATCGAACGCTCGGGGAAATGTTTCGATCGCCGTCCGGGGATCGGAGTTACTGGTCAGCTTCTCTGATCGCACTTCGAAAGATCTCCTTCTCGCGAGGAAGAGCTCGGCTTGGTCGATTCAGACGCTCGATGCGACGGCGGACGATGTCGCTAACGAAAGCAGTATTGCGATCTCTCCCAGCGGTCAGATCGCTATCGCCTACTCGAACGATACGCGCCGCACTGGAAAGGTCGCACGCTCCGCGGACGGTTCGACCTGGACCCTCGATACCCTCAACTATCCGGGCGTTTCCTTCGGGCGGACTCCGGCTGTTCGCTGGGCGCTCGACAACTCACTTCACGTCGTGTTCGGCGATGTGCTGCAGAGTATCAGCTCAGGCGGCCAAGGGGTCGTGCACGGACAGAAGAGCCCAACCGGAAACTGGGAGCTTGAGCAGATCGGATTTCCGCTCTACGGAGCCATCTCCGGCCTCGTTCTCTCCGCGAACATCGATAACTCCCTTTCCGTCGCCGCGGTTTCGCGCGTCGGAAACACCAGCGCCGTCTATCTCGCTACGAGGACTACCAACGGGGTATGGGGGGGCGGTGAGATCGCAAGCTCTGGAGTTGAGAGCTTCAGTCAGCTGTTAGCATTTCCGAATGGCCCGACGAACACGCTTTGGCTCACACGCTTTACCTCCACTTCAACAACAGGCATCCGAACCTTCGATTCCTCCGGCATCATTCTCCCCCCGGCAACACCGACGCCAAATCCAACTCCGGCTCCGACTCCGGCGCCAACCCCCGCGCCAACCCCGGCTCCAACTCCTGAGCCCCGCACCGATCTCGATAGCGACAATGACGGGTTGAGCGATTTCGATGAGTCCGTCCGCGGAACAAATCCCACCCTGGCGGACACCGACGGAGATGGAATCTCAGACGGCCGTGAAGTGATCGACGGGACCAATCCGCTCGACAAGAATAGCTTCCTCGATCCGGTAACAAAGCTTTGCAGCCCCTGGATCAAGAAGAGCGGTGTGTCCGCGGCGCTTCTGCTCCGGAACACCGCACCGGGCTCCCTCGCGGTAACGGTCACGCTCGTCGATAAAAGCTCGAAGACGATCCGCTCGAAGAAACTCTCTATGTCCAAGGGCACGACCACAACCGTATCGGTTGACGCGCTTGCATCCGGGTCGAAGGCAACCTCCGGAGTCGTGTGCGCGAGACACTCCGGCACTGTGCCATATCTCGTCGGGAAATATATCGAGTCAATCTCTTCGAGCACCCTTCTCTCTCAAACTCTTCAAAGCGGACAGACAGGGGTCCAAACGCTGAGCTTCACGTCGATGGTCGATGCGAGAAAGAAGCGGAAGAAGAAAGAGATCGCGAAATCCAATTCAACCCTCGCACTCGTCAACATGACAAACGTAGAGGTCGTTGGAAACGTCACCGTATCCACCACGAAAGGAGCGATTGCGCACATCGTCCGGACGAGGATCGTTCCCGGAGGCGCAGCGTTCCTCTCCGCAAAGTCGTTGAAGCTTCCCTCCGCCGGAAAGCTTGAATGGAGCCCGGACAACGTCGCGCTGCCTGTTCGCGCGGTGCTTGAGCAACAGCTCGAAAAACCCGCAGGCTCGAAGATGCGAATTTCGAAAGTTGTGCGCCGGGAAGGCGCGAAGGCCGCCGGCGCGAAATAGCGCACTTTATTCCGCTTAAATCTACCCTTGTCCCGGCGCGCGGTTCATGCGAGCGAAGGCACTGGTTTCACTACAATTTGCCTGCTTATGCGCCCTGAGCCGCTGCGTCTTCTCCTCTTCGCTGTGGGGAGCCTGCTCTTTCCGCTTTTCATCCTCGCGCCGATCCGC
>CAYOAK010000181.1:0-8169 GCA_964401925.1 uncultured Bdellovibrionales bacterium | reverse complement strand
CGGAACACGCGAAAGAAGCGCACTTCTGTTCGATGTGCGGCCCGAAGTTCTGCTCAATGAAGATCACGCAGGACGTTCGTGACTACGCCGAGAAGCAGGGGCTCGCTGACGCAGAAGCACTCGAAGCAGGCATGGGGGAAAAGGCTCGAGAGTTTCGGTTGCGGCAGGCGCCGGCGTAGGACTGACAGACCCTCTCACAATCAAAGCCTAGAATCCGATCCGCGGTTTCCCATGAGACGGCGGAGGAATCTCCCTGAGCTGACGGATGGCGTCGAAAATTTCCACCAATGTCCGATCATGCCTGATCAGCTTCGCCTCATGCTCTAATACCTTTAGCGCGAGCTCGAGGTGCGTTGAGGTGAGAGCTCGCATACGGACGAACGCACGCATGATGACGATGTTAACCTCGATCGCCCGTTTGCTGTTGAGCACCGAAGAGAGCATGGCAACACCCTGTTCTGTGAATACGAAGGGGAGATACCGTCGACCGCCCCGACCTGACTTTGAGGTCGCAATTTGCGACCTCAAAGAGGTAAGCTCTCGAAGTTCCGCACCATTTAAGGCAAACATAAAATCAACCGGGAACCGATGAATGTTTCGCTTTACTGCCTCGACCATCCGTTTGGTCGGCACCCCATAGAGCTTGGCCAGATCACTGTCGAGCATGACTTTGTAACCACGAGCTGTGAAAATCTTCCCCTCTAGATCCGGAATGGCATCCGAGCACGAACTATTGCCGCGCGGCTTCATCGGCGAACCTCTCAGTAGCGACAACAATATCGATCAATGCTGGGAAAAGTGTCGTTCGGCGAGTGTCACAGGCGATCTCGGGGGCAGCTCAGGATTATGCCGCGATTCGAAAAGAGCTTTTCAGATCACTCCTTGTACGCGTCCAGAGCGGCGATAGCGTCTTTCGTCCCGATGGACCGAAGCGCAAATGCAGCCGACGTACGAATCCCCCGGCTCTTATCGGTCTGGAGCAATTTGATCAGCGCTGGGACTGCAGCCTTCCCGGCCTCTCCATAAGATCCTATCGTTAAGGCCGCAGTGTTTCGCTCCTTGCCGTCCGCCGACGAGAGCTGTTGAATCAAACCTTGCAGCCGCTCGGGCGATTTTCGCTCGCACGCGGTCAGTGAAAAGCTTAGCGCGAGAAGGAGTCCTAAGAGAGCTCTATGCAGATGCATCCCCGATCAATAACGCTCAGTGCCGCCATTGTCTCCCTTCTTGTTCTCGCCTCTCAGCCGGCCTACGCCGACAAAGGATGGAAGGAGCTCGCGAATCTAAAATCCGGCAGCAAACATGCAATCGTCGAACTTAAGGAAGGGAGCCTGAAACGGCGAAGCAAACAAGGTGAAACAATTCTCACGTTCACCTTGAAGCAGCAGTACACCGAGAACGGGGGCCACATCGAAAGTTTAGCCGACTATGAGGTGCAGTGTGCAAAGCGGAAAGCAACTCGCTCGAACCTCGTCTTCGAAGCACGAGAAGCCGGCAAGATCCCCAATCGGACCCGCATTCCAAACTCCGAAGAACTAACTGGGAAGGAGTATGACGATTTTCAAGGCGTCATGAACATCCTCTGCACCGGTGATGCATAATCAAAATACACCGCGCGTGAGAGTTGGAGAACCTTCATAAGGTAGGTTCGGATTGAAACCTCACGATTCTGTTAGCTCGTCTCAAGAGCCTCCAGCACCGCGACGAGCTCGACCATTATCGAGCCTGCAGTTGCAAATTCATCGAACTCCACCAGCACCCTCCAATCTGCTGTGAACTCCGGAGATTCAAATACGGCCTTAAGTTCAGCCGCCGTCGGGAACGGAACTACCACTGCCTCGGCAAATACAGCCCGGTTCTCTTTCCAGAAGGCTTCGAGTGTCTCGAAAGTCTTCCTTGAAATGACCCCCGCCGTCAGTACTTTCGGTTTGACGATTCCTTTGTACTCCGCCGGCACCGCCTTCCAGAACTTCTGGAATGTTTCTTCGTAGTAGCGATTGTACAAATGTTTCAGCGAAGGTGGCAGGTCGCGCAAAACAGCATTCGAAAGCAGACCTGCGAACTTGAGGCCGTTCCGTCTACGAAGCGTCTGGGCCATGTGAAACGTTTTTGTATCATTCAGAAACAGAGCAAACTCAACCAGCAGGCGATAGATATCTGTCTGTACAAGCATCTTGATGTAGGCATGACCGCTCACACGAGCCAGACGAAGAACCATCGCCCCATTCATACCGCCTTCGTACATCGCGTGCCCGAGCGTCGTGATGATCCCTTTCCGCTCTTCGAGTTCGGCCGCGTCATAGCAAGGCAGATTCGCGAGGCGAATCAGCGCCGCTTCCAACGCCATCCAGCCCGGCTCAGGCAAAGCCTTTCGGAGTTCACTAAGGTCGAGTGACGGCGGACCCGCCTCAGGCTCTGCGACAGCGTCGACAGTTACTTCGATACTCCCGCTTCCATCCGGCGCGCGAACTTCGGCGACGTCCGCTAAGGCTGCGGCGACCATTTGCGGACCTTCACTCGTAACCGCTTCCGTTTCGGCCGGTCGTTCTTCCTCTTTTTTCGGCGCCGGGAACGGCTCATCAAATGGCAGATCGATCACCCGCATGATCACGGCGACGACTTCCTTTATGCCGTCATTTCCGAGGATGTCGGCGGCTTCCGTCCAGGGACCGAGCGGCAGCAGGATGCGGTCCGCCAGATAGAAATCCAGACAGGCAATCGCCTCCCGGTATTCCTGTGCCTCCGTCTCACGAGCGCTCTTCTTCGGCGCCGGGATTGTGGCGAGTTCAGCCAGCGCCGACTTGAGCCGCTTCGTGATCGGAGGACTCAAGTTCGGTGCATTTTTTTCATTTCGCTTGAGAGTCCAATAGCGCAATGCGTTCGTAAAGAACTCCTGAAACGGCGTGCCCCGGGCTTCATTGTTCCCAGACCTCGACAATAGATACGCGAAGAGCCGCAAGCCCGTGGGTATATTGCCAGCGGCCATCGCCTGAAGGTCTGCAACAATCGTTGTCGACCGAGCTTGCTTCTTTCGGCGCTCAAGCTCTCTGTGAACTCTCGTTGCAAAACTGCGAATAACGGGATGCTCCAAAACCTTCCCCCTTTCTCTCACGCAGCAACGTGCCGGACCGAACAGCGCGGCATGCAGCTGGTAACTGTCTACGGTTGCGGGGGGTTCGAAAGGTCGAGAGCGGGAAGGTCCGGTCGGAAGAATGATTTTTAATGAACCGGGTGCTCGATTGCAAGTAAGCCCGACCGCACCGCAGCTATACTTAAAAAAACTGACGAGGGGTGACTCCCTAGTTCATGATGTCGTTCCAACTTGTAAAAATGAGGAGCGCGACCAGAAGGAATGCACCGATGCTCGCCCCGATGGTGGCGGCCCTGCCCTCTCGACGCACCCCGAACGCAGCTTGAAGTGCCGCCATGACAATCCGTCCGCCGTCGAGCGGGAGCATCGGCAATAGGTTGAAGGTCATAAGTCCCAAACTGAGCGTCGCTAAAAGGCCGAACATCGTCCGAGCATCGTCCAACCTTTGAGACATCTCTCGCACGATTCCGATGGGGCCCATAATCATTCCGGGCTTCAGCAGAATCTGCGGTGTGCCGAGCGCTCGTAACGTAAACGAGACTTCCTCAGTGATTCGTTGAACAGTAGCGGTGACTCCTTCTAACACATCGACGGATCGCCGCTCCATCTGGGGTAAGATGCCGAATGCACCTAAACGAAAAATGTCTCTGTCTGACTTCCGGATGAGCGTCAAATCCGCCCTCCGGCTTAGAGTGACAGATCTCTTCGAACCATCTCGCAGGACAAACAGCTCATGCGAGGTTTCCGGACGCTCCCAAAGCATCGATGCAAGATGCGAAAAGGATCGGATCTCTTTCCCATCGAGCGAATGGACCTTCTCACCGTCATAAAGATTGATTCCCAGCTTCCCGCTATTTCTGAGGATCAGCGCCGTGTTTGGTTCCGAAACTCCAGTCAATACAAAGCTGAGAAGGATTATCACCGCCCCGAGAAACAAGTTGAAAGCAGGGCCGGCAGCACAGATAAATGCCATCTGTCGAGGAGTCGCATTGGATTCCCAATGCGCAGGATCCTCGGCGAATCCTCGAATCTCGGGTGGCACGTGAAAGTAAGCGCGCCTCGTTCGCCGATTCTTACGGATCGATCCGAAGACCCCGCGAATGACTGCCCGGAAGAATCGCGGCCCATGCTCACACCAATCAGCAGGTACATCGAAAAACTTCACCCAGCCCCCGATCGGGAGAAGCCGCACTGACACAGGAACGCCGCGGAAGCTGAACCGGAACACCGCAGGGCCCATACCGATCGCAAAGTCGACGACGCCGATTCCGCACAACCGAGCGGCTAGCAGATGCCCGAGTTCATGAATGAAAATGAGGAAGGAGAGAAGAAAAAGGCTCAAAACAACAGCCATAAAACCTCGATGAGAAAAACCACCCGACGGAGTTTTGTCAGGCACACAAATCGCTCTGTGACACATCAACTTTGGAAATTCAAGTCGAACCTGCGCGACAGATGATTCTTTTTCGGCGGCTGAGGAGGAAGCTAAAGTCCTTCTATTAAGCGATGCGAGTGCTTAGAGCTCCCGCTTACAGCCGGTCACCCGCGACAGAACATTGTCCTGATGGAGCGCTAATGTCTTGCTCACTTGAATGGCCGGCCGGCGCCGGCATTATTTCTGATTCACGGATTGGACGGTAAGACCGAGATTCCGACCGGCCGAACATTTTCTCATGAGATTTGAACGAATTACGGAACAATCTTTACTGTTATATCGAATATTCTGACCGATTTTTAGCTATATATCGATATTTTTTTAGGATTTATCTGAAGCCTCGACTATAATGTGAAGTATGAAAATGCCCGCGTTGCTCATCGATGCAGAAGAAGAACTCAAACGAGTTACTGCGAACATTAAGGTCGCTCGCAAGCGCCGCCGGATGTCTCTCGCCGAATTGGCTGAAAGAGCGGGCGTGGCCTCCTCCACGATCTTCCGCCTGGAATCTGGCGATCCGACGGTCGCGTTTGGAACCGTCTTACAGGTCCTTGGAGTCCTCGGTTTAGTGAACGGAATTTCGGAGATCGTTGCTCCCGAAAATGACGTTCGGCCGGTCATGGAAGAAGTGCGCAATTTGCGGCTACGAAAGCGAGGATCCGCAAAGCGGACTTTTTCTGAGGCGGAGATTCAGTTCTAGTGGAGGCAATCGTCTACATTTTTTTGGATGGAACATTCGTACCTGCGGGACGAATTTCATTCGAAGAAGAAGGGCGCAATTCGCGAAGCATTTTTGCTTACGGGAGAGGCTATCTCAAGAATCCGAAAGCTCTCCCGATTGATCCCATAGAACTACCGCTCAGCGAGAGCCAGTTTGAAACCGAAGTCGATTTTCCGGTCTTTAATGCGATTCGAGACGCCGGACCAGACAGGTGGGGACGCTACCTTATCGGAAAGCGTTTCCCCCGCGATCTCAACGAACTTGAATACATTCTCGCCGGAGGTGAAGGACGCGTTGGAGCGCTAGCGTTTGGTCCGGATCTGAACGGACCGAAAGTCCTGGGGCCGGAGGGATTCGAAGCCTATACGCCCCAGAAGCTTGAGCTCGCAGAAGCACAAAAAGGGGCCGACGATGCCCTTGCCAATGCGGATACTGAGGAACTCGAGAGGCTCCTGAAATACGGGCCTTCGATTGGAGGGGCACGACCGAAAATTGCGTTGAATTGGCAAGGCCGTCCGTCGATCGCCAAGTTTTCAACTTCGCTCGACGAGCGGAACGAGCCATTGATCGAGTACGCGACGATGACTTTGGCAAAGGCCGTGGGTGTGAACATTCCGCGAATTGAATTGACTGAGGTGTTGGGCCGCGACGTCTACATCATTGAGCGGTTTGATCGCCGGCTATTTAAGGGAGAAGAAAGGAAGCTTCTGTTTCTCTCTGGCCTCACCGCCGGAGGACTTCATGAGTCAGATGCTCAGCACTGGAGTTACCAGCATCTCTGTGACGCGATTACCCGAATAAGCAGAGATCCAAAGGCTGACAAAAGAGAGCTCTTTGGAAGGATGGTATTTAACATTCTCGTCAATAACGATGACGATCATCCACGAAATCACGGTTTCATAGGAGATGCTGAGGGCGGATGGCGGCTGTCTCCTGCTTACGACATTGCGCCCCGGGCACAGGCGACTCTTACCTTTCGGCTGGCGATGAATGTCGGTGAGTTCGGAAAGGAAGCTTCCAGGAGAAACGCATTGTCACGCTGTCACCATTTCGAGCTCGAAGCGGCTGAGGCGGAAGCGATCTGGGCACGGACAGAGGGCAGCGTCTTAAAAAAGTGGCGCACGATCTTTACAAAGGCCGGCCTGTCGGCCGGTGAAATCGAGAAGTTCGCCACGAGTATTAGCGCAAAACCCTAGCTACGGCCGAGAGGGTCGCAATCGTTCGATCCTCTTCAATAGCACCTTCTTTGATACCGACTTCGGACAGAAATCATCCGCTCCCGCGTCGAGGAGATCGTACTCAACCTCGGGATCCGGATAGGCTGTTAGCGCAATGATTGGAACCCGTTTTGTCATCGGGTTGTGACGCAATCGTCGAATCGTTTCCCGGCCATCGATATCCGGCATCATGAGGTCGACGATGATCACCGCCGGATTCTGATTTGCCGCACTAACAATCCCGTCAATGCCATCTGCAGCACAACTAACGGTGTAGCCCGCCATCTCGAAGACCTTACTGAGAATCGCGCGTTGATCCGGATCGTCGTCGATAACGAGAATCCTGTCACCTGCGCCCTTTACCATCGCCTGCGGCGGCGGAGGCGGTGCGGCCATCCTCGGCGCCGATCCACGCGCTGAAGTCTGGAACACGGAAGCTCCGCGAAGAGGTTCCTCAGTTCCCTGATCTTCTGCGCCACCGCTGAAGAATTCGTCGGAGAGAATGAACCGGCCCGACTCTGAAGGTCTCGGCTCCTCTGCTTGTTCAACCGGCTTGGGTGCGTTTGGGATTTCCCGCACGGCGTACGTTGCCGGCGGCTTTGTTACTCCCTTGAGCAGTGCTTCTTCGCTGCACTCACCCATGCGCAGAGCGCGGAGGCCATATTCGTAAGGGGTGAAGAAGCCTTGTTCTTGAAGCTGCTGGATAAGCTCCGATACCGGCGCATCAGCGACGAAGAGTTCCTTCAGCCGCCCGTTGAAGGCGACAAGCGAGGAAATAAGGAGGTCTCCAATAGTCCCCTTTCCTCTGCAGACGGGGCAGCCCTTGCCTTTCATCACGTGAACATCATGACCGAGCTGATCGCGGATTGCCTTGTCGAACGGTGCTCCAAGCTCCTGGCGGCAAGAGATGCAATTACGCGGGATGGCGGATTGGAAGATGATTCCGCGGAGCCATTGGCGGCGCTCGGGGCGAAACATTTGGAGAGTTTGGAGGAGGAAGAACGGATCGGTTCCGTCTACTCCGACGAGAACGCGACGGTCTTGCGCCCGATCGAGAAAGGAGAGGTCGTCTGAAAGTGCTTCGACCAGCGGGATTGCTTCTGAATCTGGATAGGCTGCGGAGAGGGCGCGTAGTGCGTCTGAACGGACACCGGCACTGTCGCTCCAAACCAGATAGAGGCCGTTCGGCTGATGGAGAAGATCGCGGAGCTCCTTCATTACCGGTTCATCGAACCCGAGCCAGAAGCCGGCTTTGTCCGGAGCGTCGATGTGGAAGTTCGAGAGGACGATTCGTGTGAGATCGTTTCCTTCCATGTGGCAACGAACTTCGCAGTCCGAGGCCATGGAGCTGAACTCTATGCGGAGCAGTCCGGTGCGGATCTTTGTTGGGCCCGGAGTTGGATAGAAGCGGACCTTTTCGAGGATGACGGCTGCGAGATCGCTTGATGGAAGGGCGATGCCAAGCTCGGAGGCGCGGCTATCTGCTAACAAGAACCGGAGGACGGTCTTGTCAGTTCCGACCGCGAGTGAAACCTCTTGAGCGGAGTGCTTGATTGCGCTGGCTACAAGCTGCTGTAATGCCTTTGTCGCAGCCTCTATCAGTCCGTTGGATGACACAAAATTTCGAGCTCCCTAACCTTACGGCAATCGTCAATATCTCAGAGCAGCTCAAGCCTCTGGAGTATCTGGAAAGACTTTTGCTTGGGGG
>CAYOAK010000180.1:0-8177 GCA_964401925.1 uncultured Bdellovibrionales bacterium | reverse complement strand
GATTACTTGCAAGCGGGCGAGGACCCTTCGACAGGCTCAGAGCAGGCAGCCCGCGCTCCCAGTGTTTACCTTTCGTTACTCCACTGAGGCACAGGGTCAACAATGGCCGTCATAACGTCCTAAGCAGTCCACCGCTTTGAGGCCTCGACCGAAATGAAAAAAATCGCCGGTAAACTCATTCTCGCCGCATTGTGCCTCGCACCAACTTTCGCTTTGGCCGCCGATTCTAACGGGCTCACCTCAATCAATCTTTGGCCGACCGGGTGCGCCGAGAATCAACAACTGGTGAGCGTCAGTCTTTCCGCCTTCGCAAGAACTTACGAGCAGGCGTTAGCAAACGTCTCCCGGGTCACCCGTGCGGAAGGAACGAAAGCTTGCGTCGGGAAATCGATGGCCTACAAGAGAACTGTCGGACTCGATGTGAAAATTGATCTCGGACCCGCGGTGTGTCCGATGGTGGCGTGCTATCTAGACCCCAATTCACCGGATGCGACGCCTGTCTGCCCGCCGGCTTGCCGTCCCAATCTTTATTCCACTTCCGGAAGTGCATCGGTGTGCTGCGCGCCCGTCAAAAAACGACCGGTGCCTGTGACTACAAAGAAGTGAGGCTTCGCGGAACTTTCCGCCGCGACTAGTTCCAAGTCCGATCAGTCGAGAGCCTGACGACTATCGGTACACCTGCTTCAGTCGCACCGATAATCCGGTTGTGCTCGAGCATCCAGATCCCCTCGCCCGACACATGAATGTGAGGCGGGTAATCCTGACCAACTACCGGGACACCTTTTCCATTTCGGAGACTCTGCTCCTTCAGAGCGCGATACTCGTGCGTATACTTATTCTTCTCGCCGAAATAAGTCTGGTCGTCCGGCTGACGAGGATCGTGTCCGAGGCTTGCTCCAGGATAGAGCACGGTCTCCCAGCGGCCGTTTACACGGGCGAGGCGGAGCCGACCCCCGGTTTCGACGAAGGCCTGGGCGAGACGCTTTACGTCACCCGCTGCATGCAGAGCCTCGCTCAGCGAGGATTTCAAAGCCTCCGAAGCCAGGTCACGCGATTTTGCAGAGGCATTCCGGCTATTATGCTGTTGCTCCGCGTCGGTCGGAGGCAGCCTGCTACTTCTCAACTCGTCCTCCGTAACGAAAACAATCCGGTTACGTGAATCAGCAAGTGCGACGATATTCTGATCTTTCAGCCGCGCGTAATATCGGAACTGCTCGCTCTTTCCATCTTGGCGCAAGGTAATGTGATCGTCCGGATTCAAATCCCGAAATACGAAGCCCACCTCCGCATCCCGATCGGAAATGACCTGGCCGGTTGGGCGCCGAAACTTCCCCTGCAGAAATCCCGGATTGTGCTGTTCGATGAACTGCGGCTCGAGCAGATAGTGCTGTCCTGTGCCCATATCCCTCCCCACCAGCTGTCCGGTCACTGGATGCTCTCCGTTTAACCTTACGCACATAAGTTCATTCGGACGTCCGGCGGGCTTCGGAAGGTACACCTCGACATCGATAAATCGTTTCGCTTTCGTGTCAAAAAAGAAAAGGGTCTCGGGCTCGGGGATCGGCGCAAGACCCGCGTCAGTCTCCGGCAGGTTACGCGGGTTGAGCGAATTATCTCTCTTATCCGGATAACGTTGCTCGAATACGCCAATCCGCTTCGCGCGTTCAGTCGTTGCGATTGGCCGATAGACACCTTCTGCTTCAATAGCACGCGGCTTAAGGGACGATTCGATGGGCACAGGCGATGCCTTCGGCTGACGCGCAGGCCGCGCCGTGGCACCCAATGCGACCGAGCTTAGAGCGAGCAGAAGATCTCTTGGCGTAACTCCATTTGGCCCCTGTTGCACATACGTTCCGAGAAGAGCCAGCGCTCCATCTGTGAGATACTCCGCACGCCGCAAAGTCGACTCAGCCGCCTCTGAATGTGCGAATCTCCGGAGATGCTCGAAGCGCTGGCCGATATGGCCGGCGACCATTCCAAGAACGAGCGCCGTTCCAGCTGTTCGGCATAATGATTCCGTGTCGAAACCACGCTCCTTCATGAAAGCCTCATATCGGGCTGCTCGTTGTGGTGGAGGCAAGGCGACGTTCTCTCGATGAAACGTGTTGTGCGCATCGACCCACGACAGGGCTCGTTCGGCGCTCACGGTGGTAAATGCCGCCGCACCGCCAGCGACAGTTGCAGCTGCTCTTGGAAGCTTTGTCGCCAGCGCGGCCGAAGCGCCCGTCGCTGTTCCGACTCCTGCCGCCGAGGAGATCACAGTAACCCCGTCCTTCTTCAAACCGTCGGTCAGTGGCCGTGTATCACCTTCCACGACAGCCTCCGCCGCCCGTGACGTCACAGCAGCAGTTCCTCCGGCAGCCAATCCGGCGCTCATTCCTCGTGCAGCAACAGGCAACGGCCTCACCCCCGCTGTGCGCGCCGATGCGGCGACTTTCCCGCCGGCCCGAATCGTTACGTATGCGAGCAGCAGCTGACGGAAAGCGTCCAGTGTGTCGCGTGCCGTAGCATACGATCCACCCAGGGCTTGCATCTCCTGTTCGATCGGTGCCGTCCTCGAAGCGTGCTGATGTAAAGCTCGAACAGATTCTCTGGGGCCATCGGCGTGCTCGAACACGGCCGCAGCCGCGTTGAGGTTGCGAACATATTCGGTGAAGTCGCCTCTCCGCCGCGCGATCGCGGCGTAGCCGAGTGAGCTCTCAGCTGATCGAGCGACTGGATACTCACGTTCGGCAATCGAGCGAAGGTCGCCGATGAGCAGGCGTTGAGCTTCGGAAAACTTCCGATGAATCTCCGGCTCTCCAGCAATTCGACGCACGGGGTTGAGCGTTTGGCTCTCCTTCTCATGCATCTCGAGGATGCCCTGCTGATGCGCAAGCTGTCCGCCTATCGCACGAGCAAACGACGCGCGCCGAAGTAACGCACGGTGAAGCTCCTCTGCTTCGAGGACCTGTTCACGAGAAACAGCTATTTTAGCGGCAGTTGCCGGCGGTGCCATACAAAAATTCCCGCCATTGTTATGGGCAACGGCGGAAAGGAAGAGGGGCCACAGATCCAAACCGGAATCCCACGCCTCAACCAGATTCAAGCACCCCGCCGCCCGAAACCTTTGAAGCACAGGCACCGAACTGCAAGTCGGCTCTCTACTGGGACCGCGGACTTCCCCGTCCGCTTGCCGGTGTCACTAGTGGCGCAGTGCAGCGCGTAGAGTTACGACATTGACGATAGTAGCGGTGGAGCAATCGGCGGAATTTCGGACTGCGGACGAGGACGTCCGCGGTCCCGGTAAAGGCCTGACCTACATTAGGGATTATTGATGAATCACGCCGCCGTCGATGTAGCGGATCTCGAAGCGGCCGCCTGTGATCGAGCCGTCTTTATTGAAGCGCAACTTTCCAAGAGCAGCCGATGAAAACTCGCGTGCCAGAAGCGCTTCCCTGACCTTGCCCGGATCCGTGATTCCCTCTGAAATCAGGTCCATCAAAATCTGAATTGCGTCATAAGCATTTGGCGCCGTCAGCATCGGTTCGTGGCCGAAGCGCTTGGAGTAGCGCTCGATGAACGAGTGGTCCTCAATGATCGGATACGAAAAAACGACGTTGTTCAGATACGGCTTAAAGTCGCGCTGAGCTGCGTAGCCTTCGAAGTCGTGAATTCCGTAAACGGGAGTCGCTTTCGCAAGCTGATCATGCGCGCGGAGGAAATTCAGAACCGTGTCTTGTGCAGCCGCGAGCAGGAGAAAGCCCTCGACCTTCGTCTGTGAAAGCTTCGTGACGACCGATTTCATCTCAGATTCACCCTGCTGAATCTGAATGTCGCTCGCGCAATCAATCGTCAGCTTCGCGCATTCCTCTTTTGCAATGGCGTGCACGACGGCGAAGAACGGCTCAATCTCGGTAATGATCCCGAGCTTATTAATCCCCTTAGTCTTCATCTGCTGAAAGAGCGTCTCAACCTCCGCTTGCGTCGGCCGGTAAACCATAAACAGAGACGGTCCCGGGTTGTTCGTGATCGCGCGTGGCTCGACGCTCGGACTGATGAGCAGCGTCCCGTCGCGAAATGCAGCGACGTTCGCACCCTGAAAGGTATCCGCCCAAGTTGGACCAAGGATCACTTTGTGACCCTTTACATCGTGAAGGAATTTGTAAGCAGAAAGAGTTCCGTTTGTCGTTGACGCGGTATCTTGAAGTTCGAGAACAATTTTCTTCCCATTGATCCCCCCTCGAGCGTTTCTTTCTTCGATCGCAAGCTCATAGGCTTCGCGTTCACCGTTACCGAAGCTCGCCGCATCACCGGTGAGGCCGGCGAGAGCCGGGATTGGAACCGATTGCTGTGCGAGGCACACAACCGGAGAAAGGGCGAAGATGGTGAGAATGAAACTAACCAATTTCATAAATGGTACACCCCAACAATGTTGTGTGCCCGCCGACGATTCGCCCGAGCAGATCCGGGCCGACAATGCTTCAAAAGTCGCTGGATCGAAAGCAGGCACTCCCCGAAAGGGCATCTCGGTTCGAAGAGATGCCCCGGCTACGAACATTCCAGTTTAACCTGCACCAACGGCACGCCTCCGTTCTCCGCTCAACGCCTCGATCGTTGCCGCCACCGCATCCGCCGCCTCGGGCCGCGCAATTCGGAGGACTCGTGCGCGGCGATATTCCAGACTGCCGACAATTTCGTTGACCGCGCCGGGCAGCTCCGCAGGCGTCTGCAAGATCATCGCACCGGCGTGGCTCTGCAAGAACATCGCGTTGGCGTGCTCGGTCGGGAACGGAAATATGGAGACGGCTCCGTACGTGACCATCTGCGCCGCCGTGGAGCCGCCCTCGAGCCCGACATAAAGATTGCTGATCGCCATGAACGGGGTCGGATCGTCGAGCAGTCCGAACACCCGAACCCGCGAACTGCCGGCATGGGTGCGGGTAAGGTCAGCGAGCACCGCGCGATTTCCGCCGCAGACAACGAGGATCTGCAACCCTTCGACTTTCTTGAGCTCGTTTACCCAGGTGGCCAGGTGACCACGACCGAATCCACCGCCAGCAACATAAACGGTGGGGGCGGTTTCGCTGAATCCGAGCCGCCGCCGGGTTTCGGCTTTATCGGCGAGTGAATAAGCGGGCGCATGGATCGGAAGTCCGCTGACGACGATGCGGTCTGCGGGAACGCCGCGAAGCTCCGTCATCTGCGCGGCGCTTTGTTCGGTCGCCGCGAAGTGCGTCGTGATGTACGGCGAATCCTGGGGCGCGAAGACCATCTCGGTCGTAACCGAGCAGAGATGCGGGTCCCATTCGAGACGCCCTTTCTTCCGGAGCGAGATGATCACCTGCGTAGACAGGGGATGCGTCGAATAGATCACGGACGGCTTCATCCGGTTCAGGCGCTCGAGCAGCGGCGCTTCGGAACGCTCCGTGTATTCGGCCATCACCGCACGGCGCCAGCCATTGAGCCGTTCGAGCGTCCAGTGCTCCCGCGCCCAGGCGAGAAACTTGTGCGACCACAGCCGCCGGTGCGGAAACCGCGGCAGGTTGCGCACCAGTCCGATGTGTCCGCGGTACAGCGATGAGTGCGGGTTCCCGAGGTTGGTAAGTATGCACTCGGGTGCAACCGCGGGTACTCCACGGGCCTCCAGTGCTTTGTGAATGGCTTTAGCGGCCGACATGTGGCCGAAGCCCTGTAGAAGGAACAGTCCAAACACCATGGTGGGAAAACCTCTCGTGAACAGGACAAAAAATTGGGGGAGTACCTGTCTCAGCCGGCTCTGCGCCTGAGACAGGATCCAATTCGATCAGGAGACGAAGGGGGGAGAGAACGTGGATTTCACACGAAGGCGCTCCAGAGGATCGGAACAGCCATGTATTGTGGTCCGGGCAGCGCTGCTGAGCCCGGTCGCGTTGTATATTATACTCGCTAAAACGTAAAGATTAGTACGCGTTCTCGTCGTTCCAGATGGAACTGAGAGTCATCGCGATGATCTTGATATCAAACAACAACGACCAATTCTCGATGTAGAAAAGATCGTGCTCGATCCTTTTCTCGATCGAGGTGTTCCCGCGCCAGCCGTTTACTTGCGCCCAGCCGGTCATGCCGGCCTGCACTTTGTGGCGCAGCATGTAATCGGGGATCTTCTTCCGGAACTCGCTGATGAACACTGGCCGCTCGGGACGCGGCCCAACGAGCGACATCTTTCCGGTGAGCACATTCCAGAACTGAGGCAGCTCATCCAAACTCAGTCTTCTGAGCCAACGGCCGACCGGAGTTACACGTGCATCTCCCTCGATCGCGAACTGCGCGCCTTCGGCTTCCGCATCGATGCGCATCGTGCGGAACTTGTGAATGTAGAACGGATTCCCGTCGAGACCGACACGCTCTTGGCTGTAGAACACAGGACCTGGCGAGGTGAGCTTTACGAGCAGCGCTGCCAAGAGCATCGCGGGTAGCGAGAGCAGCAGGCAGATCGTTCCGATCAAAATATCGAAGCCGCGCTTAATCACCCGGTTGAATCCGGTGAGCGGCGTCGAGGCGAGACTCATCACCGGGATTCCGTCGAGCTCCTCTACAAGCGCACCAAGCTTGATGAACCGGTGATAATCCGGAACGAGCTTCACATCGACAATATTATCGCCGATCGACGCAACGACCTCTTCCAGCCGATCGTGATCCGAAAGCGGAAGCGCAATGATTACCTGATCGATTCCGCCTTGGTGCAGCAGCTTCGGCAGGTCTTTGTATGATCCGACCACCTGCAGCGAACCGGCCAGTCCGCCTTTATACGCACGCAACGAAACGTTCCCATCTGAAATTATTTCGGGCTGCGGGGATCCGACACGCATCGCCGTTCGAACCTGCCGCGCCATCATTTGCACCTCGTTTGCGAGGCACCCAATGAGGTCAATTCCGAACTCGGGATGTAAGGTGAGCCGCTCTGCGACCTTCTGTGCGAGATCTCCTGCGCCGACAATCAGAGCATAGCGGAGATTATATCCACCCCGCCGCATACGCCGGAGAAACATCCGAATTGCCAAGCGCGAGAGCATCGTCGAGCTCAGCGCGAATGCCCAGAAGATGAGAAACACAAGCCGAGAGAACGGCACGCTTTTCTCGCGGAACAGATAAGTGCAGGCGAGAAACACAAGCACGGCGAGAGTATTCGCCTTAACCAGCAGCCAGGCCTCACGATAGCGGCTCACACCACGCATCGGACGATAGAGATCGAACCGCCGGAAGATCGACGCCCAGATAACCCAGATAAAGAGAAATACTTTCGCGTAGTCGATGAAGGGCGGAATCCCCTTCTCCACCGGGATCACATCGGCGACGAATCGAATCCAGTACGCGGCGATCCAGGCAAGCGAGACGACCGCCAGATCGGTCGCCATAAAGAGCCCTTCAAAGATCTGCGCGTTCTTCTTGAGCATGAACTCTTAGTTCGCCGCCTGGCGTCTCTCCGTCTCTTGAAACCGAACTGCGCCGCCCGCTGCAAGCGCGCTGAGGAAATGCTCCGCGAAGCGCTCCCGCGAGAACCGCTCAGCGCTGAGCTGGCACGACTGTAGGCTAAACTCCTTCTCCCGGTCCAGGAACGAACGCACCGCCCCGGTAAGGGACTCCACCGTAAGCGCATCGAAGTAGACCCCGGTCGCGCCGTCGACCACGGTTTCACGCGCTCCGCCGCGGCCGAAACAGATAACGGGACGCCCTGCAAACTGACTTTCAACCGGCGTCATCCCGAAATCCTCCTCAGCTGCAAAGATGAGCGCACGGGCGCTCCGGTACTGCCGCCATAGATCCGCCTTCGAGAGTCCGCTCAGGAACTTCGTCTTCGCACCGGCAATCCGGCGCAGCCGCGACTCCTCGGGGCCCGACCCCACTATAGTAAGGGGAAGATCCAGCTCCCGAAAGGCTTCGACTATGAGGTGTGTATTTTTATAGGGGACCAGTGCGTTCACACAGAGGAACCCATCCTCGCTGTTCGCCTCAGTCATCCCGCTCAGTTGCGGACGTTCGACGCCGGGATAGACCACAGAAGCATCGCGCCCATAGAGCGAACGGATTCGCAGCGCCACAAACTCAGAGATCCCGATGAACTGAGCAACATGCTCAGCGCCCCGCACATCCCATCTTCGGAGCCACGATCGAAGCGGTCATGCGGCGATCTTCACCACCGAGATCTGCACATAACG
>CAYOAK010000179.1:7162-8237 GCA_964401925.1 uncultured Bdellovibrionales bacterium | reverse complement strand
TCACATAAAGCCCACGTTCGACTGCTAGCCTCTGACAGAGCATCGGAGGACTTGTGGACCAAACAACGCAAACTTCAGCGCCTGCTGGACATCCCCGGTGCAACAGAATCGCAAACCTCAGAAGGCGGGCTACCTGCCGCAAGAACCCTTGAAGACTGCCACCCAATCTTCATAATTCGGGAACACGAGCCTGCGAAGGTAAGCCGATCGCCCATCGGGACTCCACGCCGGAATTGCGGCTATTCCCTCTCCATATTCCGGATAGCCTGGAGTCTTGAAATGGGTCAGCTGCTTAAGGTTCTTGCCGTTCGAGTCCATCAACATAAAATCTGTTTTGATAGACAGCACCTTCGAGGCGTTAGGATCCCGCCGATATGGATGAGCGCTCATAAAAATGATCTTCTTTCCACTCGGTGAGAACAAACCGTGCTCATCCCAAACGGTGGGAGATCGCGTGAGATTTGTGAGCTCCTTCGTTTTAATGTTGAGAATATGGATATCCATCCCCTGCGCATCAGTGGCTGTCGAGCCGGTGAACAGCAAAGACTTTCCATCCGGATGAAAATTGCCAGGCTCGTTCCAATGCATACCTGCGGGAGTGATGTCCCGGAGATTTGCGAGACTCGGAACCCCGTTCCTCACAACAACATCTGCCTGAGTTAGCTCCCAACGGCCGAACGTGTAGACAAATACGTTGCCATCCATGATCTGCGACCACACGGCGGTCTTGCCATCTTTCGTGAACGCCGGGCCGGTGAAGCCATCAGCGACCCCCGGCACATTCGATCTAAAATCAGTGAGCCGGTGCCATCTTTTTCCATCCAGCGTGACTGCATACATGTTTGTCCAAAGTCCGCTTTGAAGCATCCCCTCGACGTAGTCGCGGCTCCAACCCAGGAAGGGCGGAGCAGAATATTCGTCCCGCTCGACGGCCAGAAAAAGCCATTTCCCGGAGGGATGCCATCGCGGCTGCATTTTGAATTGCTCACTCTTCGGGCCGCCTGGGCGTTCGGCACAGGTGATGCACTTCAATGAGGAGCTTCCGTTCCTTCCGAGATAGATCTGCGCAGTTCCT
>CAYOAK010000179.1:0-7152 GCA_964401925.1 uncultured Bdellovibrionales bacterium | reverse complement strand
CTTATAGCCGTTGAGCGGATTCCTTTTGAGCTCCTTGACAGAGCAGGTCTCTCGAGCTGTTTGAGCCTCGGCCGGATATGTAGTGAGTGCGAGCAGCACGGAGAAGCAGGCAATGTGTCGGCAAAAAATCTTCATTCAGCGGATTACAATCGTTGTGAGGTTTTTTTCGCTCGCTGTGCTGTTATACCAATTCCCCCTTGGAACGGTGACGGAAAGAATTTAGCCTCGCGTTCTTAGAGGATAGATGAGTCGAGAGCAGTCACTTCGCCGTCGCGTTCGCGCCGCAACCTGGATCATGATCATCGGGTTAGTCGTCAGCGGCGTCACTGCGATCCCGCTCGTTCAGGAGACTGACTTCCTGGTTCGTTTTGTCGCACCGGATGGTTTGTTCGCCGAAGACTCCGAGATCGGAAGCTGGCTCTCCCAGATCAATCGAGCACTGCGTGAGACGGATTCCACACATCCGCAGTTACTCTACGGGACGGACTGGCTCGCATTCGGGCACATTGTCATAGCGCTCGCATTTGTCGGTGCCCTTCGAGATCCGGTTCGAAATAAATGGCTTTTCGAATTCGGCCTCATGGCTTGTGTGCTCGTAATCCCTTGGGCGCTTGTCTTCGGTGCTGTCCGAGGCATTCCAGTTTGGTGGCGCCTCATTGATTGCTCCTTTGGAGTCTTCGGCGCATTGCCGATGTGGCTGTGCCGCAAATGGACAGCGCAGCTCGAGCGAGAGACGATTCGATAATCTCTTGTCACTCTGAGGCGCGTAGTTGAGTATCATCCGTCGCCTCAGCCGGAGATCCAGTCATGACCACGTTCCTGCGAACTACCCTAGTCTGCTTTGGTATCCTCCTCTCCGCGGTTCCGGAGGTTCAAGCAGATATCGTCTGTCTTAAGTTCACCCTAAAAAGAGGGAAGCAAACCGTTTCAAGGCGAAACGTGGCATCCACTGCCCGCTGCCCGCGCGGCTATCTCTCGATCCTTAATACTAATGCTCTCACCGGCCCGGCGGGCTCGATCGGCGCAACTGGACCCACGGGAGCTGCCGGAGCGAATGGCGCCAACGGCGTGGATGGAGCGAACGGTGTGGATGGAGCAAACGGCCCCACCGGCGTTGCCGGAGCGACGGGCGCAGCTGGGACGCCGGGAGCCGATGGCTCGCTCCGGATTTACGGTGACTCATCGGCCGGTGCGTTGACAGTCTCCGGATTCACCTCGCTCACTGAAAATAACACCCAGTTCACCGACATCACGATCGAGCCGGGAGGTATACTCACTGTACCTTCGGGGACAGTTCTCAGATGTACTGGTACTTTCACGAACAACGGGCTCGTATCCGTCTCGAGTGCTGCCGACGGTGGATCAATCGAATCCGCAACACCGGCTGCACCCGCCGTTCCAGCGCTCACTTTTTCCCATCCCGGTCTCACTCCGCGCGCCTCTGGATTCGGAGAGGTCGGACCGAATACTCAAAATCTCTACGGCGGAAATCAAAGCGGCGCGATCAATCTCGTTGAAGCGGGGAAATTTCGGTATCCGGGACTCTTTGGAGGAGGAGGAGGCGGCGGCGCGTTCGGTGGTGGATTCGGTGGAAGCGGGGGCGGAACTTTGGTTGTTCTCTGTAGAAATGGGATCTCGAATAGTGCCAGTGGCGTGATCACAGCAGATGGTGGAGCGGGCGTCTCAGCCGGAGGAGGCGGCGGCGGTGGAGGCATCGTCATCCTCGCGTCGCCCGTCTCCGTGACAAATAGCGGAACGATCAATGTTCGCGGCGGTGCCGGTGCCACGTCCGGAGCCCTAGCTGGTGCCGGTGGCGGCGGCGGTGGTGGAATTCTGAGCCTCATTAGTCCATCGATCACCGTAGGAACAGTCTCTGCAATCGCCGGCGTTGCCGGCTCCACTGCGGTCGCTGTGACCGCTGCAGTCCGAGGCGGGGGCGGAAGCGGGGGCGGATGCGGCGGAATTGGCGGATACGGATATACGGTCGACTTCGCGGGGAACGCTCAGTCTGGCGGGAGCTCAGGAAGTAACGGACATAGTATACAGATCACAGCCGACCCGACCGGGATGTTCTAAGCCGGCACATAAGTAGGCGTGTAACGTAAAGAAGTCGCTTCGAGGAGAAGGTATGTCGCCGAGCTCCCGTTCCATTCGGACGGGGGCCGATCCATCCTGCAATTCTCTTCGCCATCCGCTATAAGACGGATTCGAGTCACCCCCTGCTCCCTCCCAATTTCCCTCATTTCGAAGAGCAACCGGTCCTTCTCTCACCTTTGGAAGGATTGCAGTTTTCAGGTTTTGGAGGACGGATGGGTAACTACGATATCTTTGCCCAAGCAGTAGATCGCGGATTTCTTGATTTCGACTACCGCGGCAGGAACTTAGCTTCCCTTGTGCGGGAGTCGAGTCTATTTTTACTTCATGGGGTGACAAGCCAGGTTCTCTCCCCGGATCGGATCGCTGAGATCCAGCGGCTCATTCTCCCCAATATCAACCAAACTTTTTCGATCGTGCTGGACCCGGTAGCGGTCGAGGATGCGACGAGCGCAATCATCATCGCCGATACCGGCGACGAAACTGAAGGGCTCGGCAAGCGCCGGATCTTCATCGAGGCCAGCAGCTACTCGGACCGAGCGATCTCCCGATTTGCAGTCGTTGATGATAGGCGCGGAGAAGATGTTCGAGGGATGAAGAGCCTGGCTGCCATCACCTGGGGCATGATGTCGAATCTCGCTTTCTTTATGGAGGATGAGCATATCCGCCATACGTATGAGTACGACGCGGGAGGCTTGATTCAGTTCTGCCGGGATCCCCGTGACGGCGGAGACAAGCAGACCGGTCTCGTTACGAATGTCCAGATGGCTCACAAGCCACGAGGAATCGATATCGACATAACAAAGTCGCGTCCGACTTTGAGGCCCGGCGCCGTTCTGCCGGATGAAGATGAGATCCAGACATACCTGGACGCAGCGCTGGTCATTCGGACCTCCGCGGCGAACACCCTCCTTGCTGTGCAGGAGCTGTCTCTACAAGATCTTCCGCTCAACTGGATTGTACGGAAGCAACCGGCGAAGTGGCTTCGCGAGGATGAGCGGACCCGAGCGAAGAGAATGCTTCGCGCGAAGACGATGGTACCCCGCTCGGACGACCGGCCGAAGTATGTCTTCATGACTCCCGAGGAGATCAGAGCATACTTCTCTCGGGGCAGGACGCTTGGCGGAGAATGGGAAAAGGGCGCCCATCCCCGTAAAGAGGTGAAGCGGACATACAAATCAGACCGCTACGCAAGGTCAGGCCTTCAAGGCACGTCCGTGATTATCCCTGCTGTTTGGATCGGGCCTGAAGAGGCGGTGATCAACAGCACCCATGCCACGGTGATGTTATCTCTGTAATGACATCACAAGCCGCTCTCAGATGAGGTTTTGCCTCGCCACATCAGCTGCAATCTCTTCCAATATTAAGCGCCGATCTTCTGCAGAGATTCGAGCAGACCGGTGACCGATTGAAAGCGGTCATCCGGATTTTTTTCCAGACATTTTCTCACATGAGCCGCAAGTTCTGCCGGGCATTCCGGGCGGAGTGATTCAATCGGCTTGATCGCTTCCCCGTTCATCGCCGACACCATCGCCGAAATCCCGCTGCCATGAGGTCCGGCACCGGTGAGCATGAAATAGCCGAGCGCTCCGAGACCGTAAACTTTGGCCCGGCTGTCCGGCGCTTTACCGGCGAGCGTTTCCGAACTGTGAACGAGCCCTGGTATGGTGTTGTCACCTGACTCGTACGACGGCGGCGATACAAACATCCTTCCATCAGCGGTGAGGAGGACTTCGTCTTCCGAGATAACTACTGCTTCGATGCCCTGCTGCTCCAAAGCAATTGTCGCGGTGCAAAGCTCCTTAAGAATACCTACGACACGATCAATCGGAAGTCCCCCATCTTGTGCGCACATTGTCGCGAGAGTTCGAACCTCCAACGGATCCCTAATGAGCGCCGTGAACTCGGCGCCCGAGATAATCTTGCGAATGTGCTGAAAGCAGCTGGCAGTTAAAGACTGATACTTCAGCCTGAGTCCGACCTCCCGTGCGAAAGCATCTGGAGCGGTAACAGACTGTCTATAGGTGACAAGGGCGACGGCTTTATCGCTTAAATCCTGCGTACTGCGGCAAACGTATTGGCTTTGTCGAAACAGCGAGGACACAGTTACAGTCTCCACCACTTCATAGCCGGACCGGCTGAGTTCATCGAGAAACTCGCGTTCTTCACCGCGCTGCTCGGCTTTTTTCGAACGGGCTTTTTCGAGCGTTTGCTGAAGTCCCTTAATAACGAGAGCAAGCCGCTTGGGAAGATCGATGGCGTTCAGAATTTCCTGCTGCTCCTTCGCGTCCTCAACAAGGATCGCGCATCGATCGGCAAACGCGGGCAGACTTGATTCGTTACGAATCGGATCAACGAGCCAAGCCGGATTCATATCTGGTCCGGTCGCATGCAGGTATGATTCGAATAATTGCCGCGCCTCGTCACCTAGGGATCGACTGAGCGATGGATTTGAATCCTCTTGTTCCAAGATTCGATAATCCGCCGTCGGATAGTTGCCATCTGTGAAGACTTGCTCGACACTCACCCGGCACACACCAACGAGATGCATATACCGAGCGCCTTCTTCTTCATGTTCGGAAATCTGTGCGAGTGTCCCGATAGAGCTGAGCTCTTCCTTCCCTATGCCCTCCGGTTTGGAATTCATGCTCAGCGACTCGGAATTCATGCTCAGCGATTCGAGCGCCTCCAGCAGGTCCTTCGGTTCAGCCGGCGACACCAAGATCACGAAACCCTCTGATCTCTCGGCTGCCTCCCTCGCGAGCCGATTGGGGTGAGCTTCGCCGTCCGGCCGATCCATCAACGGGAAAGTGAAATGCGGAAGGAATGGACCGAACGGTTGGACAAGCAGCGGCAAGCGAGTTGATTTGGGCAGCTGCATTTGTTTGTCCGGCGCTGGAGATCCGACAAAAAGGATCGCCGCCTACGGTGAGAAACTTTAGCTGCAGCGCATGGCCGCGCCGGTTTTGAGAGAATCTTGGAGATGACGGCGAAGAGATTGCGAAAGCTTCAAACCATTAGCTTCCCTATGAATATTTTGAACGGAAACTCTCCGGTATCATTTCGTTAGGAGCGGCCTATAATGGCATCCGGCGGGAGACCGTGATCACCGCTTGATTGCTCCTTTCAATCTATTCCTCGGCAGACTGTGACTCGGTCTCTGCGCTGACTCGGCTCAATGCAAAGACCTCGAAAGTTAAAAGGTCAGAACAGGAGAATCAAGTGTTCTATCTATGGATGCTTCTCATACTCGATGCCGCGACTCTCATTGCCATGCTATCATTTTCGGTTTGGCTTGCCCCCAACAAACTCTTCCCACTGTGGAAGAAGCTCGTCCCGGACGATGACGAGCCACCCCAGATTTCTCTCGAGGAGTTCGTGCGGCTGGCGCGACTCGAGCGCATGTGGGTGATTCAAAAAGCCGGGCGCACCGTTGTTGTCGCCCGCGACGGATTCGTCGAGCGCGGCGCACCCGGCCTCGCAGGCTGGAACAGCACCAGCACGATGGCGTTTCGGCTCAAGGTCATCTGGAAGGTCGCCCTATGGTGTTTAGGCATCGACTACTGGAAGCGGTACGGCGACGGCCGCGAAGGCGAGCTGCGGAACACTCTCAGCGGCGTGAGCATCAGCTGGAGCCAATCCGGCTGGGGGACGGGCATGTAAGCGCTCCGCAGACTCGTGGAGGTGCGCTGGCCTTTCCGGCCACCTCATCCGCCCGGTTTTAAAACGATCGGTTTTAAAACTTTCGAGGTCTTGTCGATGCAAGTAGCGGGGCTTAACACTAAGTCAAATATAAATGTCGCCTTCAATACGAAGCGAGGGTCTCTTCTTAGAACCATGTGCAATTGAGCGGACGGCTCAGCGGAATTCGCATCCCGCTGAGCTTTCTCAGCCGCGTCGCGATCCGCCTACAGCGGGAAATACGGCAACGCGTCCTCCAGCATTGGGCGATACTTCGCTGCGAGCTGTGCTTCCGTCAACTGCACCGAGGTCGGCTTGCTGTAAGCGTCCTCCTCAGAAAAGTCGGCGGTAGCAGGCGTGAACTTGCGGTCCGTCGCGTCCTCGAAAACTTGATAGCCTTCGCCGAGTTCAGGGTCACGAACTCGGGCGGCGTAGAAGCTGTGATTCCCGATGATGTACGCTTCGCGCAGTATCTCCTCGCGGGTGACACCGAACTTGCGCTCCCAGTCGAAGTGCTTCGCGCACCAGAGCCAGCGGTTCCTCGCCACTCGGTCGTGGAGCGTGGACATAATCAGCGCGCTGTATCCACAGCCGCGGCCATAGATCCCTTCATCGGTGTTGTAGATGCTGGCCGGGTCCGCCCAGTCCGGGTTCCGGAGGTGAGCACCGCGGTTGTAGAGAATGTTGTGGGGCTGGAACTTGCAGCCGACGGGATGCATGTCACCCACGACCGCGATATCGGGGACGCTGTAGAGCGCCCGATGTTTCATGAGGAACTCGAAGACCCGCAGCACGTCATCGGGGTCGTCCTCCTTCGGAGCCATTCCATTCCAGCACAAGACCTTCAACAGGTCGTGGAACGCCGAACGCAGCATCTGGAGCGGCGTCCCCCCCCGCTTCTTCGTCAGCTCCATGGTTCCGTCGAAGTGGGCCGCCTGGGCGCCGGTCATGTCCGGATCAGATTCGTCGACCACTCGCGTGGCGACACAAACGAACGGCCAGGTGGCCAGTAACTCTTGCGGCTCCTCGTACCGGCAACGCAGGCCGAGCATCATTTTCAAAGTCACCTCGGTGCGTTGGCGATCGTACCAAGCCTTCGTCACCGGCTTCGCATTGTCGTAGTCACGAACTTTTAGCGTGTCTGTTGCAGTCACTGAATCAGCTCCTTCTTGAGGTCGGGCGTTATCCTTCTGGAAAACAATAGAAACCCCCTCTCCAGATCGAATCCGAGAGGAGAAAGTACCCGTAAAAATAGTCGAAAGGAGCCAAACGCTTCGTAGCGTTCTCACTAAATTGGGGCAAACGCTATGCTAGAGCACCCCGCTGCACAGCCAAATCATTGGGTATGCTGAGATCCACGCCCAGAAGAACCTGTTC
>CAYOAK010000178.1:1763-8321 GCA_964401925.1 uncultured Bdellovibrionales bacterium | reverse complement strand
GACGCAAACGCAGTCGCGCGCACGTTTGGGGGAGGCGGACATCGTGCCGCTGCCGGGTGTACGATCCAGGAGCCGCTTGAAAAGGCGAAAGAGCTGCTGCTCGCGGCCTTAGAGAAGGCGCTCGGTTCATGATGGCATTTGCACTCTTCGTTGATAAGCCGGCCGGTCCGACCTCGTTCATGGTCTTGAAGCAGTTGCGCCGGCAATTCGGTTTCACGAAGATCGGGCATTGCGGCACGCTCGACCCGGAGGCCACCGGAGTTCTCATCGTGCTCTTGGGAGACGCGACAAAATTTCAACGCTTCGTTGCCGATCGAGAGAAGTCATACAGCGGCGTGATCCGAATAGGGGTGACCACCGACACGGACGACCTGACGGGGACGATTCTCTCCGAAAAGCCCGTTCCGGAGATCTCTCCGGCGAAGCTTGAAGAGCTTCGAGAACGTTTCAGCGGGGCGCAAAGCCAGCTTCCGCCGCAGTTCTCGGCGGTAAAGCTTGGAGGGAAGCGTGCTTACGAGCTCGCACGGAAGGGCCAAAGCAGTGAGCTGTCCCCACGCGACGTGGTCGCTCACAAGCTGGAGCTCGAGCTGCTTGAATCAAACCGGTTGGCTTACCGTCTCACGTGCTCAAAGGGCTTCTATGTACGGAGTCTCGCCCGTGATATCGGCGAATTTCTCGAATGTGGCGGCGCTGCAGAATCCATTCGGCGGGTAAGCACCTGCGGGATTGATATCGAACAGGCGATACCGCTCGACGAGCTGCTCGCCCTCCCAATCGAGCAGCTACCATTGCGGACAGTGAGGGAAATTCTCTGCACCATGCCCGCAGTTGAATGCTCGGACGCCGAGTACAAGCTGCTGCTCCAGGGCCGGGGCGATGCCGTTTCCTCCGTGGGGCGGCGCTCTGACGAGGCTTCGGAGCTGCTTCTAGTGCTCGAAGATCGGAACGTGGCAGGGATGCTGACGGCTCCGGACAGCGGGGGACGCCGGGGTGTGGAGTTTCTGATCCCGGGGTTGGGCGAGCGTTGAAGGACTGCGGTTTCCCTCGGCAAACTCTGGCGGGGAGGAAGAATTTCGGTCCGAGTTGTCTCCCTTGTCGGCTCGGATAACATGCTGTTTCTCTTTGGTAACCGACACGATATTTCGTCGAGGTCGAGGCGCGGAAATTGCGAAAAACGCAGGCGTATTCGAAATACGTCGAGGCTTTTTGCAATCTTCCGCAACGAAGAGATCGACAAAAAGCGTAAACGGTTACTCCCGACTTGAAATTCGGGTTCAAATCATCTAAAAAGCCAGCAAATTTAGAGGATTAAAAAAAGGAAAACGGAGCAAGCAAGATGGCGCTCTCAGGCGAAGAAAAGAAAGCAGTAATTGCAAAATATCAGCAGGGACCGAAGGACACCGGATCGACTCAGGTGCAGATCGCAGCCCTCACAGCAAGAATTCAAGATCTCCAGGGCCACTTTTCGGCACATACCAAGGACCACCACTCCCGTCAGGGACTGCTGCGCGCCGTGGGATTGCGCCGGCGACTTCTGGATTACATGAAGCGCAAGGATATCACTCAGTATCGGTCGCTCATCGAGCAACTCGGTATCCGGAAGTAAGATGCTGACAAGAGGCGCCGACAAGGCGCCCTTTGTTTTCGCGGGGGCGGTCAGCGGCAAGAGTGCCCGGACGTCCTTCCGCAGTACACTACATACAATCAAATAACATTATGACTACTTGGAGCTCACAACACAGAGTTGTTGTTGAAACAGAACTTAACGGAACAACGATCACTCTCGAATCGGGATGGATCGCAAAACAAGCCGATGGCGCAGTTATCGTTCGCGCAGGCGATACGATGGTGCTCTGCACCGTGTGCCGCGGACCGGGAAAGCCCGGACAAGATTTCTTCCCGCTGACGGTTGAATACACAGAGAAGACTTACGCCGCAGGAAAGATTCCAGGGGGATTTTTCCGCCGCGAGGCGAAGCCTTCGGAAGGTGAAATCCTCACCTGCCGCTTGGTCGATCGGCCAGTCCGCCCGCTTTTCCCCGATGAGTATTACGACGAGGTCCAGGTGGTCTGCACCGTAATCTCGGCGGATGGAGTTCATTCGCCGGATACGCTTGCGATTCTCGGTGCCGGAGCAGCACTCCACATTTCGCCGCTGCCGTTCCAAGGTCCGATGGCGGGTGTCCGCGTCGGCCGAATCGGCGGTAAGTTCGTCTCGAATCCTTCGAAAGCGGATCTCGAAAAATCCGATATCGACATGATAGTCGCGGGAACGCGTGACGCCATCGTGATGGTCGAAGGGGGAGCGGAGTTTGTTCCCGAGGCGGAGATTCTCGAAGCGATCTTCTGGGGTCATCAACAGATCCAGAAGCTCCTCGATATGCAAGATCAGCTGCGCGCCAAGGTCGGCAAGCAGAAGGTCGAGGTCGTGATTCCGGAGAAGAATCCCGCCGTGAAGGCCAAGGTTGAAGCGCTTGCAGTGAAGGCGATGACCGAAGCACTCAGCATCAAATCAAAGAGCGATCGTGTGGACGCAGTATCGAAAGTCTCGAAGGAGACGACCGAAGCGGTGCTCGCGGAGTTTCCAGACAGTGGAAAGGAGATTTCGAATCTTCTGTTCGATATCTCGGCGAAGATCATGCGCCGTCAGATCCTCGAGAAGAAGACCCGGATCGACGGACGCGGACTTACGGACGTACGTGGCATCGAGTGCCAAACGGGCTTCCTGCCGCGGGCTCACGGCTCTGCGCTATTCACCCGCGGTGAAACGCAGGCGATCGTCACTTCGACGCTCGGAACTTCGATGGACGCGCAGCGTATCGACGGCCTAACTGAGGCCGGCGAGAAGACGTTCTACCTGCATTACAACTTCCCCCCGTACTCGACAGGTGAAGCAAAGCCGATGCGTGGAACGGGCCGGCGGGAGATCGGACACGGAGCACTCGCTGAGCGCTCCATCCGCCGCGTGCTTCCGAAAGAGAACCCGTATGTAATCCGGATTGTCTCCGACATTACGGAGTCGAACGGCTCAAGCTCCATGGCTTCTGTTTGCGGGGCAAGCCTCTCGCTGATGGATGCCGGAATTAAAATCAAGGGCGCAGTCGCCGGAGTTGCGATGGGTCTTGTTGCTGAGCCGGACGGCGTGGCGATTCTGACCGACATCCTCGGAGACGAGGATCATCTCGGTGATATGGACTTCAAGGTGGCGGGAACCAAAGAGGGGATCACCGGCATCCAGATGGACATCAAGTGCAAAGGCCTGCCGCGAGCGACGATGGAACAGGCGCTCGCTCAGGCGCAGCAAGCGCGTCTCCATATCCTCGGGGAGATGGCGAAGGCGATGGATACTGCCCGCGATGAGCTGAGTCAGTTCGCACCGCGGATGCATGTGATTAAGATCAACCCGGAGAAGATCCGCGACGTCATCGGACCGGGCGGAAAAATGATCCGTTCGATCACCGATTCGACCGGAGTGAAGATCGATATTCAGGATGACGGAACGGTAACGGTTGCGTCTGTAGATCAAGCATCTGCGAACCGCGCGATCGAAATCATCAAGGGCCTGACAGAGGAAGCGGAGATCGGACGGGTTTACAACGGCGTTGTGAAGCGCGTCGTCGACTTCGGTGCCTTCGTCGAAATCCTCCCCGGCCTCGAAGGTCTGGTGCACATCTCGCAGCTCGCACATGAGCGGGTGAATGTGGTCACAGATATCGTCAAGGAAGGGGACGAAATCCGCGTGCGAGTTCTCGACATCGACAAGCAAGGCCGGGTTCGCCTCAGCCGCAAGGAGGCGCTCGAAGCGAACGCGTAGGAGCGGAGGCTGTCCGCACCCTGAAAGTGGGACTTCCACCCTCTTGGGGCACGAGTTAGCGTGGACAATTCCACTGGGACCGCGGGCGTCCTCGCCCGCGTGCAAGTACCCGCAGTAGAACGGAGCTCGATCCTTGTTCGAATGCATGCACCTGGAAGCGGGCGAGGACGCCCGCGGTCCCAGTGGAGACTCTGCTCCGATTCATAAGAGACCAAGTGAAACCACGGATATTAATTGTCGAAGACGAACCATCGATCTCCGACAACATCCGTTATGCGCTTTCGAGCGAAGGCTTTGAGCCGACCCTCTGTGCGACAGTAGGCGAGGCGCTGGAAGTATTCAGCGCTTCGCCTTTTTCACTTGTTATTCTCGATATCGGCCTGCCCGATGGAAACGGATTCGACCTTGCGCGTTCAATGCGCGAGAAGCGGGATACTCCAATCATCTTTCTTACCGCTCGCTCCAGCGAAGTGGACAAAGTCTCCGGACTCGAGCTCGGCGCTGACGACTATCTGACAAAGCCGTTCAGTGTCCGCGAGCTGGTTGCGCGCGTACGTGCAATTCTCCGGCGAACTGTCCGGAAGGCTGCCGCGGAGACAGCTAAGGCCTCTAGCTCGTTTGTAGTCGACGACGAACAGTTCCTTATAACTTATCACGGTAAGCCGCTTGCGCTGTCCCGCTATGAGTTTCGTCTTCTTCGGCAGCTCGTCCAGAGGCCGGGCCGTGTCTATACGCGCGAGCAGCTGATGTCACTCGTGTGGGAAGAGCCGGAGATGAGCCTTGAGCGGACCGTCGACACGCATGTGAAGACGATTCGCGCGAAACTCAAAGCAGCACATCCGGAAAGCGATCCCATCGTCACGCATCGCGGGATCGGCTACTCAATCAAGGCCGAAAAATGAGCTTCCGAGGGAAGATCTTCTTCGGTTTCCTCTTCATCGGTTCGGTCGCCCTTTACGTTCTCTCAAGCTGGGTGGTACGGGATCTTAAGCCCGGATACCGGAAGGCGACCGAGGAGCAGCTCGTCGACACCGCCGAGATTCTCGCCGCTCTTGCTGAGACCTCAATTCGCGACGGAAAAATTCAGGTCGACCTCTTTCAGCAGCTCTTCGAAAAGGTCCGCCGCCGTGAGCTCCATGCCGCGATCTTCGACTTCACAAAATCGGCGGTCGAGCTCCGAGTGTACATCACCGACGCAAAGGGCATTGTCCTCTTCGATACGCGTTCTCCGAGCGAGGTTGGCAAGGACTACTCGCAGTGGCGGGACGTGCGCCTCGTCCTCGAAGGCAAATATGGAGCCCGGACGACAAAAGAAGGTGATGACGAAAATAGCGTGATGTACGTCGCAGCGCCGGTCTCATCCAATGGCGCAGTGGCGGGTGTGCTGAGCGTCGGCAAGTCTTCCACGACGGTGAACCTGTTCGTCCTTCAAGCACGCGATCATGTATTTGCCGGCGGCATCGCTGTTCTTGCGGCGGTCATTCTCGTCGGTTTTCTGCTCTCCCATATGGTCAGCGAACCGGTGCGGCGCCTCACGCATTACGCTCAGGCGGTGGGAGCGGGCAAGCGTGAGCCGCTGCCACGGCTCGGCCGGGGGGAACTCCGTCATCTTGGAAACACGCTTGAACAGATGCGCGATACGCTCGAGGGGAAACGCTATATCGAGCGCTACGTCGAAACCCTCACACACGAGCTCAAAAGTCCGTTAGCGGCGATAGCGGGTGCCGTAGAGCTATTGAAAAGCAATCCACCGGCGGAGGATCGAAACAGATTCTGCGACAACATCCGGGTCGAGACTGAACGGATGAAAAGCGTGATCGATCAGCTGCTCCTGCTTTCGGTGATTGAGGCACGAAAAGGTTTAACTTCGACTGTGACGATCGATCCGATAGCCCTCTGCGACGAGATCCTCGGAGAGTTGCGCACGAACGCCGATCAAAAACGCCTGACAGTCGAGTGTGAGGCCAAGCTCGACTCACAGCCGGCAGCATTCGCCGGCGAACGCACGCTCGTCAAAGAGGCCCTGCGAAATATTGTTCAGAATGCGATCGAGTTCTCCCCGCGAGGCAGCCGGGTAACCGTTCGCGTCGAGAAGACACCGGAGGGAACCTGCTTTCTCTGTGAAGATAGCGGCCCAGGAGTGCCCGATTACGCGCTTGAGCGGGTTTTTGAGCGTTTCTATTCACTGCCGCGCCCGGACAGCGGCAAGAAGAGTAGTGGCCTCGGCCTCAGCATCGTCCGCGAGATCGCCGAACTGCACGGTGGGACGGTCGCACTCTCAAATCGAAAGCCGTCCGGTGCCGCCGTTCGCATCGTCTTTCCCGCCTGAGCCGCCGCTTTTCACCGCGATTTCCGGCTGACTTCAAAGTCCCTTCACATTCTTCGGCGATAACTCTGAGGAACCCAGCCGTTCGAGGCGGGCATCTTTGGAGGATTCATGAACCGTTTGTTGTCGTTTCTGCGGGGGGCTGTCTGCGGGGCGGCTGCTCTTATTTGCTTGCCGCCCGCCGCTTTCGGGGAGGGCGGTGCGCCTTCACTGGAAAAAACCCTCTCGCCCTACTTTCTGGTGCGGGGAGGAGATGAGCACAGCGAGGCGTTTCCCCTGAAAGCGACCAGTGCGCAGGTCGCCGTATCCGGGGTGATCGCAGACGTCACTGTGCGTCAGGAGTACAAGAACACCGGTAACTCGCCCATAGAGGCGACCTATGTGTTTCCGGCATCGACTCGGGCGGCAGTGCACGCGAT
>CAYOAK010000178.1:0-1753 GCA_964401925.1 uncultured Bdellovibrionales bacterium | reverse complement strand
GGGAGCGCACGATTGTCGCGAAGATAAAAGAACGGGAACAGGCGAAAGCTGCCTACGAGAAAGCAAAATCAGAGGGGAAGAGTGCTTCGCTCCTCGAACAGCATCGTCCGAACGTCTTCAAGATGAACGTCGCAAACATTCTGCCGGGCGATGAAGTGAAGGTGGAGCTCAGTTACACCGAGCTGCTCGTTCCGACAGATGGCGTTTACGAGTTTGCGTACCCGACCGTCGTTGGACCGAGGTATTCAAACAGGCCGGAGAGCGCAGCGCCCGCGGCAGAGCAGTGGATTAAAAATCCATATCTGCCTGAGGGCGAAAGCGTCCCGTATCAATTCGAGATTAAGGCGAATATCTCCGGCGGCATGCCGATTCAGGATCTGGTGTCGACCTCTCACAAGATCGATGTCAGCTACGCCGATGCTTCGAGTGCGGAGATCATTCTCGCTCCACAGGAAACGAACGGCGGGAACAGGGATTTTATCCTGCGCTACCGCCTGGAGGGAGAGAAGATTCAATCCGGCCTTCTGCTTTCGCAAGGCGGGGAGGAAAACTTCTTTCTCGCAATGGTCGAGCCGCCGAAGCGGGTAGCGACCGCAGAGATTCCAGCGCGTGAATACATCTTCGTCGTAGACGTATCCGGGTCGATGTACGGCTTTCCGCTCGAAGTGTCGAAGACACTAATCGGCGAGCTGCTTGGCCGTCTGCGTCCAATAGACCGGTTCAATGTGCTGCTGTTCTCTGGAGGGAGCAAGGTTCTCTCGCCGCAATCACTTCCGGCGACCCCTGATCAAATCAAGCACATCGGCTCGATCCTGAGTCAGGAGCACGGTGGCGGCGGGACGGAGTTGCTTCCGGCACTAAAAACCGCGCTTGCGCTCCCACGTGAAGAGAACATCTCGCGAACCATTGTTGTCATCACCGACGGCTTCGTCGACTGCGAGAGTGAAACGTTCGACCTGGTCCGTGAGAATCTCGGCCGGGCGAATCTCTTTGCCTTCGGTATCGGCAGCTCAGTCAACCGGTTCATCATCGACGGGATGGCCCGTGCGGGAAAGGGTGAGCCCTTTGTCGTCACCGATGCGAACCATGCTGCGCCGATCGCAGAACGATTTCGGCGCTACATCGAACAGCCGGTACTGACGGGCGTGAATGTCGCATTCGAAGGATTCGACGCATATGACATCGAGCCTCAAAGTGTGCCTGACATGTTCGCAGAGAGGCCGATCGTTGTATTCGGCAAATGGCGCGGTGCGCCGAAGGGACGGATTCGAATCACGGGACATACCGGCACGGGTAGTTTCGAGCACAGGCTCGAGCCGGCAGTTGTTCGGATTGAGTCTTCAAACGCCCTTCGCTACCTCTGGGCCAGAAGCCGAATCGCGACACTCAGCGACTACGCGGGCGTGAGAGGCGGACATGAAAGCGCCGCGGCGATAACCGCGCTCGGGTTGAAGTACAACCTGCTCACGAAGAACACCTCCTTCATTGCTGTGGATGAGGTGATTCGAAATCCGAGTGGGCAGAGCAATTCAGTGAAACAGCCGTTGCCGCTACCGCAGGGGGTGTCGAACTTCGCAGTTGGGAATGCAATCGGTGTCGCTCCCGAACCTGAGACCTATCTGCTGCTCGGGGTCATGGGGCTGTTCTTGCTCGGTGCTTACCGCAAGACCACGATGCGGAAGGTGTCGTGATGCGAGCCAACGCCCTCCGGCCCTGGATCCTGATCGCTTGTATGGCTGCAGGATTCTGGCCG
>CAYOAK010000177.1:0-8471 GCA_964401925.1 uncultured Bdellovibrionales bacterium | reverse complement strand
AACGACTTACTTGCTTGGTTACCGAGGAATGTCACAGCCGAAATACATACGACTGCGATGAGCGCAGCAATAAGTGCGTACTCAACCATCGAAGCACCGGCTTCTTCCTCATTCTGAATCTCTACGTTCTTCTCGTTCATTTGCACCCTCTCTAAAGGCCCTTGATTTTAAAAGGCAGTTCACTCGTCTAACGGCCAGTCATCTGCCCGTCAAACAAATCGTGTGCCGGACAGAGTGAACCTCCGGCCGACACATCTCTTTGGCTGACACTAACCAACTCATCTGGTGGTTTGATGCCACGCTCTCCGCAGGGATTCCTCCCCGAAAGAACTTTGTCCTATTTATGCCTAACACCTTGGTTGGGGGTAGACAATTACAAAAACATGAGTTTGCTCCCGGAGTTTCTCGGATTTTTCGAGAAATTAGGCGGGATCGCACCATTATAGATTGATTCTAGTTGAAGGAACGGAAACTTTTTCTTTTCGAGCTCAAGTGAGCTGCTTAAGAGCGTGTCTAGGAGCCCTCGGCCATCTGTCCCTTACCTCCGGGCAGATAACGCTCCCACCAATTGTTCCCGCCACGCTTCGCCGCGGCAGATTCAGTGGCTGAACGGCCGTCGTTGCGTTCAACGACACCCAGTTCCGCACAAACTTCCTCGAGAGCCGCACGCGTAGTCCGGGCGCCCATGCTGTAGAGGGTCCGACCGCTGCCCGGCCAAAGCGAGGCTTTCGGGTCAACCGGGACGGGGGGCATACGCCAGGGGCGATCGCCCAGACGGTGCGCCGGCTCGAGCTCGGCCTGAATCTGCGGAACGCCGAGGAGCGATCCGCTATAGCCGTTCACGAGAAAGCTGAGGCTTTCCGATCCTACAACCAGTGCCTTCGCATAGCTCAAGAACAGGTCCAGGGCGGTTAGACCGAGAACGGTGTCGTCGATCACGATGAGCACTTCGTCTGACATGCGCATCAGCGCACCGGTGGCGGGTCCAATACGGCCGCCGCAATCGATGATGATTACGTCGTGCATCACGCGGGCAAGATCCAAGATTCGCTGGCAGATACCGATTCCATCGGTATGGCAGACGAGATCCATCGCCTCAGCCATTCCATCCGGCGGCATCAAGACGGAGACATCTTCGCTGACCGGGATGAGAGCATCAACGATGCTGTCCCTCGAAATTTCACGCGAGCCGTTGACCCAGGAGCTGACGACTTTCGCCTCAGCGCCGTTCACGGTGAGCGAGCGGCAGAGATCCCGGGTCTCAACGTCGAGGTCCCAAAGCATCGTCTTTCTGCGGAAAACACTGCATACCTCGCCCAGCGCGGCAGAGATGCTTGTCGCTCCGGTCCCGCCTTTTGCGTGAGTAACGCAGATTACGCGGCCTTCACGAATGCGGCCGGCGCGGCGGAATTCGGAATAGATCGCGACGAGCTCCTGCAGGAGATCGAGCGGCGAGGAGTTATCGGGAAGAACTTTGCGAACACCGGCGGAATGAGCCGAGCGGAATGCACCGCCGGAATATGCTTCCTCCGTCACATACATGACGATGTGGAGCCACGGCATCTGAGTCAAGGCGCTGCGAGCAAGCGGTGCCGCATCCTCACCCATTCCGGAGCCGAGAATCAGGACCTCCGCATCCCGGAGCTGAGAGAAAGCGTCGCGATCGAGCACGAGCTTTACCCGGAGGTCGAGCATTTCAACATCACTCTGGTTGAACGCTTCGATTCGTCTCGCGCAGACCGCCTGTCCCTCCGCGGTCTTATCGACAATCAATATCCGCATACTTCGTAATTTTGTAAGGCTCTGGGGCTCTTGGGTTATCTAGACTATGTGCGCTTCCGTTAATCGGCAAAGAGCAGAAACCGCTTAACCACGAAAAATAGCCCAATTAAAAACCGCAGAATCCGGGTCTCCCTAAGTGTTTAGACGCGGATTTCCCGGTTCGGATTCCGGGCGGGCCCACTACCCCGATGCGTCATCCCTAGGATGTTTGTACGAGGGACGGCGAAAACTGTGTACCGGCCAAAAGCCGCGGTTAAAATCTCCCGCTACGACGTATTTAGCCAAAAGCGGCCCTTTTAGAGTGCACGGCTGACTCCGAGCGGTGGTTCGGGCTCTCCCGGAGCCATCACATATTCGAGGATGAACAACGCCACGGCGAACCCGAGCAGGACAACGAATAGGGCGATCAGCGCCGAACGGAGACTACGGTCCTCCTGCTGAACCTCCGAAGAGAGCGCTCGAATCCGCTCTGCAGAGAGATGGCCTCGAGAAATCGATACGCTCGCCACAGGGTTGTCGGATTCTCCGCCAGAGATGACGTTCAGCTCGGGACGGGAGCGGAGCATTGATTCAAGCGGCTTGATATTGCCGGTACCACGCGATGGATCGACTGGCCGAATCCCAGGCCTGGCCGCGCCTCCGGCTGCTTTGATCGCAATGGTCGGACGTTTCGCCGCATCCTGGCCTCCCGACGCCTGCTGAACCTCCTCAGCACTTCCGGCCATGGCCGCCACTTGCGGCACAGCAATATGCCCGCCGCTCTGGAACGCTTGAAGATCCGCGAGAATCTCACTGGCCGACTGGTAACGCTTCTCCGGCGAGCGGGCCATCGTCTTCATGATGATCTGACTGATCTGCTCGGGACAATCGGAGCGCAAGCTCTGCGGCGTTGCGGGATCGGTCTTTAACCGCATCGTCATCGTTTCGATCACGCTCTTTCCGCGAAAAGGCGTTTCGCCCGTGACCATTTCGTAAGCCATCACACCGAGCGCATAGATATCGGAGCGGTGATCGACCTGGCCCTTCTCGAGATACTCCGGGCTCACATAATCGATCGTGCCGACGACGCCTCCGTGCTCAGTGAGACGGGGGCCGGTGTTCGTTTTAGCGATACCAAAGTCGGTGATCTTCACGTCGCCCTGGGCCGTGAGCAGGATGTTCTCAGGCTTCAGATCGCGGTGGACGATGCCGGCGTCATGGATCGCCTGAATGCCCGCGGTCATCTGCGAGAGCATGCGAACAACATCCTTGATCGGCATCCGCTCATCCATGCTGATCCGGTCCGCCAAGTCGCCGCCGCTGACGTATTCCATCGTGAAGGCGATAATATCGCCGTCCCGGAAATACTCGTAAGCACGAACAACGTTCGGATGGTTCACGCCGTAGGAAGCGACGATTTCGTTACGGAAGCGGGCTGCGGAGGTGGGATCTTTTGCCACTTCACCGAAGAGCACTTTCATGGCGACCAGGTGGCCCGAAAGCTCGCGGTGACGGCAGGCGTAAACCATACCCATGCTTCCAGCACCGAGACACTTAACGATCTCGTAACGTTCGTTTACAACCGTTCCCGGTTGCAGCTGTAACAGATGGTCGTCCGCCATACCGGCTCGTTACTGCCTTTAGGGAGCTATTCTTGGACCGTGGCGGTTATTCCCTTTGGCACAACGCAAACCACAAAATTTCTCTTCCCGAATCGGACCGTATCTCCATGCGATACATTGGCCATCGTTCCGGCAACCTCCTCTTCAGTCGCACTGTCGACGCGGGTCACGCCCGTTCCGAACTCGGACAACTGATCGAGAACCTGCATCTTCCCCTCGCCCGTCGCGCGAATAATCGCGTGAAGCGGTGAGATCGTCTCATCGTCAATGAGAATGAAATCCCCGTGATCGGTGGGACGCGAGGTGACAAGCCAACGTCCGGCGCGAATCTCGAAGACCTCGCCGTTCTTGTTCGCGTCGAAGCTGATCAGGAAGCCGATAATCTTCGACTTAGGAGCAGCAGGCGCCCGCATTACCGGCGCCGGCGCGGGGATCGGCTCGGGCGCTGCCTGACGCAGATTCGTTGCGGTCGAGCCTTTGCCCGGACGCACACCGAAACCGGTCCCGGGTGCGGGACTCGTCATCACCATGGTCTGCCCCATCTGCGGAGCGGGTTGCGGCGCGCGCGGCGCTGCAGGTCCGACCGGCGAAGAGAATTTCCCCGTCGTGCGGCGGCCGGTGGCATTCGAGTCGGCTTCACGGCGCACCTCTTCGACACCCTTTCCTACGCTGGAGTAGCTTTCCGGAGCAGGCGCTTCCGGCGCGACCGCAGCTGAACCGGGCTGCTGGTAGTCCCAGCTTACCGGGGGCAGCAGCTCGTTCATCGGATCCTGCACCCCGCCCGCCTCTTCGGCGGCCGCAGAGGCACGCACCTGACCAATCGCATCAGGCGTCAACAGAACCGTGCGGTTCCGTGCGCGTGAAGCTAAATTTCCTCGCGGCGGCTGTTGCTCACCTTCGGTGGAACCGGCGCCGAACCTTGGGAGGTCTCGATCTTTTCTCTCTTCACTCATAACTTTCTCTCTCCCTGAAACCCTTAAAAAATTCTTTTCGGCGCTAACTCGCCCCCGTCGTCAACTCGCCCCATTTTCGTTAACTGGCCATCGTCTGCCACAGGAAGAAAATCGCTGCGGCCACAAACCCGATCACACCCACACATGCGAAGATCACGAGCTTGCTCGTCCAGTGGAACGGCTCGTCGTCTTCTTCGAATCCGCCGAGCACGGCGCTCTTGAATCCTGACTGTCCGCGCCGCTTCTCCGGCGGCTGATTATCCAGCCGGCCGTCCAGCGGGATCACCGAAATCGTAATATTGTCGAACCCGCCCCGATCCCGCGCGAGCTCGACAAGTTGCGCGCACGCTTCCTGCGGAGTCATCGTGTTACAGATATGTGCGATCTCTTCGTCGCTCACCAAGCTGTAAAGACCATCGCTGCAAAGGATCAGTTTATCCTTCGTATCTTCGGATGTGATCTCATGGATCCAGTAAGTCTGCCGATCCATCTCGAGGCGGGGCTCTGCACCGAGGCATTTGGTCAGCACGTGCGCCTGTGGGTGTGACATCGACTCTTCGTGGCTGATGAGACCCTTGTCGACGAGGTCTTGCACGTATGTGTGATCGACCGTGAGCTGCTGAATCTCGCCGCCGCGAATCAGATACGCGCGTGAGTCTCCGGCATGAGCGATTGTAATCTCGTCTCCGCGAATCATTGCGCCGACAACCGTGGTGCCCATGCTGTTGAACGCTGGGTTTTGGCGGCGGAGAACAATGACCCGGTTCGCTTCTTGAATAGCGGCAGTCAGCGCTATCTCAGGCTCGACAGCTGTCGTGGCTTGAAGGGAGCGGCGCATTGCATCAACTGCAAGTTGCGCTGCAAGCTCGCCGCCGAGCGTTCCGCCCATGCCGTCGCAAACTATCCAGGCCTGTCCGGCTTGACTCTCGATGACCACATAGCGGTCTTCGTTGATCTCCCGCTCACAGCCGATATCCGTCATCGCGGCAGGGAGTTGAGATGACTCGTTTACTTTTGCGCTCTGCATTATCGAATCAGTGGTAAACATCCGCGTCTCCGTGCGTCGGTCCTATGGGAGAGCGCCTAAACATCCCTCGATCTTTCCAGCTCTTGAGACCGGCCGGAAAGGGAGGCGTGAAAACGAAAACCCACACATAAAACGACATACGATCAGGAAAACTTTATTGGACTTACGTCTCGAAGGTGTCAGAGATACCTTCGGTCCGCAGGATCCAGTTCAAGTTTTACCGGGTTCGCCAAAACTGTCGGCGAGTCCGGTCCCTTAGGGGTAAGATTCGCTGCATTTGGATTCGGTTCCAAGCAGGCATTACCTGATGAAATCGATAGGGGAATAATCGGCATTACTAGGGCATCCGGAGCGATTTGAGGGATTCTCTCACACGAATATCGCCACTAATCACGATCGCTGCGGTGATCGCGGTGATCACAGCGGCCGCTCTAAATCCACTCGAGCTCGGTCGAAGAGATTGGATTGCGTACTGGTCGGCATTCCGATTGCTGCACCTGCAGCTTAACCCCTACGCCCCCGCCGACCTTCAGATGATGCAGTCGAGCGTGCCCGGCAGCGTCGATCTGTTCATGCCGTTTCGAAGTCCTCCTTACACATTGGTCGGCCTTGGTCCGGTGCTCGCTCTGCCTTGGGATCTCTGCATCCGGCTCTGGTTTTGTATCTCGATCTTCTCAGTCGGATTGTTGCTCGATCAGCTCAGAAAAATTTTCGGCAGCTTGAGCAGAATCGATACGGCTCTGATCGTCCTCGCCATTCAGCAACCGATCGCAGCGTGTCTGTACTGGGGTCAGCTGGGAATTGTTCAGGCAGTCGCCGGCGCATATCTGTTTCGAAAAAATCGTTCACAGGTGGTGACTGCGATCGCGCTCGCGATTCTCTTGTGTAAGCCGCACCCCTTTTATCTCTTCCTTCTCGTCTGGGCAGTGCAATGCGATCTGAAGAAAGAGATTAACGCAGGGGCCATTTGCGCGGCTATCATCGGCGCCTTATCACTGGCTGCCTATATCATCCATCCACATGGCTTCGGCCTTTGGTGGGAGGGGCTCTCCGCATTGCGGCCTTTTGACTTGATGAAGCCGACGTTAATCGATTGGGCGCGCCTGTTCCTATTGGGAGTGATTTGGGCTGAGTCGTTGTCATGGATTGTACCCGCGACGATGATCGCCCTGACGCTCCTTTTGTCGAAACGAATTCGAAGTAGCGGCTCGAGAGCACTCGCACTGAGCATTCCATTGTCGTTTCTGACTGCGCCATACTGCTGGCATCACGACATGGCACTGCTCGCAATTCCTGCGGCGGCGTTACTCAGCGTGCCTCGAGGAATCGTAACGGGCCGATGTGTGCTCGGTGCTCTCGCCGTTCTACAGTTCGCGGCGGCCGGGCTTCAGTCTGCGCCGCACGTGTATGTCTTCGTGCCGCTCATACTGTTCCTCGCCCTGCTGGTATTCCAAAAACAAAAAAGCTCCGGCCTTTCGACCGGAGCTTCCCTTCAAAAAATTTGAACCGCTCCTATCGAACGCCTCCCATCTCCTTTGCCTTGGCGACAAATGCGTCGCGATTAACCGGCACGAGCTGGTAGTCGACGCCGTAGCCCTCATTGTAACGGACCGCGAACATAATCCGCTTCCCGCCGTTCTCGACCTCCGCCCACTCAATCGATTGAACGTTTCCATCCGGCAGATCCGGACGAACCGCCTTCAGAACGTCTACGAGCTTGATACTTTTGTCGGAGCCGATCACATGCAGCGCCGCTGTTTCACCTCGGTCATCGATATAGTAGGCGCCGTTCGGATGACCGGTGGGTGTATATGTCGTGACGCCCGTCTTCTGATCGACCGGCCGCGTGTTCGCAACGATGATGCCCTCTTCGAGCGTCAATACCTGACGGCCCGGAACCTGAATCGTCCCTTCCGGACTTACGCCCGGAATTGCCGGCATATAGCGGGAGAAGGCCACCGCTGCGCCGGTTGGATCGGTCGCCGTGTAACGCACTCTCTCCAGCGACCCCGCCCTGACCCCACCTCGTGTTCCCTCGGTCCAGAAATCTTCCACAACGACGCTGGTTCTGCTGACGCCGAAAGGTGACCTCCCAATCTCAACTGTCGCCGAGGTCGCCCAATTTACGCCGGGAGTCTGTATCTTCAAGTCTGCCGCTGCAGCCGGAATTCCATCGGAATAATTCGATGGGACCGGCATTGGTGAGGGCTTGTCCGAGATCTGCCCTTTTTCGTCCACCGCCCAGACTGCACCTCGTGCCTGCTCACCCCCGTTATTCCAGTTCGAAGCAGTAATCACACCGACGACTGTTTTGCCATCGGCGGGGAGGTGCGTGACCATGCTCGAGTCCATGGTCTTTCCGGCAACGGTGAGATTTTTGTCGAGCACTGTCGTCCGTCCGCTTTCCGTCGAGTGGACAAAGCCGAGCTGCTCATAGGTTCCGTCGTCGATGTTTTGAACGTTGTAATTCACCCGTTCGACAACGCCACCAACCGTGCCCTTCGGTCCGGAGGTGGTTGGCTCGATGTATGTGAACGGACGCTCAGGGTTCGTTGCATTCAACCCGACTTGAACCGGTGCCGCCGAAGGATTTGCCCAGTGCGCCATTTCCGCGAGCGCGAATGCGTTAAAATTTCCCTCTTTATCCTGATACTCAACCTCTCCCCGGTTGTAGGTCATGACAGCGCCGGCGTTGCCCTTGAGCGGTCGCGCGTTTACGCCGTCATTCTCCTCTCCGATTCCGGGAGGCATGTACAACGGAAGCCGAGTCAGCGAGACAGGACCGGCACCCGCCGGAACCTTTAGAAAGAACTGTGTGCAGGATGAATCACGACCATCCACCGAGCACTCAATGCTCGAGATCCCGCCTGATGTAACAACCGGCGCATAGTTCACCTCATATGGAAGCGGGATGATGGGGCCGTGCTCGGCTACCGGCGCTGCGCCGGTAGTCGCGATCTGCGGTTGAATCATCGTGGTGCGATATGAGGCTCCTTGCTCCATCGCGCGTTCGGGATGCTTCTTCGGTCCTTCGAGCTGAGAGACATCTGCAACCGATGGCGCCGCATCTCTTTGCGCAGTCCCTTCCCGGCGATGTTGATGCCGCAG
>CAYOAK010000176.1:0-8476 GCA_964401925.1 uncultured Bdellovibrionales bacterium | reverse complement strand
TTCGAGCGCTGAGGGGTCATGACGAATCTTTTCGAGCTCCTCTTCGGCGCGGCTGACCTCGACGGCAAGTGAGTCTGCTTTCCGTTGCAGCCGGTCCGTTTCACGGTTGAGGGTCATCAGGTTTACCGCCCCGTGGGTCCCGAAGATCGCAAATCCCATCAGGACCAATGCGGTCAGGTAGATCACAGGTGGAGCAAATCGCCGAATCATTTCGAGAGCCGTCTCAATTGACACCGGAGGGGTGTACGCAATACTTCGTATCGCTTACCGGCTTCCCCCGTGGAGTTATTTCCGTGGGGGGATGATACCGGAAAATTTTCAGACGTACACGAGGGAAACACAGGTACCTTTCATGAGCAAAATCGCCACTATTGACGCCGTTCAAGTCTTGGACTCCCGGGGAAACCCGACTGTTTCCGTCAACGTCACTTTGGCCGACGGCTCAAAGGGCTCCGCTGGAGTTCCTTCCGGCGCATCGACCGGAGAGTTCGAAGCGGTTGAGCTGCGTGACGGCGACGGCCTCCGCTACCGGGGCAAAGGTGTATCCAAGGCGGTCAATCACGTCCGTACCGTTTGTCGTGAAGCGCTCACTGGGCGAGATGCGCTCGACCAACGCGGAATCGACGATACGCTCTGCGCGCTTGATGGCACCGAGAACAAAGGAAAGCTCGGCGCAAATGCAATCTTAGGCGTGAGCCTGGCTGTCGCTCATGCGGCTGCGGCAAGCAAGAAGCAGGAGCTGTTTCAATACCTGAGCACCGGATCTGAATCGTATCTCCCGGTCCCGCTCGTGAATGTCATCAACGGTGGCGCGCACGCGAACAATAGTCTCGATGTGCAGGAGTTCATGATTGTTCCGCACGGCGCCCCGACGTTTGCCGAAGCGATCCGGATGAGCGCTGAGATCTTTCATTCGCTCGGTGCACTGCTAAAGAACGATGGCTATGACACAGGTGTTGGGGACGAAGGCGGATATGCTCCGCGTCTTGAATCTCTCGACCTGGCATTCGAGTTTCTCCTTCGCGCGATCGAGAAGGCGGGTTACCGCCCGTTCGACGACGTTGCTCTCGCGCTCGATGTTGCCGCCAGCGAGTTCGTCGACAATTCAAACGGAAAGGTGATCTACAAGTTCACCAAATCCAATGCCGGCGAGTTCAGCTCTTCGGAACTCGTCTCCTTCTATGAAAAGTGGGTCGAAAAATACCCAATTGTGAGCATCGAAGATGGGCACGGTGAAAACGACTGGCAGGGCTGGCAGGAGATGACCGCACGCCTTGGCAGCAAGATCCAGCTCGTGGGCGACGATCTCTTCGTCACCAACTCAAAGCGAATCGAGCGCGGAATCAAAGAGAAGGTCGCCAACTCCGTCCTGATTAAGGTCAACCAGATCGGAACCCTGACCGAAACGCTCGATGCAGTGAGCACCGGCAAGAAGGCAGGCTACACGAGCGTCATCTCCCACCGCTCCGGCGAAACCGCAGACTCAACAATCGCCGACCTCGCAGTCGCCCTCTCCACTCAACAGATCAAAACCGGCTCAATGTGCCGGGGCGAACGAACCGAAAAGTACAACCGCCTCCTCTGGATCGAGCATATGCTCGGCTCCAAAGCCCAGTACTCCTCCCCGTTCCGCCGCTAACCCCGGAAATTAATTATATCGCGTATAATTAATTCGCCGGTGATTTCGGTTTGTTACTGAGTTGTCTACAGTGGAAGAGATTAGTGTCCGGATGCGACTTTCCGGCGCCAGCTTAGAAGCTCTGACGCTGCAAACGCGGCTTCGAGGCCTTTGTTCGCGTCGGTATCACCGCTGCGCTTTACCGCGTCGCCAATGTCGGTAACACCGATCACCTCGTTGATGATCGGTTTGCCGGTCTCATGCATCACCTTTGAGAACCCGCTCGTGATTTCATGAAGGATAGTCAAATCGTGAGTCGTACCCCCCTTCAGGATGACGCCAAAGGCGATGATTGCATCGAGCGTCGGCTGCCTCTCAAACAGAAACTGAGCTGCAAGCGGTAGCTCGTAAGAGCCGGGCAGGTAGTGTACCTGAACAGGCTTACACCCAAGTTTCCGCAGCTCAGCTACAGCTCGATTGACCATGCCATCGATGCACTGCCGGTGCCACATCGAGGCAATGATCGCGATTTCGGCGCCTTCGATCTTTTCGAATTCAGACGGCTGCTTTGGGAGGTGACCTGCCATGCACCGTTCTAATCAGAGTTCAGGCGGCGATGTCAAAAGACAAAAGGGAGTTAGGATGTTGAAGCGACAGGGGAATTAATTATACGCGATATAATTAATTTCGTTCGGAGTGGGTCAGAACTCCTCGTCTCCGGAGGTTTCGTCCTCGGGGGTGGCTTCTTCGCCGGAGTCGGCGGTGTCGCCGGCTTGGTCATCCTCGGAGCCGGGGAGCCTTATGCCTTTGACGAAGTAGACGATCTGAAACAGCTCGTTCTGGCCGGGGCCCCAGACGACTTCAACCTCGATTTTGCGAAGTGCGTCGTCGACGGGCGGGATGCCGATTTTTGTGATGCGGCGGCGGAGCATCCAGCCTTCGAGGTCGGCGCGTTGCGCGGACATGAGTTCGTTCTCTTCGAAGTAGCCGAGCTTTTGCAGGACAGGGAGGAGAGGGCGGTTGCTCTCTCCAGGTTGCGGGAGGTTCGCGTCAGCCTCCCAGATAGCGAGCATGTATTGGCCGATGAGTGCGGCGCGAACCAGGTTACGTTCGTATTGGTAGCTGCGGAGATAGCTTCCTTGGAGCGCTATCAGCGTCGTCAGGGCGACGCCCATGATCGCGACCGCGAGAGCGACCTCGATGAGTGTGAATCCGGATGAGCGCTTAGCGTCGTCCACGAACCCTTCCCCGCTCCACAAAGGTTGTTTCAATCTCGCCTGTTTGAATCTTCGCCTCTCCAGAGAACGGGTTCAAGATCATCGAGAGCACCTCTCCGTTCACTTCGAAATGAACGATGGTAACGGCAGAGGCCCCTTGAGGCGAAAAGTGGAGGGCGGGGCGGCCTTCGGTAAACCGCTCGCCGTCGATGACCACATCCCGGATCATTACCGCATCGGTGAAGAATTGCTCCTCTCCCAGGCTTGGATAAACCGTCGGGATCGCAAGGCGCACATTCATTCCGGGGTCACTGTAAGCCGCGAGCGCGAAGAGCTCCTCGAGTGTCCGATTCTGCTCCTGCTCGTCGAGCAGCTTGAAGGTCTCTCCCTCGGTGAGCGCGGAGTCATCCTCAATCTTCTGCTTGCGCTTCTTTTCCGACTGAAGGCGAAGGTTCTTTAGCAGGTCGACCTGCTGAAAAGCATCTGGAGCAAGTGGAATCTCCTGCAGGACGAGATAGGAATTATTGTCGATGTCGATGATGAAACGGTACGAGTTTCCGTCGCTTGCCGCTTCGTTCAGCAGGAACTGCCAGGTGTTCAGGAACGAACGCAGCTCTCCCTTCTTTCGAAACAAGGTGATCGCTTCAAAACGCGTAGTTACGACAGTGGCGAGGACACCGACAATAAGAATGACGATCGCCAGCTCCACGAGAGTGAGACCGGCCTGCGCGGACCGCGAACGGGTGTTACGGCTTAATCGTAACATCCTGTTTGGCGTCCGAGCCTCCCGGCGAACTGTCTGAACCGAGTGAGGTCAGTGAGAACGAACGGCCGTCGCCCTCACTGCGGTAGATGAAATCCGTGTTCCAAACATCCTTCAGCTCTTCCTCTTCGGCATACTTCATGAAGAGCTTTCCGCTCTGCTGAACTTCCGCCGAGGGTTTCACCAAGCCGCCAAGCTGTCCGGGATACCGGCCGAACTCCAGGCGGTAGAGTTCCAGTGCACTCTTGATCTTCTCCATTCGGATGATGTTCGTCCGGGCACGCGCAGCCTCGGTCTGTCCGAAGATGTTCTTCGCAACGACCGTCAGCAAAATGCCGAGGATGACGATTACCGCCATCAGCTCGACCAACGTCATCCCGCGCTCTGATCTGCTCTGCGCATTCACCATATGACCGCTCATCCTTTACCTTGCACCGAGCTGGCTCATCTCCAGCATCGGAAGCATTACCGAGGCCAGGATACATCCCACAAAACCGGCGAGGACGACAATCAGCACCGGCTCCAGAATCGATGTGAGCGAGGAGATCACCGCATTTACCTCTGATTCGAACGCCGTCGCCGATCGCAGCATCATTGTATCGAGCTGCCCGCTCTGCTCGCCGACCGCACACATGTGCACAAGGAGCTTTGGAAAGCGCCCGCCCTTCTTCAGCTCAACCGAAAGCCCGCGTCCCTCACGGACACCTTCCGCTGCGTTCTCCACAATCTTCTCTAAGACGACATTCCCGATGATGTTCTTCACAATGCCCAGGGCAGTCAGCAGTTCAACACCGCTCGAGAGCAGTGTCCCGAGATTCCGAGCGAACCGGCTGGAACAGATCTTCAGATTAAGCGAGCCGATCAACGGAAGCTTCAGCTTGAGGGAATCGATGTGGCGCCGTCCGTTCACGGTCCGGCCATAACGCTGGAAACCGATCACCATTAAAAAGATGCCGACCAGCGCTACCCACCAATACACGGCCAAGAACTTGCTAACGCCAATCACGATCTGCGTCGGCATCGGCAGCACGGCCTTCTGCGATTCAAACACCTTGGTGATTTCCGGCACGACAAACGCGAGCAGAATGATAATCACCCCGACGCAGAGAAACAGCATCAAGATCGGATACGCGAGGGCGGAGAGAATCTTTCGCTGCAGCATCGTCTGCGCCTCGAGCAGATCCGCAAGCCGCTCCAGCACGACATCCAATCCACCGCTCGCCTCACCCGAGGCCACCATGTTCGTATAGATTTTCGGAAAGACCTTGGGATAATCCCGCATCGCATCAGCGAGGGTGATCCCTTCATTCACCCGGTCAGCGATCTCCGCAATCACCGCTCGAAAGCGCGTGTTATCCACCTGATCCGAAAGGGCGCGAAGCGCCTCGACGAGCGGCATGCCCGCGTTCACCAAAGTCGCGAGCTGCCGTGTCGCGATGGCGAGCTGCCCAGTGCCGACGCGCTTCTGCCTGCCTGCGCCGATCCCGGTTTTGTTCGTCGGGCCGCTGGAGGAGGTCTCCTGAATCGAGCTTGGGAAGATTCCGTCGCTTCGCAACTTCTGCCGCGCCGCGCGTTCGGAATCGGCATCGACGATCCCTTTCCGGTTCTTCCCGGCCTTATCAAGCCCTTTGTATGCGTAAATTGCCACGAAAGCCCGTTAGGAAGATTCGACGATATCATCCTGCGTGACTCGCAGTACTTCCTCGACGGTCGTTAGCCCCTCGAGAACCTTCAGTGCGCCGTCGTAGCGAAGGCCTTTGAAATCCTTCGCAGCGTGTCTAATCTGATTCGAGTCGGCACGAACCATGATTTTCGCGCGAATCGGGTCATCAATCACAATGATCTCGTGTATAGCGCTTCGGCCGCGATAGCCGGAGTATCCGCAGAGCTGGCAGCCATCTTGCTTCGGAGTAAAGACCGGAGTCCCGCGATGAGAGGTGGAAATTCCGAGCTCACGGCACTCTGTCTCCGTAAGCTGATGCGGGACCTTGCAGCTCTTGCACACGCGCCGGACAAGCCGTTGGGCAATCACCGCCAACAAGCTCGAAGAGATCAGAAACGGCTCGACACCCATATCCAGCAAACGCGTGACTGCTCCCGCGGAGTCATTCGTATGCAGCGTGGAAAACACAAGGTGACCGGTGAGAGACGCCTGAATCCCGATCTCGACCGTTTCAAGATCCCGGATTTCGCCGACCATGATCACATCCGGATCTTGCCGGAGAATAGAGCGTAGTCCGTTTGCAAATGTGAAGTCGATCTTGGGATTCACCTGCATCTGCCCGACGCCGACAAGCTCATACTCAACCGGATCTTCGATCGTCAGAATGTTGATATCTGCCGCGTTGATATCTGAGAGACACGCATAGAGCGTCGTCGTTTTCCCGGAACCGGTCGGACCTGTCAGCAAAATGATCCCGTGCGGTCGAACGATAAGGCGCTTCACCTGCTCCAAGATCTTCGGATTCATTCCCAGGGATGGGAGGTCGAGCATCACCTTCGACTTATCAAGCAGACGGAGCACGATCCGTTCGCCGTATCTCGTTGGAACAGTCGAAACCCGGATATCAACGTCCTGGCCGGCGATTTTCAGTCCGATCCGCCCATCTTGCGGCAAGCGTTTCTCCGCAATGTTCAGGTTCGCCATTACCTTGACCCGCGACAGAATCGCAGCCTGGAAGCGCTTGTCTTCGGTATCGACATCGTGAAGCACACCATCGATCCGGAAGCGGACCTTCAGCACCTCTTCGAACGGCTCGATGTGAATATCGGAGGCCCGTTCATTTGCCGCCCGGAAAATCAGTGTATTTACGTATCGAATGATCGGCGCGTCATCATCCTCAGCGTCCGTCACATCGATCTTCAACGAAGTTGAGATCTCTTCTTCGGATTCATTTGCACCGGCATCGAGCGGATTCGAACGATCGGACATCAGGCTTGTCCGCACGGAGTTAATCGCGCGAACGACCTCCTCGTCGGTTGTCACAATCACCCGCGCCGGTTCGGTAAAACAGAGCCGTAGTGCATCGAGCTTAGAAATCGCGAGCGGGTCCGCCGTGGCGAGAATCATCTCTCCGCTCTCGAGGACAATCGGAATGACACGAAATTGGCGGCCCCACGATCCGAGCACCCTCGAAAAATCGCCAAATGCGAGATCCTTCGGCGGTGAGATCCGTCCGAGATGCGGACGAAACTCGTAGCCGAGCGACTGTGCAAGTTCATTCGGAGGAAGGGCGAGAAGACCAGCGAGACCGTCCATTTCAGCAGCCGCGGCCGGAGTCTCGATATTTGATGGGGAACCGGTATCCATGAACCCGCAATGCTATCGCACTCCGGGCTGGCTGCCGAGGGGTTGTTGGTCTTAGTCGAAGCTGGTTTACCGAGTTCGCTTTTCGTGAGGCTTTGTCACTGCGGGGGGTATCTCCAATGGATCTTTGTTGCGGAGCTCGAGCATTATCAGAGCAGCGCCGATCTTCCCGGCGATAGCGTAGGTTGTTTGTGGAATAACTCCGAGTTCGCTGATCTGACCGAGCTGTCCACTTTTTTCGAGAAGGTACCGTTCCGCGGTCTCTTTCCCTCTTTGAATCTGAACCTCTATCGCCTTTTCGTCCCGCCGCACGAGGGTATACGTGTGGTTCAGAATCTGATTTCCGACTTTCGAGGCCGGAAGGGGAGCGAGCTTTCCATCGGCTTGTTTGGAGAACACCCCGCTGTCATTCAACAGCCGGTCCGCTCGATCATAGAGCTGCTCAACCGGACTTGGTCCATTGCCCTTTGGGATTACGACGACGATGGGATCAGCCATGCACGTCCTTATGAAGGGTGCGGAAAAATTTGATGCACCCGCCTTTGATTTCAGCGCCTTAGTTCGATCGCGTAAGTCATTGGGTGACCGAAGGAGGTACGAGTTTCGTACAAACCTTCGGGCGCCCGTCGGAGGGGCAGCGACCAAGGAGTCTTGGAAGGGGGGCGGGCTGCTACTGATCCCCGGTGAGGATCCGCCACTGGCCCCCCCGAACATCCCACACCTTGTTTACCTCGGAGGGTTTCTGGATGTAGTTGAACCGATATTTCCAGTCTTTCAACTGGCTCACCCCGATCATGAAAGTTTCGGAGGTGCTTTCGGCGATCAACCATCGTTTGCCGTGCCATTCATATTCGAATGGGTATGTCGTCTTTTCGCGGGCCATCGAGGGATGGTTCCCCTTGGGGACGAACAGAGCGACGTGGCCAACATCGGTCCAGGGATCTTCCAGATAGACAATACGGTAGTCCAGCCCGAGTTGCTCCATCAGAGACGCGAAGAGGATGATCTTGCCGGCGCAATTTGCTCGGCCTTGCATCAGTACCTCATTCGGCCGCATGACCACTTGGCCTTCACCGTTTTGCTCGGGGGCATAGCGGATCTCATTGGTTACGAAGAGTAGCAATAGGCTGGTTTTGTACTCCGCCGAGTTGCGAATCTCCGGCGAGAGCTTTTGACGGGACAGCTTTTGCGCATTGTCGAGGATCGACTCCGCGAACGCTTTCAGCGTGGGATCACCGGGTTTCGCGATTCGGGTACCGAGATTCGACAGCAGGTACCGATTTCGCCCGGTCGTCCTCACGATGTTCCGGTACCCATTGTACAGGTTCCGATTAAGCATGAAGCGGGTCAACTCGTAGGCGCTGACCCGATACGTCCCGAGCGCATACTCGATGTCGATGTTCAAATCGGTCCGCAGATCGGAGAGCCGGAACTTCGCGACGTTGGCGTAACCCTCGTCGGTTACCGTGATGACCGCACCCGGTTGAAGGCTCTTTGCGAGTCGAGACTTCGCATCACGGAACTTTTCAAGTTTCAAGAACGAGGCGGTTACGACGCGATCATTGCCGTCG
>CAYOAK010000175.1:0-8489 GCA_964401925.1 uncultured Bdellovibrionales bacterium | reverse complement strand
TCTTCAACTGATCGACACATTGCTTGCGAATGACGCCGATTCTCTTTTCCTGCATATCGCCGAGGATGCAGATGCCCGGAGGATCTGCGGCTTCCCAAGTTTGTATGTGATGCTCGACGCGATGAAGAGCTTCGGGGAAACATACCGCCCGTCGCTGATCGAATACCGCCAAGCGGTCGATGTCTCGTCGGACTGTACGGTGAGCTTCGCCGGCTTATCGTGGGAGATTGAGTAGAGCGTTCTCGAACTGCTCCGCACTTTTCGTCCACGAATAGCGGCTCTCAACAAATGCTCGTCCGGCAGCGGCCATACGATCGGCGCGCGCGCGATCCGACAGCAACCCAACCACGCTCTCGGCCAACTGTTCCGGCGAATCTGCGAAGAGCGCGTGAATGCGATGCTCAATTGCGATGCCTTCCAGTGCAACAGATGTTGCGACAACGGGGATCTTCATCGCGAAAGCAGAAAGAATTTTGTTCTTCACGCCGGCGCCGAATCGCAGCGGGCAGATAAACACCGTGGAGTTGAGGAGAAACGGGCGAACGTCCGGAACATCCGCGAACACAGTCACTCCACCCTTTCCGTCGAGCGCCTGAATTTCGCCACCCGGGCTACGCCCGACGATGAGAAGCTCGGCCTCAGGAGCCTTCTCCCGGATAAGCGGAAACACCTCCTGTGCCAGGTAAACTGCCGCGTCAGCGTTGGGGGGATAGTTCAATACGCCCAGGAAGAGGATTTGCTGTGCGGCCCGCTCTCCCGGTGGAAAAGTAAAGTAATCGAGATCGATTCCGTTTTCGATTACCACCGGCGTTTTGACGGTGACCGATTCGCCGGTCGTTTGCCGATCGATTTCCGAGATGAATACCACCGGGAATCTGCCGGCGACCTTTCGTTCCCACTTGCGGTACGCTCGCCCCTCTTGCGTGAGCTTCAACTTTTCAAGCGGGCTCTTGGCGAAGGATGCTTGCCGTTGAAAGAGGAGCCCGAGCGAATCGCAGAGATCGACCAGCGCCGTCTTGTCCGGCGGTACATACTGAGACGCAGCAATTCCATCGACCCAAATTGCATCCGCTCCCCACTCTTTGAGGTACGCGGCGATGCGCCGGCGATTCGTTCCGACATGCGCGGGAGCTCGAAGCTCCCACCATCCTGCCGGACCGTTCACGAGCCGGTGCAGCCAGCGGCCGAGGAAAGATGGTGATGGTGGCTCCGGAAAAATCTCGATACGCTCGAAAATCCCCGCCTGGGAGAGCTGTTGAATCGAGGTCTCCGACGGTTTCCTTTCAGCACACAGTACCAGCCGAAGTGTGTGCCGCTTTGCCAGCTCACGTGCGAAGCAAAAAGTACGTGGGGAGCCCGGCTCGCTTGGCGCGGAGGGGAGGAACGAGCTAAGAACGAGAATCTTCAATGAAGGACTCAGAGAAAACGGACACGATCTCTCATCTTGCCCGTCACTCCATTATCTATGCAATCGGCGACTTCGCAGCCAAGGGGATCGGATTCCTATTGCTGCCGGTCTACACCCGTTATCTGAATCCCGCACAATACGGTGTGCTGGAGCTCCTCGACCTCGTCTCCTATATCGCCGGCTTCATCGCTGCCATGGGTATCGCCCAAGCCATGAGCCGGTTCTATCAGGAGAGCCAGAGCGATGAGGAAAGGGGCGAAATCGTCAGCGCGGCGCTGACCGCCGTGGTGACGGCCTGTTTGGTCTTTCTCGCCGCGGCAAGTCTTTTCGTTCCCGAGATCTCCAATCTTGTCTTCAGCTCGCAAGAATACGCACGGGCGCTCCAGGTAGTCTTCTTGAGTCTTGTGTTCGGGCTCGTGACCGAGGTGCCGCTGACGCTGATGAGGCTGGAGCAGAGATCGATTCTTTACGTTGTGCTCAGTCTTGTACGAACATTAGTAACCCTGTCGTTCAGCATCTACTTTGTCGTGGTGAAAGGGTGGGGCATCTATGGAGTGCTCTATGCGAGCAATATCACCGCTTCACTCTTTGGAATCGGTCTGATCGTCTGGCTGTTCCGAAATATCAAATTTAATTTTAAGTGGGAGCGGCTGAAGCCGCTTCTTGGTTATGGGTTGCCGCTTATCGGAAGCTGGCTTGGAGCGTTTGTCCTGAATTTCGCCGATCGCTTTTTTCTCCAGCGGTTGAGCAGCCTGGATTCAGTGGGCATTTACGCGGTCGCCTATAAGTTCGGAATGCTGCCGAACATGCTGGTTCTGGCACCGTTCCTTATGGTCTGGTCCACTCGTCAGTTCGAGATCGCCCGGCGGGAGGACAGCGCTGAGATCTTCTCCCGTCTTTTTGTGTATCTCATCTTTGCCGAGCTCTACGTCTTGCTTCTCGTCTCATTGCCGATTCGAGAGGCACTGTCGATCGTCGTGTCTACGGACTACGACACAGCAGCGAACTATGTCCCCGCTCTGCTGCTCGCCTATCTGTTCTATGCCATTTACGCTTTTAATCAGTTTGGCTTGCTGCAGGCGAAGAAGACCGGGGTGCTTTCGGGGATCGTGCTGAGCTGCGCGGTTTTGAATCTTGCATTGAATTATCTGCTGATTCCTCACGGCCATGTCTGGGGAGCGACCCTTGCGACTCTGCTTTCGTTCGGCTTTCTCGCCACCGCAGTCGGCGTCGTTTCTCAGCGGGCGTTCGCCATCGCGTATGACACGCCGCGCCTTGTTCGGCTCGTGGCGGTCGCTGCCGCGCTGATTGTTGTCGGATGGCTGCTTCCGATACCGCACGTGGTCACGGCGCTGATCGTTCGATTCCTGCTCGCGCTCTCTTTCCCGCTCTGGCTTGCGCTTATCGGGTTCTTTCAACCGAACGAGCTCGAGTTCGTGCGCCGGATCATTCCGAAGCGCCTTCTGAAATCTCCGGCAGCGTAATCCCGTCCGCTGCAATACCCTCGCTGATCACCTCGCCGTTCTGCCGGACGCAGATGAAAGGCAGGTCCGCAGAGCGCAGAAACTCTTCACCGGCGATCTCTCCGAGTAACATCGCAGTCGACGCCGAACTTCCCGCGACGAGACACGACTCGCTGAACACGCTCACAGATTGGAAGCTTTCGACCGGATAGCCCGATCGAGGATCGATGATGTGGCAGTAGCGTTTTCCGTTCACTTCAAAGGAGCGCTCATAATCGCCGCTCGTCGCCAGCGCACCGGCGCGGATTCGAACCGAGGTCAGAACGGCATTCGGACTTCGCGGGTGAGAGATCCCGATGTGCCATTCGCAGTCATCTGGCGTGGAGCCGTCCGGATGCGGGCCGATAACTCGCAGATCTCCACCGAGATTCACGAGACCCGCCTGCACACCCCGTTCCATAAGCAGAACCGCCGCGCGGTCCACAGCGTACTCTTTTCCGAACCCTCCGAAATCGATCTCCATTTTCGCCACGGGCAAGGCGATTTCCGGACGGGCCCAGACTACTTTCTCCCAGCCGACCGCGTGCAGGAGCTGCTTCAAAGTCTCGGGGCGGGGCACCTGCTTCGTCGTAAAATCCCATGCCCGGCTCAATACGCCGGAGGTGATGTCGAAAAGGTGATCGCTGGTCTCAAAGGAGGCTGCCGCATAATCAAGGAGCGCGGCTGTTTCATCATCGACCCGAGTTCGGTTTGGGGTGCCGGCCTGGCGATTGATTGCGGAGATGATGCTCGACTGCTCGTAGCGGGAGTACTTCTTCTCGATTCTCAGCAGCTCGTCGAGCACTGCTCGAAAATGCAGATCCGCATCCTCGCGGGACGCCGCATAAAGCTGGACTTCGTTCGGCCCACCGAAAGCTTTGAATGGGAATCTGAAGAGGGATGGATATGTCACAATCCCTTCAGTTTAGAAGGTCTTTGTGAATCCCGTCAGCAGAAACCAGCCGTAGAATGGCTCTATATTGTCGGAGCCGCGCCCTCCGAAATGGAAGCCGGATCGCTGCTGAAATCCTTGCACGGTCGTATGGAACGAGAATCCTGCGCCAAGCTCACAGCTGACCTTTACGCCTGCTCCCCATTCGCCAAAGGTTGAGAGACGTTGGTCGGCGCTGAAGAATCCCTCCGGTTTATCTGTCGGGAAACGTCCGGTTTTGAAAAAGTCTGCGCGGTCCTGCGAGTAATATCTGATGCTCGGCCGGATCATCCAAATGGTGCCGAACGGCTGATACCAGGCGAGCTCGAACATGTGTGCATCAACGCCGAAGGTGTCCCGGAAAAAGCGGTAATCGGCGTGAAGCGATGCATCGAAATCCTCGATGTAGCGGACATACCGGAGCAGCCAACTCAATTCCTCACGCGACCGCGGCCTGAGGTCGAACGGCTTATACGGATCCGAAAAATAACCGTCGCCGGTCGAATACGAAATATTGCTCTGCAGGGCGGAATTTTGATCGACGACCTGCGTAACGCTCAAGAGGAAGTTTCCGGTCCGCCGCTCTTCGTCGAGCTCCTCATCGATGGAGGAAGAAATATCATCGAAGTCTCCGCCGGCGGAGAGCGAGAGGATCGTATTCCGGTCGGCGGTCCAGGCGCGGCCTTCAAGGACAAAGCCGTTCGACTCGTAATCATCTTCCGTTGAGGTGGAACCACCGGCGGCGAGGCTGAATCGATCGAAGTAGTGGGTGAACTTAAGATTGGCGGTCTTTCTGTTGTCCTGGACTCCGACCCCGGAGGCGCCACTTAACGAGCTGAGATAGAGAGGGGACGCGCCTGAGATGCTCTCGTACATCAAGGTTCCCCGCAGGTCGTTACTCTCGCCGATTGGTGTCTGAAACGTGAGCATCGGAACGTGGACTCGCATCCGGTCGTCCGTCTTTTGCGAATCGCGGTACTCCCCGTAACGGATGCTTATCGAAGGTTGCGCGGGGGAGGTTTGTGCCGCCGCCGGGGCTTGAAGCCCGGGAATTGCGAGCGCTGCCGCGGCGAGCGGCGCGATTCGGGAGCAGCCTTTCGCTTTTGATTCCAGCTCAGTTACAGCCGCAGCCGCCTCCCTCGATGCCGTAACCGCCGCGCGCCGCCTCCTTCGATTGGAACACCCGGCGAGTGAACTGGCTCTCTGCCGGGTCAGGATCGAATGCCATGTGCGGCTTCGCGAGATTTCCTTTCTCCCAAGGCTCGACGTGCGCACATCCGGAGAGCATCAGCGCGGCGAGACTGAACGAAAGGAGGATGACGGGATGTTTCACTTGAGCTCTCCGATTTTGGCGACGATCTCCTGTTCGACCTCCGCTGCGGTTGAATCTTTGAAACCGCTGTGGACCGACAATACCTCCCCATTCTGGCCAATCAGATAGGAGGTAGGCATCCCCTTAATTTGGTAGAGCGCGGGAACTGAACCGGCGGGATCGTAGCCGATCGAGAGGCCGCCGTTCAGGGGATCGGCAAATCGTTCGGCGTCCGAACGCTTCTTATCCACGTTCACGGCGATGACTTGCACCCCTTGTGCTCCGTACTTCTTTTGAATCTCCGCCATCCAGGGGAGAGAGACCCGGCAGGGGACGCACCATGATGCCCAGAAGTCGAGGTAGACGATCTTCCCCCGGTAGTCTTCGAGCGAGAGTTTTCCTCCAGCGCTCGACTCGATCGAAAATGCGGGAGCCGTCTCACCCGCTTCAACCGCACGCGCCTGGTTCGAAGCTGGCCCCGTGAGCGCCGCGGCCACTAATGCAAGCAGATACCAACGTCTCATCTGGCTCCTCGATTTAGGTATGCGACCGCATCTGCGACCGTCTGATCGGAGAGCGAAAGCGCTCGCATCTGCGGGACAGTGCGCCGCGCCGTACGAACTTCGCCGAAGCGGCGTCCCGACTTCTCGCTGAGATGGCACTGACTGCAGGTTCTGTTCCAGACACTACGGCCTCTCGAGATGTTGCCGCGAATGCCCGATGGAATGCCGAAGCGCGAGGTGTTTCCAGCGGAATCGAACGGACCATCTGGTTCATCCGGTGTTTCATCCGGCTTGGGGGTCTTCCCCGGTCCGGGCGTGGCCGTCGGCTCAGGGGTTGGAGTCGGAAGAGGGGCGACGGTTCCCTCCGGGAAGATCGAGATGGCGCTGAGCGAGAATGTATTCGCGGCGTCGTCGAGCTTGATGCTTAAGTCAACGACCTCGGTCGTATCGGGCAGAACGCCAACCGTCAGGTTCTGAACAGTGGTGCCGTGGGCAACGCGAAGCTCGATGATTGAATCCCAGCTCGTGCTCGCGATCTCGAAGACACCGTTTACGTCGGTCGATGAGGTTTCTCCGGTTGGGACTATTGTGACCATCGCTCCGGCGAGGGGACCTGGAGCGCTTCCACCCGCTCGCTCAACCGTACCGCGAAAGCGCAGACCCAACAGAGACGAGCCTCCGGCACAGCTGACAAGTGCAGCGAGACCGAAGAGGAGAGCGGAGATATGGCGCTTCATTCCGGAATGAATCGATCAAACGTAGCTATGAAAACGGCGGATTAACTCAAGATCGTTAGATTCCGACGCTAGTAATTCGATCCGCTCATTAGTGGGCCCGTAGCGAAATGGCCGTCTCGGCCATTTTCGGGCCTCGCGCTCAGAGAGCGCGACAAACAAAAAGGGCAGTATTCGAATAAGGACCTGACCCGTCAGTGAACGATGTGGGAAATCATTGGAAGAATCGAGGCCTCGAGAAGATTATCTCCCATGTCGCGAACCTCCCAAAACACTTCCGTTTTTTGACAGACCCTTAGTGCGGTGTCTGATAAACACCTAGCGCGGTCACAAGAATGCCTCTGAGCTGTTTTAAGCAGTTAGCAGCCCGAGGTTAGGCGAACTTTGCCAGCGGGTTCGAGCAGGGGGCCTCCCACGGATCATAAAACCGCACAAAAAGAACCGGTGCGGCCGCCGGAGGGGTAGAGAGAAAATAGTTGGAGCTCATCAGATACAGCTCCCCCGCAAACTCCTCGAAGTCGCGGAGGCGTCCCCGCAGCGGCTTTCCGAAGGGGGTATCGGCAAACCGGATCGAGAGCGCCATTGCAGCGACCTTGAGCGTTCCCTTCTGATATCGGCGTTCGAACTCTTTGGCGAATTTACGGAGCCCGTCCTCATCAAGCTGAAGGTCGGAAAGCGTCCGTTTCAGTGTTCGGACAATCACCTCTTCGTAGCTCATCTCGAAACCGACGTAAGCGAGCCCCCCTGCCACGCCGAGGCCCGCGGATGCCAGGAAAAAATTTCGCCGAGAGAGACTCATGAAGCCTGTGAGCTAAGGAGTTTCTGTGCGGACCACAGCGAGAGCGCCGCGATCGTGAGCGTTGGATTTGCAGGGCTGACGCTCGGGAAGGAGCTGCCTCCGAGTGAAAGAACATTCCGAACAGTGTGAAGGAGCTGATTTCGATCCACTACCGCTTCACCGCTCGTGTCACCCATCCGGGCAGTGCCGAGAATGTGACCCTCGGTCGGATGAATATCGTTAAACTCAATTCTCTCGATCGGAAGTGCTGAGAGCAGCTGATTCAGGGTGCTCTTCGCGTAGGCGATTCCTTTGTTTACGTAATCGTCGTGCGCGTGAAACTCGACTGATGGGACGGCCGCACTGCTTGTCGGGCGGACGCGGTTCTGTTGCGAGGGCAGATCCTCAAAGATGAACTTTAGAAATGCACGTTGGCGGTATTTCCCCGGCTCCAGCCGGAGTCTTGGGACATTTATATTCTCGATCAGGCAACCGGCACGCTCTCGGCGAGCGGCTCCGTCGTAGAGCATATATCCATGCCCGGTCGCGACGGTGCTCCCGGAAAAATTCTCCATGCCGTTGAGAAAGAGCGAGCACGAGAATGCCACCTGCTCCGAAAGTCCCCGGCCGAGCCACGGATGAATGAGCCCGGAGTTCAGAAGGATGTGCGCATTGAAGATCGGATTTGCGCCAAGGATGAAGAGGTCGCCGCTGACTTCGTGCTCCTTCCCCTCGTGGAGATAAGCGACGGCGCGGGCACGGCTCGCTTCAATGCGCAGAGCGGTGACCGGACTTTCCGTTCGCAGCTCGACGTTCGGCCGCTGATAAAGGTGAAAGAGCTCATTGAGGATGGTGAACTTTGCATCCACCGGACAGAGGTTGCACACCCCTGAGGCGCAGCAGCGCCCCCGCTTCGCAGTCGGCCGCGTGGGGCGTGCGGCGGGCATGACGAAGTACGATTCCGGATAGGCTTTCATCAGCGCACGATCGACGTCATTGATCGTATGCGGGGGCTGAGGGTACGGCTTGCTGCGCAGGAAAGGAGAGTGTTCGGAAGGACCGGCGATGGCCATGATCTCTTCGGCTTCGGTGTAGAATGGTTCCAGCTCCGAATAGGAAAGCGGCCAGTCTGTGCCCCTGCCGAAAGATGTCTGCAGCTTAAAATCGCTCGGCAGGAAACGGGGCGTGCACCCATACCAGCAGTTCGAGCTTCCACCGACCGAAGGGGTGTAGACCCAAGGCTTTTGCGGGGTGAGATTTTTGTAGGTGTCTTGAAAGGGGATTGAGCAGGTCGGACCATGCACATCCATCAGCTGCCGGT
>CAYOAK010000174.1:0-8506 GCA_964401925.1 uncultured Bdellovibrionales bacterium | reverse complement strand
GCTCCTCTTTCCACTCCAAACCAGACAACCTGGTGCGGGGCTACTTCCCGGGCCGGACATCCTGGTGCACCCCACCTTTTATCCAGGTACGGGTCGACTTTTCCAAACGGAGCTCGCCGCCGCTCCCATCCGAAATCCGCACGCGAGAAAAGTTTCTCCTTTTTCTCACTCATGAATGCCGGGCAAAAACGGGGCCCCGCGCGGGGAGATTTCGGTCAAACCGGGTTTCCTCTTGAGGTGAGATCGATGCGAAAAATAAATTCGCACACTCTCCGTTGTGCGCGCACAACCTCGGCCGCGAAGGAGGCACTGTGTCATCTCATTCAATTTTCTTTGCCGTGCTCGTGCTCGGTCTCATGATCGAAGCGGCGCTGCTCTCGTGGACAAGAATTCTCTCTGTCCGCGAAGGTATCCGCTTCGTCCCACTGCTGGCCCGCTTGGCGCGGCGTGTATTCCGGTGGGCTTGTTTCGTCAGTGTTCCGATAATTTTTTTCTCTGCCTACCGCTTCCATTGGATTCAGCTCGGGACCGATAATAGCGCGATGCGGCTAACTGAGACGCGACTGATTCTTTGCATGCTCGGCGGAATGCTGAGTCTTCTTGCAGCATCAGGCAGCCTTGTTCTGATTACTGCCAATCCACGAACTGCCGGTCCAACCCCGAGTAACAGGAATCCAACCGCGGGCCCGGACGATTCACAAACTCACCTATCCGAGAGGCGCACCGCTAGGGACTTGGTGGAATCTGAACGAACCTGTCCGTAACAGTTTCGCGCCGGGAAGAAGACGCCGGTGCGATCCGTCACCATAACAGTCAGAAGATTTCGTCAGGAGAATTTCACATGGCCAGTCAAGGATGCGACACCATTTTACCATTCACTCGTGTGAAAAAACGGCAGCAGGCTGATGGAAGCCTGTCGGCGCAACCGGAATTAGTACAACTCGAAGAGCTGGAGCTCCAGGAGAACCGCCTGCAGGTCGCCGCAGCCGAGCGGGCTCGGGATGAATACTGCGAGCTTCTGTGCCGCAGACAAACCCTCCCTGAGAGCCTCCCCTTTATTGGCCGAATAGCATACCGGCTCCGGATGAGAGCTTTGGGCGGAGACGATCAGATCGAGCTGCACCTTCACTTCCTGAACCAAGAGCTCCTGCGCTGCCAGCGAAACTTGATTCGAGGTACGTCTTCCGGTGAAGTCGTAGCCGCACGAGCAAAGCTGCAGCTTTACACATTCGAGGGCAGCAACTGGTCCCCTAGGACATTACCGAGCCGTAACAACCGCCGCCGCTAGCCTTGCTTCGCATCGCCGTCATAGGCAACATCTCGGGCGACACCCGGAGATGCCATGCGAATTTTTATTCTTACACTTTTTAGCCTGCTTTCGCTCACGCAAATTCTGCCAACGCAGTTTAAGGTTGGAATTATCATTCCGCTCTCGGGAGACCTCGCGGGATACGGTGCGGCGATTCGGAACGGATTTGAACTGGCGAAGAAAGAAGACCCGAAACGATTCGAGAAGATCTGGTGGCAATATGAGGATTCCCGGTACGACGGAAAGGTTGCAGTCACCGCCCTCACCGCCCTTCGAACGCAGCACAACATCAATCTCTTCTACACCTGGGGGGTCAGTCCCAATGAGGCGCTGCTTCCGATCATCGAGTCAAACAAGCTGGCAACTCTCGCCGAAACAACTTTGAAGGCGAGCACGGTCGGCAAGCGGTACATCATCCGCGCAGCTCGAACCGGGGAGATGCTCGCCGAGGCGCTGCTCAAGGAGTTCGCCCGGCGCGGAATTAAGAAGGCCTCGATCGTGACAGTCGAGATCCCGTATTACACCGATATAATCGCGTCACTGAAAACGCTCGGTCCAAAGTCCGGCGTGTCGATCGAGCTCCTGAACAGTTACCTCGGCACGGACAGCGACTTTCGTTCCTCAATCATGGCGGCCAAGCGGGCAAAACCGGACGCCGTCGGTGTGTTCCTGCTACCCGACCAGTTGATTTCTTTCTTCCGCCAGGCCGGAGAGCTCAATTACCAGGTTCAAGCCTTCGGCTCGGACATCCCAGACAGCCAAAAGCTGATTGATGCCTGCCCGGATAACGTCAACGGGTTTTTCTTCCCAAGCATCGGCATGACAGAAGCATTTCGGGCAAAATATACGGCAGAGTATCCCGATGACTCCTTCATCGGCTCCGCCGCGCAAGCGTACGATATCGCCATGTTGATCGGGGACCTATTCAATAATCCTGAAAGCCCATTGCTCACAAATGATCAGATCATGAAGCGCATTACAGAAGTCGGGCCACGAAATGGAGCTACCGGCAGTTTCAGGTTCACCGAGAGCGCAGATGATGGAAAAGCATTTCGAATGCCCGTCGCGATGAAAGGCGTAGTGAACAAGAAAATCGTTGATATTAAATGAGTATGCCTTCAGCGGAAGGCTCTTTGCGAAGCTCGCTCTTCTGATTCTGCGGCCGGGGATCCGAGTCATTCGCGGCCGAGCGCTCGATCGAAATAACCGGAGGCACACGGCGGCCGAGCGGAAGAACCGAACTTTCGCGGCCGAGAACGCTCGCGCGTTCCACTCGTTCGGAGCGGCGAAATGTCAAAATCAATCCAATTGTGCCCACATTGAGGAGCAACATGACGCCGGTGCTCAAAACGAGAGGGAAGCCATTCCCTTCTACTAGCGCGTGCATTAGCGCGTAGAATAGGCCGAGACCGCTCGAGACGGCCCATAGAAACCACGAGGAAAGCTCCATGCCTGCAGCGGACCGTTTTCGAATCATTGCTCGCAACTGCGGGACGAAGCCGAAAAGTGCGATGAACACTGTGAGCGCCTGAGCGGCATCCGCATATGGAAGGAGTTCGCGCACGACAGAACCTAGACTAAGAACCTACGATCCATCTCCACTTTAACGTCCAGCCTGCTTCACTCTGGGGACAAGCGAGCCCGTCAACGCTAGGTGCATCAGATCGCATCAGATCGCTCAGGATCCCGATATTTCCACTCATTGCGCGGAACCACATTCCGGCCCTTGGTACCCTCAAACGGCCCTATGACGGAGATCTTACCGATCCCAAGTGCGCTGCTCATACAATAGCGGCAGACAAAAGGAGACGAACATGCCGACCTCCACCCGTGCACGAGTTCCGACTCATACCCGCCCAAACATCAACCGCGAGATCTTCAATCGAACCAGGATGCGAGTTGCATACTTCGCTGCGCACCCGGAGGAAATCGACGATCGAATTCGGGAGCTCGATAACGAATGGGATATTGAACGTGTTCTTGAGACCGGCTCCGCGACTCTCTCGCTTTTCGGACTCGGAATGGGTGTCCTTTCCAATCGACGCTGGCTTCTGCTGCCGATTGCCGTGCAAAGCTTTTTCATGCAGCACGCGTTACAGGGCTGGTGTCCGCCACTGCCGCTCTTTCGCCGGCTCGGCGTGCGCACCCAGGATGAAATTAATTATGAGCGCTACGCTCTGAAAGCGATTCGCGGTGACTTCGATTACACCCGCCATGAAACAGGAGAGCCCGATCGAGACTCAGAGCGCGCGCTCCAAGCTGTCATCCATTAAGACTCGAGATCAGCTGGAGAGCAACTGGAGAGTCAGCGCTGGGAGCTGATTCGCCTGCGCTAAGACTGCCGCCGCTGCCTGCTGGAGGATCCCTTGGCGAACCAGCCGGGAGGATTCTTCCGCTACGTCGACATCGAGAATCTGACTGGCAGCTGCCTCGTAGTTTTCGCGGGCCTGACCCAGATTCGCATATCCCGTGTCGAGGCGGCTGCGCGCGGCTCCCAGGTTTCCAAGCTCCATCCGGGCACGAATCATCGCCGCGTTGATGGTTTCAAACGCCTGTAATCTTCCCTCGCGGCTCACCAAGTCAACGGCTTGAATCGTCGCCGTAGAAACACCGTTTCCAACAAGCAGCTGCACCGCCGCGATGTTCCGACCGACGACTGCGATGTCATTCGGACCATCTCCGGTGAAATCACCAATCGCGAACATCTGATTCTGAATCACTCCAGCGGTTGCGGTGACCGCATTACTCACCGGCGCCTTAAACGTGCCATTTCCGTTCCCGAAGATGATACTGATCGAATTTCCGCTCGAATGCGCCACAGCATCCAGCTTTCCGTCATCGTTCAGGTCCGCCAGCTGCACTTTCATCGGCAGGCTGCCCGGCGTTCCCATCGCAAAAGGTTGTGGAGCGAGGAGCGTTCCATCTCCGTTCCCGGAAAAAATCACCACAGAGTCGGCCGTCGGCGCGGAGGCGATAATGTCCAAGCGGCCATCGCCATCAACATCGCCGACATCCACACCTGTCATGTTTGACGCAGGGGTGTACGAATAGCCAGTTCTCGCCCGATAGCTGCCATCTCCATTTCCGAGGAGAATCCCAACGCTGCCACTACCGTTATTCGTACTCGTGACCAGGTCGAGCTTTCCATCACCGTTCATATCCGCAGTCGTCACGGCATTCAGGCTCGTTCCGGGCCCTCCACCGTCAAAAGTGCGCGCTGCAGCAAAGTTTCCGCCTCCAGTACCAAGCGACACATAGAGAACCTCCGCAGTGCCATCTGTAAGAACGAGATCCGCAATTCCATCGCCGTTTAGATCTTCGGTCTCCAGATCGATCGGCGTTGCAGCAGCAGCAAACACCGAGGTCGATTGCGCCGCTTTAAACGTCCCGTCGCCATTTCCAAACACAAGGTCAATCCTGCCCGGGCCAATTGTCGTGAAGTCCAGATGACCATCACCGTTGAGATCCGCAATATCTCCGCCATTTCCGATGACTCCATTGACGCTGAAGAGACGGAACGTCCCATCCCCATTCGACGTCAGCACGCGGTGTCCACCGGCATAGCCTTCGACGATGATGTCCGTCAGGCCGTCGCCCGAAACATCCCCGGCGAGAATCGAGCCGCCGAGTGTTCCACCAGGAAGCGCGATGGATTGCATTGCCGTGAACGTTCCATCGTTCGCGGACCGCGAGAGCGCGCCGCCCATCGAAAAGTTAATGTCGGCGTTATTGTATCCCGCTTGGATACGGACACTCTGGTCCGCCGGATCAAAGAGATCTCGCGAATTGAATTGCACCGTCGCCACGATCCGGTTGTACTCATTTCTCAACGCGTCGGCCTCTTGATCGAGCGCGCTTCGCTGCACGGTGGTGAGTGTCCCGTTGTGCGCTTGGTGGGTAAGCTCGAGCATCCGCTCGAGCACGTGGCTCACCTGACCGACAGCACCTTCGGCGATGCTCACCATGCTAACGCCATCGTTGATATTTCGAAGTGCTTGCGAGAAGACCCGCGAATCGGCCCGCAAGCTTGATGCGATCGCCAGTCCCGCTGCGTCATCCGCGCCACGCACGATGCGCAATCCGGAAGAGAGCCTTTCGTAAGTTTGACGCAACCCGGCACTAGCGGACGCCACACGGCGCTGTGCTCGAAGTGAGGCGATGTTTGTTCCAAGAGCCAGTGAGCTCACAACGACATTCCCTGTCAGACTTTCATTCTTCCGCTGAACGGTATTCAGCACTCATAAGATCGACAGACGGGGGCGAGCACTAAAGTGCGGAAGGCACTCTCTAACCGACCGTAATTCTGGAGATTTTGGCAGCGGTTTCCATTTATCCGGCTCACACAGGCCGGCTCGTCGCGAATCCGCGTAACCCCCTCCCATCTGAGCAACTTTCCGAGTGCCGCATTTTCTCGGCGCCTTAAAGTTCATTCGAACTCGAAGGTGCTCCGATGCTGACTAAAATTACCGCTCATCGCGGCTTTGCCAAAGGGTGCAAAGAGAACACCCTCCAAGCGTTTGAGAACGCGCTCCGTGTCGGCGCCGACCGTATCGAATTCGACGTGCATCTTTCGAAAGACGGCTGCCTGGTTGTGCATCACGATTACTACGTATCAACTCCCGCCGGGGCATCGGCGTTGATACATGAAATGAGATCCGAAGACCTGCCCTTCGATGTGCCCACCGTCTCAGAAGTGCTCAATATTGCCGGTGATACAGTGGAACTCGAAATCGAAATGAAGACTCCAAGCGCTCACCTCGCGGACGAACTACTCGCCCTGCTTAGCCGCTTCAACGCGGTGTCCCGGGCGGAGCTGACCTCACCGCACCAAATGCTTCTTTCGCATGTCAGATCCCGCAGTATGAAGTTCAAGCTCGGCCTCTTCCTGCAGGACTTTCCTGAATGGATGACACCAGCCCTAGGAAATTACCTTATTTGCGAAACGCTCAACCTCGGAGAGATCGACGTCGCGCATTGCCCACCCACCATAATGACGAAGGAGCTCGTCTCTCGGATTCACGCTCAAGGGCGGCAAGTGCATGCGGCTAATTGCAATACGCGAGACGACTTGATTGCCGCATTCCGGCTCGGCGTCGACCAACTCTCGACCGATGAGTTGATTCTTGCTCATGAAATACGGGCAGAGATCCAATCTGGATAGCTTCCACTCCGTCAAGAACCCCCTACCAAGGGCATTTTCCCCCAAGATGTATGAGCTCACCCGTCGGGCCATTTGCGGGCGGCGTCGCAAGTGCAACCGACCCAGCCAAAAGAATTCGGAACCCGTCAGCCGGTAATTGAAGCATCTTCGCAAAAGGCCTTTCAGGCCCCCGATAACCCCGGCAATATCCCACGCGTCTCCTCAATGGGCCCGCATGCGACTCACCCTTATTTTCATCCTCTCGACGCTCCTCCCGTCTAGCGCGTACGGCTTGCCTGCCGTCTATGTCCTTCCCGTCCAGAGTGAGGTCCCATTCCTTACCCAGTTGCCCGGCACGAATATCTTCGTCGGTCCCGGCGCCTCTTCGATCTTCAAAGGAAAAGTGATCATCAACGGCAACGCGATGGAGAAGTTTCCTGAACCTCCTATCAATCCGCCGGAGTGGGCAAATGGGCTCAAGGCAAGAATCGAACGTGCCGTTCGCGCGCGAAGCGACCTTCGCTTGGCGACGAAGGAACAGGAGGGACAGTTTCTTTTGAGAGTGATCGTCACACGCTTCGGCGAAAGTGAGGAGGGAGCGGGTGGCGTCACCTTCGAGGGAGCTATTCTGGATGCGAGGACAAAAGAGGTGCAATTCCTCGTGAATGGTTCTGCGTCCGCACCAGAGCTCGACGAGGAGGAAGAGAGCCTCTCCTGGCCTGATTTTACCGCGAGCGAGAGCCAGAGCGCCATTGGTGCGGCTACTCGCGAAGCCGCGGCCAACCTTGCAGAGAATGTGGCTGCGCGATTGAAGCAAGCGCACTGACTCCGCGTCGGTTCTCCAATCACATCGCCTGGGGATCAAAATATCCGACAAGCGTTCGTTTGCCGCGGCGGGCACCGCGGGGGACCTTGTGACGTTTCCCGGCCTCTTTTTGCTGGAGGATGTCGAGAATCTGCAGATTCTCGTGAATATTCGCATCGCCGGGGGCTATGGCGACAGCCTTCGTGAAATACCGCCGGGCTTCCGCATTGCGGCCGGAGTTCATATTCAGAACCCCGATGTTATTGATTATTGCCGCGTCGCTTCGTTGCCGTTCCGATAACTGCGCCTGGTACTTCACCACTTCTTTGAGCGCGTCCTTAAAATCCAAACCAAGAGCATCAACCAGCGCGACGCTTTGATATCCGAGTTCGTTTATGAACGCGATGAAACGGAGCAGTGATGTAACCGTCGGCTTCTTGCGAACGGCGGCGCGGACGCGCTCGAGTTTCCTTCCGAGGACGATGGATTCCCGGCTTGTCTGAGCTTTGCGCGACCCTTCCAGGCTATCGACACACTGCGAAAAGAATCCTCGCAAGCAAGTCAGCGAGCAGAAATGCAAAGAAAATCGCCCGCCCTTCGCCCGCTGCACCAATGACAGTTCAAGCGGCGCTTTTGAATGAAAGTTACTGTCCCCTTTTTTCGGCTCACTCACCTGCCAACTGAGCGCGAGCTCACCCTGAAGCTCGGGCGGACGGAGCTCTGCTCGGACAAAGCCATCGCCTAAGGGTTTGGGTGGACCATAGAGCGTCGCGCCCCCTTCCATCGACACCGAATCTTGCCAGCGGAATTCTTGCGAACAGATCGGACATTTCATCTGCCCGCTCGAATCCTGATCGGGCGCGAACGGCGGCGCACCATCGATAAGGGGGAATGTTAGCCGCTGCTTTTTCTTCGGGGTCATGACTCTTCCGGCTCAGCAAATGAGCAGCAGATGCACAGGATTCATACGCCTGGCTGTCGCATCCGCTAGCTCGCCATACAGAACTATGTCGGAAACGGAGAAGTGTCACCTCGGTTTCAGGATCTTCGGGGTGCCGCAATCATCCTGCTATGTAAAACTCTTCATATGCGAGAGCTACTAATAGTCGGAAGCGGGAGCTTTATCGGGGGCGTTTGCAGATTTTACCTAAGCGGGTGGATTTTGCATTCCTTCGCTAATCAGAGATTCCCATTGGCGACACTGGCGGTGAATGTTTTCGGCTGCCTCATCGTCGGCATCCTTGGAGGGCTG
>CAYOAK010000173.1:0-8536 GCA_964401925.1 uncultured Bdellovibrionales bacterium | reverse complement strand
TCAAAAAAGAAGAAGAAGAAGGAATACGAGCGCGGCGACAAGAACCGGATGGTTCCGAAGAGCGGCCCCCGGAGAGATTCCCTTTTCGGCGACCCCACAACGGTAGAGGCTGAACCGGATACCCCAAGCTTCTACCGTGAAGACTTCGAAGTCCTCGAAGGGACGCTTCAATACATATTCAAGGATCGCAATTGGCTCGTTCGCGCTCTGACGCACCGTTCGGCGCTCTCGCTGAAGGATCGCACGGACTATGAGCGGCTCGAGTTCCTCGGCGACGCAGTTCTAGACCTCACGATCGCGCACTTGCTAAGCGATAAGTATCCGGAGGCGAAGGAAGGAGAGCTTTCGAAAATGCGTGCGGCCCTTGTGAACACACAGGCGCTGGCAAACGTTGCGAAGGATCTCGGGATCTCGCCCTTCATCCGTGTCGGAAGAAGCGAGTCTGCGAGCGGCGGCCAAGAGCGTCCATCGATTCTCGCAGACGTAATGGAAGCAGTCATGGGCGGAATCTACCGCGATAGCGACTACACGACGATCTTTGACGTAGTCGAGCGCATCTTCGGGCAGCTGCTCGATCAGGTCGAACCATCCGATCCGAAGACAGAGCTGCAGGAAGCTCTCCATGCGGCAGGCAGTGAGCCCCCGAGTTACTTGCTTGAGCTGGTCGAAGGGCCGGAGCACGCGCCGATGTTCGTCACGGTTGTAATCGTCGACGGAGAGGTGGCCGGGCGAGGACGCGGAACGACGAAGAAAGCAGCCCAGCAGTCTGCCGCTGCGGAAGCGTTGCGGAAGATGTTCCCCATCCATTCGCCGCTTACGGTTGAGCTTGATCCGAAGCTGTTTCTCGCAGAGCTTTTTTTAGTTCAGCGTGAAAAGCCGATATCATCAGCAGTTGCAGTTGAAACCGAAGCGGAAGTTGAGGTGGAGACGCCGGAGTCAATTCAGGAGACCCTTCAGTGAGTGAGCACCGTTCAGGATTTGTCGCCATTGTCGGACCGGCTAATGCCGGGAAATCGACGTTGCTCAATGCGATACTGAAGAAGAAGGTGAGTATCGTCTCACCGAAGCCCCAGACGACCCGGAACAGGGTGCTCGGGATTAAGGACGGCAAGGACTATCAGATCGTCTTTCTGGATACTCCCGGATTCTTCGACGCGAAGATGCTGCGGCGCGGCAAAGGGAAGGCGCTCGGAGATTTCCTTCGAAAGCAGGTCAATGAGGCGCTTAAAGGGATCGATGTAACGTTGCTCGTGGTTGACGGGTCGCGCTGTATTCGCGAGGAGGGGCACCTTGAGGAAGTTGTCCTTACATTCCGCAAATTTTTTCGAGTAGCGCCGGATTTTGTTGCGATTAACAAGATCGATCTCATCGACAAGAACGCCCTGCTCCCGCTGCTGAAGCGGATATACGATCAGTTTCAAAGTGATGCGACGCCGGCACGAGACATGGAGCTTATTCCCGTTTCTGCCGGAACGAGTGACGGACTCGTGCAGCTCGAAGAGTTACTGCTGAAAAAGCTGCCGCTCGGTGTGCAGTACTTCCCCGAAGGTCAGCTGACCGATCAGAGCGATGAGACGCTCGCGGCGGAGATTATTCGCGAGAAGCTCTTCCATCAGTTGAACGATGAACTGCCGTATAGCGTTGCCGTTCACGTGGAGAATTGGTCCGACGACGCGAATCTCACGCGAATCAGTGCCGTCGTTGCCGTTGAGCGGGAGTCTCAGAAGGCGATTGTCATCGGGGCGAAGGGCGCGAAGCTGAAGGCGATCGGCACCGCAGCTCGAAAGGAGCTCGAGCGGATCTATGGAACAAAGATCTTCTTAGAGCTGTTTGTCCGGGTTGAAGAGCACTGGACGAAGACCGAGCGAGGGCTGCGCCGCGTCGGGATGCACTAGTCTTTTCCGTTTGAAAAGTAGGGTGGAGCTGTCCGTCACACAACTGTGAAGGGAAAGGGGAATCGTCCACTTTCCCTCCGAACCGGCGCTAGCGCTTCTCGCGATACACCATAAATTCCACCAGCCGGCCGAACATGACCAGGGAAATCACTGCGCCAAGCGCCGGGTAGACCGCGGTGAGGGTCGTCGGGAAGACAAATACGCCGCGAGCCATAGCCACTAGATCGACGACCGCCAGGCCGCCATCGCCAGCGAACGGCAGCAGGTCTATGAGCTCGACCGCAGTGAGAATAAAGATGATGAACAGTCGGGGGTCAGCCCGTTCGATGGCATCGTCCTTTGCCGCGCGCAGAATGTGCTCCGGCGGCTGCTTCGCGGCGTACTCTCCCAAACTTCTGGGCGAAAAGAAGTGCAGCGAGCTCCAGAAGATCTCGCCGAGACGCGCCCGCGCCCACGCGATGCTCGCGTCCATCCGCTCCTTATCGTCGAGCTCGGGGTCCATCCGCTTTGTCGCGAGCCAGAAAAGAAGCCCGAACGACAAAATGAGACCGCCCACGGGCCCTGCGAGAACCGTGAGGAGATGCTCAAACGGCGTGAACTCGAGATCGGGGCGGGGTACGCGAGCCGACACCCCAATCGGGTACTTCCGAACCAGTGTCGGCACCAAGGGCGTATCGATCACTGTCCATTCCGGCCCGACGCCTAGAGTGATCCAGGGTACGTTCGCTCCGTAGTAGCGCCCGGCCCAAACGTGGCGCAGCTCGTGGAAATATACGGAGCCGAGCCATACTCCAATGAGCAACATTATGAGTCGCATTTGGTTTCTTAACCTCCCGGGTAACCCGTGACGGACTGCCCATATGGAGGTCGAAAGAACGGCGTTCAGAACGAACGGAATTCTGAAAGTAAATCAATATGCACGGTGTGTCGAACTGGCCGGACGAGCGGAGCAGCGACAGCCAAAGCGAGCATAAATCATGCCTCTCCTGTCGAGCGAATGACCATCTGTCTATCCTCACTTGGTTACTTTCGGGTGTAGAAGTGATACAGGAAAGAGAAGGGCAAAACCCTTCGAGGAGGAGATCATGGACACTCGTCTGATCGCGCGAATCCTTTCAATTCCGGCCCTATTGCTTCCTCTCTCTACGGCGGCTGCCGCGCCATACGATGACCTGTCCGGGAACAGCCAGATAATCGGCACTGACACCCGGATCGAGGCCCGGTCGATGCTCAGCCGGCTGGGGGATGAACAGAGCAGCAAACTCTTGAAGGCGAGCGCGATAGCGCTTGAGCGTCTGACAACAAGCCTTGAGCCTACGATTCCCAAAGAGCTCATCGCGCGCGCGAAATGCGTGGCGGTGTTTCCAAAAGTTGAGATGGGCGCGATCATTCTCGGCGGAGCCGGAGGAACCGGGGTGATCACCTGCGAGACGAAGACTCCGGGTACCTGGAGCAATCCTGCCTTTCTTACCTATTCGGCCGGAAGCGTCGGCCCGCAAGTTGGAGTGAAGACCTCGGCGATCGTTGCTCTGTTTCTCAATGACACGCCGAAAGAGAATTTGAAGAAGGGGGTCTTCAATCTCTCGGCTGACGCATCGGTCGCGGTTGGAAACAGAGCATCTGCTGCTTCGATAAGAAACTCTGATCTTGTTATCTACGACGACTCACAGGGTGCCTTTGTAGGTACATCATTGTCTGTCGCGAAGCTGAGCGAGAACAAAGAGCTGCAGCAAGGATTCTACCAGACAGACGAACCGCTGAGAGAGTTGATCGAGCGGAGCGATATCGCTGCCCTAAGCATGTCGCTCGATGTGCAGCGCCTTTACAAAGCGTTACATAAAGCTAGTGCTGATTAGGGGCCTCCGGTTTGAGATGAGGTCCAGAGAAGCTCGAAGATCGCATTCATCGTGCGATAGAGCTGAGGCTGCCGAATGCGAATCGCCAGCTCCCCGCTTGGCTCGTAGTTGAGCAGGACAACTGCACCGTCGATAAAGATCATGTCTGTCTCAATCCCGCTGGTTCCGGCTTGTGTCAGTGCTCGTAGTTGGTGGCGCGGATTGCGAATCTCTTTCTTGTACCAGTCGAATGCCGGTCCCGGGGTGCAGAGCTCCCGGATGACAGGTTTCGATTTGAGTGAGCTCTTAAGCGTGCGTTGAACAAGCTCTCGCGTTGTTCCGCGAAGAACGACCTGAGGATTAAAGATTGCGGAGTAGTTCCCTTTCAGCAGCGCCTCTTCGAGAAGAACAGAGACAAGCTCCGGAGTATCGAGAGAGCTGACTTCATAACCCGCGATCTTTTGCGGACCGAGTTGTTGCACTTGGCTGAGCCGGCTGCCGAGCGATGCGGCGAAAACCTTCTCCGTCTTAAGCTTTCGTTCGGCCTGTTCGGAAAGCAGTCGCTCAATGATGTGCGGAGCATGAGAAGTGAAGTGAGATACCCCCTTGTTCCGGTGGGTGATGACCAGCCCGAGGTTTGAAAGACTCTCGAGTGCGGCGTAGACCGTTGGCCGTTTGATCCCCGAGAGCTTCGCGAGCCGGCCGGCGCTCAGTGATCCGCGCGCCGTAAGCAACTCAAGCATCTGGAGTTCGGTGTCGGTCAGCATGTTGTCAACAAAGCATTGACACTATTATGTGTTGTTAACGTGCTGCAGTAACTAATAAATATGGTGCCACTGCCTATTCCCGTTAGCGACAGCCGGCACATTCCGCGAATAATGCTCCGGGTAAAGTAACGGTGTTCTTATGAAATCTCTTATCTCCCTCGCCCTCCTCATCACCATTCTCCCAGGCACTGTGGTTGCGGACGATTGCTCCATTGCGGTGCTACTCCCGCTAACGGGGCCCGTAGCCGAATACGGCGTGGCGACTCAAAACGCCCTTCGCCTCCAAATGGATGAAGCGCCGGCAGGAGCGGTCCATCCGAAGTACTCCTTTGCAGACAATAAGTTCGAGGCCGCAGAAGCAGTCTCCGCCTATCGGCAGCTGGGCAAGGTCGACCTCGTCTACAACTGGGGAGAGCCCACTACGGGAGCGATCGCTCCGCTTGCCGCACAAAGCGGTCAGCCGCTGCTCGCGATGTCCGTTGACGCACGGCCATCGATCGGCCGAACGAATATCATCCGCACCCTCAACGCTTCGGCACAATTCGTCGAAAAGGGCCTCGCGCACCTTCGTGGCCGGCACTTAAAGAAGTTCGTCGTATTCATGACCTCTGATCCGTTTTTCGAAGATCAACTCACTCATCTCAAGGCACAGCTCGACGCGGCGAAAGGAGAAGAGATCGTGAAGGTCTATGCTTTTGAACCGGAAACAACGGATTTTCGAAGCGCGGTGACAGGGGCTCGCACCCTGAAATTTGATGCAGTGTTTGTCTACCTCTTCCCAGGTCAAGCAAGCACCCTTGCAAAACAACTCCGCGCTCAGAAGCTCACAAGTCCGATCATCGGCACTGATATCTTCGAATCAAAGACCGAGATCGAGCAGGCGGAGGGGGCTTTGGATGGGGCAGTCTATGTTTCGCTCCTCGTGCCGGATGAGTTTCGTGCGGCATACGTGAAGCAGTTCGGCAACGATCTGCAGATTGCTTACGCTTACAACGCTTACAAGATGGGAAAAGTGCTGACGAAAGCGTGTTCAGAACCGCACGGAAGCCATGAGCAGATGCTCAACGCATTGAAGCGTCACGCTTCAGCCGCACCGGATCTGGCACTGGCCTCTGATTCGCAGCACGGTCAGTACTATCGCTCCACGCTTGTCCTTCGCCGGATCGAGGGCTCTCAGATCGTCACTGTCGAGTAGAGTTCGAACACTGTTCTCGCACACTGGGACCGCGGACGTCCTCGTCCGCTTGCAAGTGCGGGCAGCTGAACACGGTGTGAGCCGATCACTGTTCAACCGCATGAACCGGGAAGCGGACGAGGACGTCCGCGGTCCCAGTGTCGTCCGCGGTCCCGGTGGATCACCTCTCGATAGGGCAGTATTTTCTCAATCGAGCTACACGAATCCCCCCAGCGGTGCTTCGGTTGAAAATGTTGAGATTTCCAGGCATTCTCCCGCGCTTATGCGCATCCCTGTCATCGCTATCGTCGGCCGCCCGAACGTCGGGAAGTCGACCCTCTTCAACGCCATTGTCGGCGAGCGCCGCGCTATTGTGGAGGACGTCGCGGGAATCACACGCGATCGGAATTATGCTTTCGTAGAGCGGCTTGAGTTGCCCTTCTCGCTTGTGGACACGGGCGGGTATGACCGGACCACCGAAGGGGTCATCGAAACGCAGGTTCGCAATCAGACGCTGATGGCGATCGAGGAGGCCGATGCGCTCGTCGTAATGTTCGACGGGAAGGCGGGCGCACAGCCGGGGGATGAAGAAGTCGTAGAGATCATCCGGAAAGCTCGAACGCCGGTTATTTATTGTGTCAACAAGTGCGACGGCCTGGAACAACAGAGCCGGGTCAACGACTTTTACTCTTTGGGCGTCGGCGACCTGTTCGATGTGAGCGCGCTACACGGCCGGAATACAAAGCTGCTTATCAAGCAGATGCTTCAGCTCCTTCCGGACTACGAAGAGCTGAAGCAGGCCCATGTCGAGCGCCGCGCGGCGATCACTGAAGTTGAAGAGTCGGCTGCACCGGCGGAAGCTGCGGAAGCGATCGAGCTTGAAGAGCTAAACGCGACCGACCCCGGACTGGACTACGATAGCGCTCGCGATGAGATGCGCTCCGCCCGCACGACCTCCTTTGCGCCGGTATTCATCCCCGGAGAGACGGCTCAGACCGCAGCGGAGTATGAGAAGCAGCATCGTCTGGCGGAGGTGATGGCACTTCCGAAGTCCGAAGAGGACGAGATCTGGGCGGCTGAAGCTCTGACAGATCCGAGCGAAGGTCCCACCGTCCTTGATATCGTTCGCGTTGCGATCGTCGGCCGGCCGAATGTCGGGAAGTCGACGATGCTGAATACGCTGCTCGGCGAAACTCGTGCGATTACCTCGCCAGTGGCAGGCACAACGCGTGACGCTTTGGACGTCCGCTTTGAATTCGACAACCAGGTCTATCTCCTGACGGACACCGCTGGACTCAGGCGGCAAGGAAGGATCACTGATGACATTGAGCGTTACGCAACAATGCGCTCACTGCGTGCCATCTCCGATGCGGATGTCGCCGTTCTGATGATAGACGCGACTGAAGGCCCTACTGATCAAGATATGAAGATCGCAGGCGTCGTCCACGATCAGGGAAAAGGACTCCTAATCGCGATCAACAAGTGGGATGCGGTCGAAAAAGACCATCGCACGGCGCACGAGTTCAAGGAGAACATGCGCGTATCGTTCAAGTTCGCTCCCTATGCTCCGTTGATTTACACGAGCGCGCTTTCAGGACGGCGTTGCGTCAAGATTCTTCCGGAAGCGCTTAAGATTGCGCTCGCCCGTCAGCGCCGTATTCCGACCGGCCGCCTAAACCGGTCATTGCAGCGTTCGCTTCGAAAGGTCTCTGCTCCGAGCTACCACGGAACGCCTGTGAAGCTTTATTACGCTAACCAAGTAGATGTCGCGCCGCCGCGATTTGCGCTTTTCTTCAATCATCCGCGCGGCATCCACTTTTCTTATTTGCGCTTCATCAAGAACGCGATTCGCGAGACCTATCCATTCGAAGGCTCGGATATCAAACTGATGGCGCGCAAACAGTAGCGCCGCTCTTTTAAGTTCCAGTCTTCGGCAGATTTCACTCGCGCTAGCCGGAGTTTCCGGGTGGCCGCGAGCTTCGTTTTCCTCTCACTTTCCTGCTCCGCCGGCGGATCGGGAAGGCGAGACACATGTTCAACGCGATTTGTTTATGGTTCCTCACGCATGAAAGACGCTGGAAGCCGGTAGCGTTTTTTGCGTTCTTCCTATTCGTGGTGGTCTCGGCGATGGCGTTCCCCGAGCTCCTCTGGCGGTTGCTTGACCGCCGCGAATACAGGTGGCCGCTTCGCATAGCCGGCTGCCTAGTGGGAGAGGTCGTTCTCCTTGTAGACTTGCTGATGAACACGAAAAGAATCCGCGAATTGGGTCGAACCTACTGGGTCGTCTCGTGGATCATTTCGGGCGTTATCGGTGCGGTGGCGTCGCTCATCCTCGGCTCGATCACCCTCTATGCATTAGTGTGGTGGTCGGGGCTCCATCCGGAGTCCATTGCGATACTCGCCTTTGCGGTCGGAATTGCCGCTTGGGGACTCGTCCGCTGGGGGATACACAAAGTGGATTAACCAGACGGTCCGGGAAAGAATGGCGCAATCCCCGTCGCCTTTACCCGCTGCGCACAGAAGGTTTATTCGGGCCACCAATCACCTCAGCCGTTCTCTGCCGTCAGAACGGAGGCGCTGAAAGTGGCGTCTTGCACCGGAACTTTCCATTTGCTAGACGAGCGCATGACGGCTCTGCCACCGACATTTTTTTCCCGTCACACCCAGCCACATCAGTACCATAACGCGCGCGAAGTAGTTGGTTCCGCGAGGAACCGCCGTGGGGACAGCTCTGTCTTCGCCGGACTTCTTCGCGGGCCGCGACTCACGCCTGCAAGGAGGTTCCAATGATAAAGGAAGAGCCCGAAATCGCTCTCACCTTCGACGATGTCCTTTTGAAACCCGGTTTTTCCGAGGTTCTCCCCA
>CAYOAK010000172.1:0-8586 GCA_964401925.1 uncultured Bdellovibrionales bacterium | reverse complement strand
AACAAAAGAACAATTGGTCGGTCTTCAGGCGATCTTCTATCACAGATCTAGGAGGATTCTGTATTTCTTGTGCTCCTCTTCGTCGTCCCATTCAACCTCATGATTCCAGACTGCCCTGACGTGTACGCGAGTTCCTTTCAGGTTTACATAGCGGTCATCACTAAGAAGGCGCTCATGGGCCCTTCGGAACTCGACTACGCGCTTCCCGGTCTCGTCTAACGCTGGCTTTGGCTCCTTCTTTAGACGTTTGAGAATCTGTCCAGGCGTAAGAACGGTATACCGAGGACGCTTTTCGTTCGGGAGAAGGCGCGCCTTTCGCAGGTAGTTCGGGGTAGTCGACTCTTCTACTACAAAGTGATTCGGCAAATTCGTGAGGGCTACGTATCGGAGTCCATCGATGAGCATCCCGCCGACCAAGTCATTGAATCCGGCTCCAGAGGCGCTCCAAGGAGCCTGCTCTGCATTTTGAACAATGACCCCTTCAGGCGCTATCCGAATCCGCTCGATTAAGACGAATGAGACTTCAAGCGAAAGGTCGTCAGTTCTTTCGATCTTTCGGAGGAGACCCGTGAAGACAGTAACGATGCCCTTCGCCTCTGACGCAATCGTGATTTCACGCTCGGCGTTCGGACCTCGTACCTTCGGTCCATTGTCACCGAAAGCCGCGAAAATTTTATTCCTATTGAACAGCATCCCGGTCTGTTCGAAGGGAAGAAAGAAATTGTCAACGAGTAAGCGAAAGAAATCAGCTTCTAGAGACCCTTTAATTCTTAGCTTACCGTCGGTCTGTTCCGGGTAGTACTCTTCCTGCGTTTCTCGTCCTATGTAGAAGAGTTTCGCCCGTTCGACGAGCTCGATGTATGCACCGGAACGCGCCTTAGAATGTCTACGAACGGCGTGAAGAGCTTGGTCAAATATAGTTTCTGGCAATTGGCTCTCCTTTCTCAGCAATATTCCATCGCTCGCGCCTGGCGAACGATGAAATATCCTCGTGAGGGAGAAAAAACCTACGTGTCACTGCCACCATCGAAAGAATAGTTACCTCCGATGGCGGCATCTGCGTTTGTAGATAGGTTTAAAGAGAACTCGTGGTAGCCCTAGTCCATCTCGATTGAAGCAAGACGAGCCGGCGTAATTATGCAATCTGAAGCTATCGATGTGATTAATAAATTTTGGCACTGGGACACTAGCCGAAATTAGCTGGCGACAGACTGCAAATAATCGCCGCATTCAAATCTCTGAGATCGTTCGAGATGCTTGTTGCTGGAAGTCGTGACCAATTGTCAGGGATCGCTCCACTCAGACTCTTAATCAGCGGGTCGCTAGTTCGAGCCTAGCATCACCCAGACTTTCCTCAGTCTCACATACTTTAATTGTTGAGATGGTTCAGTGTAGCTACCTGGTGATCCGGGCAGCGCTCTGCGTTAGAACTGAGGCACTCTATGCGGCTTTTCAAAATCCTTAGTCTCCTCATTGCCGTTAGCGTGATAATTCTTGCTTTCGGCTTGCATGTCCTCTCGCAGCCCTGTTGGAAGGAATGGAACTATTACCAAGATCTTCGTCCTGTCTGGTCGATGGCTTCGGAGTTCAATTCGTGCGCCGCAGATTCTGACTGCGTGGCCGTCGGCGGCTGGTCTGGAAATATCCTCCCAGCCAGATCAGATTGTGGGTATCTCGCAGATTTACACCTCGTAAATAAATCGCGCGCAGAGGAATACGCTGCGCGGGTTAAATCAGCTTGGGCAAACGATCCGCGCGACCATCAAACCGCCGCCTGGTATTGCCGGTACAGAAAAAAGCCGGCGATCATCAATCCGAATGGCGGGGGAACATGCGGGCCGTGGGTGGGTAAATGTAAGACGGAAAAATGTGTATGGTCCCAATGAGTCAACGTTATGCAGCGAGCTTAGTCGCCGTAATTTTATATCGATATCCTAAACTCTGAAGAATCCGCAGAAAAACATCAAAGCTCGTTCGATGAAGCTTAATCCCTGCCTCGATCTGGGCGACCCTTGAGCGGGAGATGCCCGCAAGCTCAGCAAGTTCAGCCTGACTAATGCCCTTATTGTTTCTAATCTTCACGAGCATTTCACGGAGCTTCAGCTTTTGATCGATCTCATTGATATCGACCCCCATCTCATCAGCCCATTTTGCTAGATCTACTTCTTTCCAAGCCACCGAAATATCCTTCCGGTGTCAGCGGGTTACGCAGCCAACTTGGACTGTGTAAAGCTTAGCTTGGTCCGATACCCTAAGGACGAAAGAATCCTAAGGAGAAGATCGGTCGACACTCCTGAGGTATTACCATTTAGTATGGCAGTAATTCTGGTTCTCGAGGTTCTTGCCTTTCGAGCCACATCAGCATGGGTGAGGCGAGCCTTCTTTACAGCGCGTATAATCTTTACGTTTAGCTGAGCACGAACCTCCATCTCAGCTGCGTCGTCTGCATCGAGCCCAAGTATCTCTGCCAACTCAAGTGCATTCCGAGCAACTAATGGTTTGACTTTCCTAGCCATAATTCAGCATCTCCCGTAGTCTCTTTCTTCCAAGTTCTATTTCAGAGCGAGGTGTTTCCTGAGTCTTCTTGGTAAAGGCATGGAAGACCAGAATCGCATCTGTAATCTTAAGACAGTAAAATACTCTATAAATTCCCGCCGAGTCCCTAATTCGCATTTCATGCACGCCATTGGCCACCATAGGCATCGGCCTGGAAATTGGCATTCCAAGACCTTCCCCAAGCTGCAGTTTTAAAAGTGCGGAGCCAAGCTCTTTTCTAGCCTCCTTTGAAAACTCCCTTATCGTCGATCTTACGATTGGGTTGACGAGGAGTTTCTTCACGAGATGCAGTGTCTCAGATCGGAGACAATCTGTCTACTGTTTTTTGGGGACACTCCTGGGACACGAGCCATAATTGGCTCGTGACACCTGGCCACAGTCCACCACGATCAAATCTCTGAGATCATTCAAAACGAATGTTGCGGCTTGTCTCCGAACGCGTGGAGGTCAGCGGCGGGAGGCGATTAATAATGCGGCCTCTAGCGAATACGGAAGCTCTTCTTTGCGCTCAATTGGGAAACTCTGCCTTTGAACGTTACGGCATACTGTATCGAATACCGCCCGGAGGGGAGCCCGTTGAAGGAGATCGTTCTGTTGCGAGAGTTCTTCGTCTGACTCCTCCTCCCGGATATCGTCGCCCGGTAGTTCATGCCGGACCCTGGGAACGACTGCATCGTCACACGAGCATTTTTCCTTTTCACGGAAACGGTGGGAGCGGTCGGAACCGTGTTCCCGTCGGGATCGAGGCAATCTGCAGCGCCATTATTGTTCGCATCACCCGTAGGGTCATTCGGGCATTGATCCTGACAATCAAGTGTTCCGTCCTCGTCCGTATCCACATCGAGCGCGGAGCAGCCGCACACCCCCGGTGCGAGCTTCTCCGGATTCGAGGGGCATTGATCCGAGACCACGAATGCATCGTCGCCGGAATTGTTGTCGTTAGAGACGATCTCGTTCGACTCGCTGGTGAAAAAAATCAGCGAGCCGTCAGCCGTCATTACAGGATCTTGCGAGTCGTCGAATGTCGGTCCCCCCGCTTGGGTAAGAGAAAGCTGCAGAGTGATGTTATTCAGCCGATCGCGGAGGTAAATGTCGGAGATCTCATCCACCGATTTGTAGAGGTTCGGGAAGAATGAATTCGCCTCGCTTTCAAACAACACAAATCTTCCGTCATCGGAGATCGCGGATTGATCGCACTCTCCGTTCCCTTGGATCCCTCCCGGTCCGACACTGACTCTCGTCAGCTCGCCCGTCTGGCGATCCTTAAGAAAGCAATCCTCCACTCGGTTTGTATCCTGGAGAACGAAATTGTCGGCCGTAGAAGAGAAGACGACAAATCTCCCGTTCGCGTTGAAGGCGCGCGGGAAGCTATTTTGATTCCCCTGGAGAGAGGAAGAGGTCAGCGATGCACGCTCAGTGCGGCCTGTCGTGAGATTCCTGATAAAGGTATCGGTTCGACCGTTCGTATCCCCGGTGACGAGGTTCGCAGCGTTCGACGAGAATGCGATGAGCACCTCCCCGGCGTCGGAAAGAGCTATGAACGGATTGGAGCTTGAGCCGGTCGCTTGAGCTCCGGACTGATCGGCAACGCTTGCACGGAACAGCCCGGTGAAAGTGCCGACCCGAAGGAGGTTGAGATCCTGGACGAATACATCCTCCAGAGCGTTCGAATCTCCTCCCGAGGGCAGAAGATTGGATGCGATTGAGCTGAAAGCGACAAATCTTCCGTTTGCACTGATCTTGCCCGAAAAGCTCGAAGCGTTGGCTTCACTGCCATCGCGGGCGACGCTGACCCTGAAGGTTTGATCGAGCTGCCGATCGCGAACAAAAATATCCTGACCCCCGAGGACATCCCCGGCGACCAAATCGGTTGCAAGCGAGGAGAAGACTACGAATCGTCCATCGGCGCTGATGCTCGGACTGAATGAAGGTCCGTTTCCGGCGTCTCCGCCCAGATTAACACTGACCATCTCGATCTCCCCGGTTCCCCGATTCAAGACGAAGACATCCTCCGATGTGTTGAGATCAGTCGTCGAGACGAGATTGGTCGCGTTTGAGCCGAAGGCCAGAAAGGTACCATCCGGCGTCACCGCAACGGAGAAAACATCGTCATTCGGAAGGGCGCCGTCTGCCTTTCGAACCGCAATGTCGACGGGGTGCGTTTGAGCGTCAACGCGGTTGAAGCATGCGCCGAGTAGAATAAATAGGCAGAGCATCAGCGATTCAAATCTCATACATTCCTCCCGGAACAGGCATTGACCCCGGGATCTATAGTCTGCGGATCAGCAAAAACTCAAACCAGCCGGGTGTTTTGGATTTCAGGAGGCCTACGACGGATTTGACGGCAGAACAGCTCCGACCTTCCTGGCAAGCAAAGGGGTAGTGCTTTGTTGATGCTCGCGCTTTTATCGAGAGCTCCGCCGGTTGAAAGGTGCAGGCGAGGAAAAGAAACCTGGAAATGTGTTCGTCGGAATCGGAACAAGCTCTAGTCACGTCGAGAGCTCCTGATCTTCCGCTGCTTGCGTTCCCATTCTCTAAGGGGGCCGTCCGGACGAATCGGGTCACCTGATGCGCTCCCGTGGTAGAAATCGAACCATTGCGCAATTTGGGGTGCGGCCGAGCGGACATTCGGCAGCCAGTTCATTCCATCTGCTCTCTCAAAGTTATTGAGAGAGTACGACGCGGGGTGAAGATGAAATGAGAACATGACATTGCGAGCGCCGATTCTGGTGGGAGCGTACATTATCCTGACGGGAGGGCCGTCTGCGTTCGCATATTCCACATATACTGCACCAGGATACGAGTCCCCGATCTGCTGAAGCAAGAAGCGCTTCAGGGCGTATGATCGGACGCGCAGTTCCGCTAGCGCCAGGGCTCTCTCTCTTTCGTCATCTGCAAAGAGGCTACTGAGCCGAACGGTGGAGGGATTGAACAGCGCGCCGTCGTTGATCTGCCACTGGCCGTCCTTGAATCTGGCGAGGATATCCGTGTCGGCGTCGATCGTAGATACCTGACCATTGCGAGAACGCACCGCCAGCAAACCCAGAGCTTCATTAGCATGTTCGAGTAGCTCATCTTCAGCTGCGTGCGCTTCGTAATTCGCGAGATTTGCCAGTACCGGGGCGCCGATTCTTTTGAACGCCTCTAGATCGGAGAGGCCGTGCCGCTGTGCGAGGCTCTCCGCTATTTCAAGAAATGGCTTTGCTTTCCGCGAGGAGAATGCGCCATCACGCAGAAACTTCTTTTCTCTCCGCGCTCTTAATTTTTCGCGCGATTCTTCTCTTAAATTCGCTGCCCGAGAGTACCTCGGCCGCTCTAGCGCAGGCACTGGTTCAAGAACTGAGGGCTCCTGAAGCAAAAGCCTCTGCACCTGTTTAACTTCTATACGCAGCGAAAGGCCGAAAGACATCCCACATGAGATCCCGCCTCCTGCGAATCCCGTTGAAGCACTATCCGCCTCCGAAGCATCATCGCTCTCGGGCTTTGATTTCTTTCGCTTAGCGGGCTCTTTCTTTTTCTCTTTCTCTAATAGGGCACTCAGAGTCGACAAAGCCCGGGAGGCCGTTCCGTCCCATTTGGGATCGAACATCGTATCAACTCTTCCGCGTAACGCGTCGAGTTGCATCAAGTCTTCGGGCTTCGGTGGCGTGTCCCGCGAGATGTTATCGCACAGACGCCGAATCAACTGCGCTTGTGACTGGTCGTGCAGTGTCCTCAGACACCAGTCGAGGCAACTTCCCTCGGACAGTATCCCAGTTGGTTGCACCAACTGCGGATGTGTCTGATAGAAATGCCAGCTCAAAAGCGCCTCGCCCAACTGGCTACCAATCGCGCGAATAAGCCGCCGCTCAGTCGGATCAATGACGACCCAGTAGCCTTTCTCACGCCGCACCATCTCTTCGCGATGGTCCTCGGTCTCCAAATCCCGGAGGGCGAGCAAAACTCCAGGCCTTTTTGCAATCAGGTCCGGATCCTTGAATCTTTTCACGCGCGGATATTGGGCCGCGATTGAACCGGCGAGAGTTTTCTTGAGTTCTTCGGGAAGGGAGTTCCATAGTCGTTTGTCCGGCACTTCACGGCGCTTCAGATCTACTAGGCGCCGGATTTCAAATCGGCGAGTGGACACCATTCCGGCGAGCTCAAGCCGAATGTCTTCAGGGATCCAATCCCACCGGTACTCCAAGTTGGCGAGTGCACTTGTGACGCCGCCTATCGCCTGGCAAAACAGGTAAGCACTCATCTTGAAGGATCTCTCGCTCCACGCCGCGTCGGCAAGCTCCGATGCAAAATCGACAAGCGCAAGGATCTCATCCTCGGTCCGCCGGTGGTGACGTCTACAAGCCGCTGCGGAAAGCTCGCGCTCTATCGACTTCTTCCAATCCTTGCAGCGAACGTCGGCCTGCAGGATAGCAGTGAAGACTTCTCGCCATTGCGGATCGGAGAGGACTCTGCCCAGCTCGTTTTCAAGAAGCTTAAGGGTGCGCAGAAGTTCGGCTCCGACGTCGGCCGAATGCTGCGCCGCTTGAATGAGGCCCATGAGCTCGCTCATGTTCCTCAACTGTTCTTCGCTGGCCTTGTGGCCAGGAATTTGGGTGGTCGGATTACTGGCCATATGTGCTTGGACACAACCAGATATGGCCCGAAAAAATGTTTCCTCGACTGCCTCTGGCGAACCGCGGGTTCGCAAGAAGGGCAGGCCGAAAAGATCTACGCCGATAAATGTGAAGAGAGCGCCTGGGCAGCCACAGTCAGAGGGTAGAAGCCGGCGTGTGCGGCATAGTAGCGAAAGAACGGCGGCAAATACAGCTAGGCCAAAAAGCGTGTCCTGAATGTTGAGGACTCCGTAGTGCGGCTAAACCGAAGATACCGCTGTCGCTTTGTTCGCGTAGACGTAGGCCATGCCGGCGAGCCTTTGCACCCAACTCTGCGCTACACATCGGCGGATGTAATCTCAGTAGGGGGTAGACACACTGCCACGCTACTCGACTCTTTCTCCTCGCAAGAAACGGCTTCGCCGCTCTTCCAGCTCGCGCTGTCGTACCTCGGCTTCGACTCGTTCGTGATTGCAGCGCGGAACATCCCCTTTGATCTGCCAACGTATGCCTCCCTGCTCTGTATCGCCGACGCTTACTCCGCTGACATAGATCGATTCCGGGCTCCGTCCCCGATCTCGGGTCTCAATCGCCTCCTTCGCAAATCGTTCGAGCCGTTTTCTATCTTCTCTGTCACGCGGCAGCAGCTCATCCCGTGAGGTCTTCTGTTCATGAACTAGGTAGAATTTCTCCGCGTCCTGAACAACCCAGCCGACGAGCATGGCCGGCTTTTGCTTCTTATCATTTCGCATTTCGGCGGGTTGTTTTCCGTCTCGATCCGCATTCAGCTTCTCTGTCCTCTCATCAAAACACATAGGTGACTCCCTTCAACCGCACGACGCCTTTTCCCTGTTATGGGCATCTTGCAGTCTCGCATGCCGTTGCACCTGAAATCCGAGTTCGTTCGGGTACCTAGAAGATGGGGGTGGAGGTGGCGAAGCTTTCATCTCGAAATTCGTTGTTCCCGCTTCAGATACAGTCGCGCCAGGAGCACCGACAAATTTCCATTAACAGAAGCTGCTCGACTCCTCTGCTTACAGTTTTAGACAGTTAAACGCTGCGACGTTCTCTGAGAAGAGAGTTGAAACTCGACTCTCTTCCACAGCTGCCGCAATGGCGGCTCGCTTTCTCCGGGGCGCTTCTCAAGCGAGGCTGAGAGGGGCAGACAGCTCAATGTAATCCGGGGAAGCATGTTAGGAATTTCGGTCTGTTGAGTATATATAGCCGAGCAGACTCTTCCGATATGCCAACGCCGAATGGGAGCCCGTAAGTTATGATCCCTAAGACCGCTCCGCTTTCTCTGCTCATAATTCTTCTCCTTCCGCTGCAATCGCTTGCAGGACCGCGCGGTTTCTCGATCATGGTTCCCGATTCGCACGGAAACATGCGCAACCAATCGACCGGCGCGCGGGACATTAAAGTACGCGCCGGCGATTCG
>CAYOAK010000171.1:0-8615 GCA_964401925.1 uncultured Bdellovibrionales bacterium | reverse complement strand
CACTTCTCATGAAACTGATCGGCAAATTCGCCCAGACTGCAGCGGCACTCTGGATTCTCAACGTCTGGTTCAACCGGTTCAACAAGGACACCGGTTACCGGGGCGGCAACGCCACCAACATGCGCGAGGAGTTTGAAGAGTACGGGCTTCCTGAACCCGTCATGTACGCCGTCGGAGCGACCAAGGTGAGCCTCGCAACCATGATGTTGATCGGGCTCGTCAAGCCGAAGCTCGCTCGGCCGGCCTCCGCCGGGCTGGCGACGCTGATGGTCGGCGCCATCGGGATGCACATGAAGGTCAAGGACCCCCTCAAGCGCTCGATCCCCGCCATCTCGGTCTTCACCGGAGTCGGATCGAACGCAAAACCGAGCAGTCCCTGCTCGCCGGCCGAGGTGATTTTGCTTCGAAGATCAAGAAACGGCGTGCGCCGCACCCGCCCGTTCTGAAGGATCTTCACGATCCCGCCGAGCTCCACGACAAAAAGCCGGCCGGTTCCGTCATTCGGATCCGCCATATACACCGGGCTCTCGAAGCCGCTTGCCACCCGCTTAAGGGCAACTTCTGCCGCGGCCGGTTTCACGAATCCAGCCAGAAGCAGGATTCCCGCGAGGAATTCGAAGAGGCAAGCGGGCGATGTTCGCCCTCCGTTCAATTTCATATCGCCTATCCCTTTCTCCCGGAGTATGAATTCTCATCTTAGACACTCACCTCGGGAGCTGTCCAAGTTTTCTCACAGGGACCCGCGCATGACTTTTTCGAAGAAACTACTCTCCTTGCTCCTTGTCGCACTAACATTGAACGGCTGTGCCGCGTTGATAATAGGCGGCGCCGCAGGCGCGGGGAGCATCGCCTTCCTCGAAGGCGCCCTCCGCTCGCACTTGGAAGCGCCGCTTGCACAATCATTGCAGGCGACAAAATCGGCTGTCGATCGAGTCGGTTTCAGCCCGGTGAGCGACACGTCGGATGCACTTAACGCGAAAGTCACCGCGCGAGATTCGCAGGGTCGTCTCGTCGAGGTTAAGCTTTCACGGGAAACCGATATTCAAACGGCAATCTCGATCCGCATCGGACTCTGGGGAGATGAGCGCGGCTCGATCATCCTGCTCGATGAGATCAAACAATCACTCCGGCCCTAGGCGTTCTTACAGGCGAATACCTTTTGTTGCGATGGACCGTGTCCCGTCTCCGCCGGCTGCACCGCTCACCCACACTTCTGCATCGGTCGGAATAAGCCGTTTTGTTTCGCGGTCCGCATAGAGATGCGCCTCTCCGTCGGTCCGGCCGCTTTTTAACGCCTCGAAGTAAAAGACATTATAGTAAGTCGAGAACGGCCGGGCGATTCCATTCGGGGTGTCTGAAGCGATGCGTCCCTCTTGGTTGAGACCGGTGGGCTTTGTCTGAACTCGAAGTTGGATGCGCCCTCGCTCTCCCCCCTCATCCCGCAGGCTCTCCAACATCCCCGCCATATTTCCGCCGCTACAAGCGACGGTATCGATAATGAACTTCGAGTCCTTAAACGCCGGATCTTCAAGGATCATCCGTAGGTCTCGGGGGCGAAGCACAAGCGAACGCCCATCAGGCTGCTGAAAATGTATCCCTTGATTGTTTCCATGTCCGGCAAGATTAATCCGGAATGTTCTGATTCCCGCCTCGTGCATCTTCTCAAGCTGTTGGCGGAGGATTCGGGTTGGGTCTTCAAGAACGTTGATCGACTCGGAACCTTGATCGGTGACAAAGTTGTAACGGGGCGCGCCGACGGGACCCAGTGAGTTGTAGAATCCCGGAGCGTTCTGGAGATCGCGGCGAAGTCCATTGATAACCGGATCGTTCGCAGCATCAATCAGTCCGATAAAGCCGATTGGCTCCTTGCCCATGTCGAAGCGCCGGATGCCGGCCGGATCGCGCTGCTGGCTTTCGGCATTCGACCGTGCATTCGCCTGCGCCTCGCGCACCGCAGAGAAATCGATCTGCCCGTTCGGTCCGAAGATCTCTGTCGAAGGCACGTCCGTCTGAATCTGTCCGTCCGAACCGGCTTTCGATATAGCGACTCGGTCTTTGCTGAACATTATACCTTGGGGATGCTGGTCCGCGTAAAACGGTATTGTCGAAACAATCCAAGTCTCTCCGGATTGTGTGTCGCGAAACGCGAACTTTTGTCCGGCACGATTTGGCGGAAGCGTCGCAAACTCGAGCGTTCCATCCTTCTGACCGGAATACGTCGGCAGAATCCTCTCTGCATCGGGCGAAAGGAAGGCCGACGCATTGACAAGTCCGCCACTTCGTTCCCGCCGGATTGTCGCACCAGCGACACGTGAATGCTCGCTCATCCATTGGACACCATCGGGAGTCAAAGCCGCGCGCTGCATACCGGGGGGAAGCGTCCATCCCGGATTTTGCGGAGGGCGTGGAGAGTTATCAGCGTCAATCACCGGAGAGCTGGCGTTCTCCGCTACGAGCGTGGCAGAACCACGTTGGAGATTGAGGCGGATCAGCCCAGCGTCGGTCGTGAGCTCGAGCAGCTCACCATTCTCCTTTGCACTCTTCACTTGGAAGGACGAGGCGGTATCGGTCCCGGTCGGAGCAATGAGTTGATAGCCCTTAGCACCCTTCGTCACAATCAGCGCTGTCGTGGGAGCGCTAGCGTTCCAGAAATCCTCTTTCGATCCGGCGAAGCCCGCAAAAAGCACTTTATTGTTTTCACCCGGAGGCATTCCCGCGATTAACCGAGCGGAGAACTCTTTTAGGTTATTGCGCAGCGGCTCCAGTCGACTCGTCTCAACTCTCGAATTGACAATGGACCATGTTGAGCTTTGCGCATCGGCACCAAGACTGATTTGAAATGGAATTGAGGTCACAGCGCCATCAACATTCTTGACGAGACGGCCAGTGATCTGGCTGCCGCTTTTGAAGTCAACCATCGCTCCGTCATAGCGATTCGAGTTCAGACGCAGCTCGTCCGGCTTCACTCCGATGAGCTTCGCCACCTCACCATTTACCGCGGAGCGCCCGGCATCGCTGAGCTTCGCGTAATTCCGGAGATTCTCTTTCAGAGTAACGAGTGCCGGACCCTCTGGAAACGTCGCAACTGACGCGAACTGGGGCCGCTCAGGCGGCCGCTCCGCTCCTAGGGCACGCTTAAGTTGTTCCGCCGTGACCTTTTGATCGAGTTTGATGGCGGCAGCTTGTTCCGGAGCAGGTGCCGGTGCCGGAACTGGCGGTCTCGGAGGGGTGCTATCGGCCCCGGGAGCTCCCCCGGATGCGGGAGGTGGCTGATCCGGTGCGACCGCGGCCGGCGGACGGCTGATTGCCGCTATCTCTCGCAGCTTCTGGAAGACGGCTGCATCCGTCGCAAGCTTCTCATGTTTCTTGAACACCTCGAGTGCAGCACCGAGGCCATCGGCGGCTTTATTATTTTTAAGCTCCGCATCTGAAAAGGCAGTGACACCTGCCGGCGCCGTTCCGGCCTGGAATCGGGAGAGCCACTTATTCAACGCTCCCTCGATTCGATCGAAGAACGGCGCATATTGGCGTTGAGTCGGTGCCGCATTCTCCGCGGGAGGCGCTGCAAGCGAGGTCTCGCCCATCCTCACACCGGTTTCAAGCGAGGTCAGCCCAACTTTATCAGGGAAGAGGCGGCCGAGCGTACGGTATCCAACCTCACCGTCCTCTTGCAGACCGTTCATCTTCTGGAACGCTTTCACGACAATGGAAGAGGCTCTATCGAACTGACCATCAGTCAGATCCGCACCGTTGTTCAGGAGAAAGCGGTACTCATGCTTCTTTCCTTCGGCTAGTCCCTGCTTTGCAATCTGTGCCTTGAGCCAAGTCTGTGCAGTATCGCCTTTGAGCCAAGTCTGTAGCGCGCCTTCAATTTCGGTGATGGTCTCCTTCGAGAAGTGCGCGGCTGTCCCGACTTTGAGCACGCCGACGTTCTTCTCCTGGCCGCGCGGGGCTTGATTTCGCGCGATCGACAAATATTCCTGTTCACTCATACGGCACCGAATTTTCGGGATCTGGAAATAGGTAACTGTTATCGCAGGATGCGAGGTGCTTGCTGCACATTGACAAAGGCGGGCGCGAATAATCTTCTGTTGGAAGATCGCTCCTGTTCGGATCTGTTTGAAGCTGTGGGTACGCGAGGCGGGAGTCAAACCTTTGAGTGAGTTGCCCTCAGGCGAAATAGGGACGGTGGAAACTTGCTGCTCTCTTCGTTTCCTATCGCCTCAGCTGTGAACCGATTGTCCGGCCAAGCTCATGGAGCATCCGGATCGCCTGCTTATTCCCGTCGAACTTCATCGTGCCGGCGGCGCTCAAAAACTTGTGCACGGCACGGGCCTGTTCGAGCGGAACTCGCACGCTATCCATATTGGCACCCGTGATGACCTGTGAGACTGCCGAACCGATCTCCTTTTCGAGCCGTTTGCCGATTCCGGCCTGCATGGCCGCGAGCTTCGACTCCTGCTGACGGAGCGTCCGTTCATGATTTGTTGCATCCTCTTCACGTTGAGCGACAGTCGCCTCCCGGCACTGGAGTCCCCGCTCGGCTTGCATGATGGTCTCACGGCGCCGCTCAAGATCAAGCTCCGAGCGCGTCAAAGCGGTCCGCGCTTCCTCCACCCTGCCAGACTGAATCTGCAGCTCTGATTGAGCGATGCGGAGCTGATCATGTAACTCAGTCAGGCGCTGGATCGCTGCTACAGACTCCGTGGACTGGCGGCACAGACGTCCATCCGCGCCAGCAGCGCAAAGTGCTGCCAGTAGCACCTCGATACCGCGCAATGTCGCAACGATCTGTTCGCGCGCCGATTCCGGCCATGCCGCCGACTCATCGTCGAGGCTCAGGTAAGCTGAAAGCAACAGGTCTCCCAGCTGCGACGGCGGTGGTGCCGGTGATGGCTGTGCCGGCGGCGAAGGTGGTGGACTCTGAGGACGTGCTCCCCGAGGAAGCAGATCGACGTGAGCGTCCTCTGCGAGAGATCCACCTTCTGTCCATTGCTCCGGCGCGTAAGCCGGCAACGTCGGAATGTGGTTGAACTTCGAGCGCTCGAGCATCCAGGTGTCACGTGCCACCAGCGCGCCGAGATTCACAAGCTCGTTCCAATGCACCAGACCGTTCTTGCGCCGTGAGAGCCTCAGTATCCAGCCATCTTCGAGCTCCGGTGAAAGGGCCAACGAGGAGAACTTCACTCCGCCGGAGCGAAGCGCGGTTCGCGGTCCGGGTTGCCAGATCGCCTCGAGCTCGCGGCAGCGAATTCGGAACTCATTCAGCTGATCGGCGTGATAGCGCTGCCGTATTGGCACCCACTGATGTGGAAGCACCATACGGGTCCTCAGGTCGGAAAGGACCTTTGAGACCAGCGTCAGGAGCTCGACCTCGTCAAGGATGACCTCATTTTCGGAGAGCATCGGGTCAAATCGGTACTCGTTCTCGTCACCGATCAGTCGTAGTCTTTTTGAGAGCCATGGATCACGCATGACATCCCCCTTCAGAGTTGATGTCGCGGCAGGCCGGTCCCTTATTTGATAACCTTTCTCCCACCACGCGCGGGAAGGATTCCCGAGCGTGCTGGCTTCTTCTGCAGAGGTTCAGAGTTCTAGAGAGCTTCCTGTTCTCTGTGCAGCGGAAAGGCCGTTCGTAAGGTCCACCCTTCCTTTTCCGGATTCCCGGAAGATGAGGTTGATTTTTCCGGGATTCCGGATATGGCTGCCCGATGCTCGATCAGCTCGACCGGTTCGATAAGGCGATTCTCTTCGAGATGGACCTGAACGCGCGTCTGACTTACGCGGAGCTCGGACGGAAAGTCCGGCTCGGCAGCGACCTTGTTCGCTACCGCGTGGAGAAGATGGTCGCCTCAGGGCTCATCGGCCGCTTTTCTGCCGTTGTGGACGTGCACCAGATCGGAATGACCGTCTTCAAGCTGTATCTGAAGGTGAGTCCCGATGCAGAGCGCCGGAAGGAGCTGCTCCAGTATCTTAATCGCGCGCAGCGCACCCACTGGCTGACGGAGTTTTATGGAAACTGGGACATCCTCGTCTGCCAGTGTGCGCTCCACGTGCGGGAGTTCAAAGAGTGCCTGAACCGGCTGTATTCGAAGTTCGGTGAAGACATATTAGATTCCGACATCAGCACGCTTGTCGAGGTGGAGCGCTATCCCAAGAAGTATCTCACGGGGAAAGCTGCGAACGGCTCGCTTTCGGGTCACATTCGGAGGGTCGCAGATCTTGACGACCTGGAGATCAATCTGCTGGCCCTTCTGATGGAGAATGCCCGGTACTCTTATGTTGAGCTCGCCGACCGGTTGGATTCCACACCCTCAGTCATCGAGTATCGCTTATCGAAGCTGCAGCAGCAGGAGATAATTCGCGGATATCGTGTGCAACTCGATTATAACCGGTGCGGGATTCAGGTCTTCAAGGTGCAGGCGTTTCCCCACCGGTTTGATCCTTCGGAAGAGCGGCGCTTCCGGGATTACTGCCGAAAGCATTTGCTCATCACCTGCCACATTCTCCAAGTGGGCCACTCGCCTTTGGAATTTGAGGTGGAAGTCTCGAACTACGCGGATTTTCACAAAGTGATCGATGAGATCCGCGCGCAGTTTCCGAGTTACATCCGCTCGCTGGAGCACCTACTGATCAAAGAGGATCATTTTCACCGTTTGGCATTGAATTTTCGCCAGTTGGGTGAACGAACGCTCTGCGCGTAGTGCGTTTGGCCGAGACGGCCATTTCGCAACGGGCCCATTCTAGCCCTCCGTACTTCCCCGCGCGAGGTGTTCGCTGCTAACGTCCTCCTGTTCTCTTCTCCACTGCTCAACGAGTATGAATCGGCGCTTTGCCTCGGAACCGGATGGCCCGGTCCCCGGGTGAAGCTCGCCATGAAGAATAGGTTTGTCTTCACTCCTAAAGAAGTGGCGCCTTCGGATGGTCAAAGTTCGACGGCGCTATTTCTGAAGGAAAGGAGACCCTGGCATGTCAGATGCCGGCTTTGGGATGCGAAACGCTCTCGATCAGGGCCTCCCGGCCTTGGACCGATTGATCAAAGACGCCGAGCGGCGTGGCGCGATCAACCACGAGTTTCTTAATCAGCTTGCGGATATCGTCCGCGAAATACTGGCGCGGGAGATTCGTGCGGAGGGATATCTCGGTCATTTCCTGATCCTTTTCCGAGACCATCTCCGGACCATCGCCCCGCCAGAAGACTGGCTCGCGATGGCCGAACTGGCTGCCGACGATCTCGTCCGCTCTCCGGAATGCTATAACGCGACACAAGCGTCGATGCTCATTTCGGGCCTCTGGGCTTTTCGGCTACGCGATGAAGCAGCGCTCAGAACCGCAGGTGACGTCATCGATCGCGCGCCGCTCAATCATGATGGGCTGCTCTGCCGCTCCCATTTTCTCGAAACGTCCGCCCGGCTCGGACACTGGGAACGCAAGCGGCACTATCGCATGGCATTCGAGGCGATCGAGGCTGGCGCAAGCAAGGTAAGGTCTGCTCGCCTCGCCTCCGGGCTGATGGATATTGCGTGGAGCTTTCTCTACGCACACCCGAACAGCGCATCACAGCTCGTTCGTCCCCTCCTCGCTACGAGGAACATGAGCCTCTTTCCACGGGCCTGGAGGCGTCTGCATCAGATCGCTCTGGTGTCGGGAGTCCGCCTCAGTCCGGAGCAACAGCAGAAGGCAGCCGAAGCGATTGCGGAGTTCGCACGCGAACTCCGAAAAAAGAGGGCCTCGCACTTCCAATACTCAGTCGGCGCGATCTTGCGTTCACTGGGCGTCTCATTTTTTCCGGAAGAGCCGGTCGAAGGGCTGAGAGTTGATTATCTCATCGCTGAGCCGAAGCCGGATCTGGCATTGGAATGCGACGGACCGCTACATCGACTGTACGATCGAAACACGCGCACGCGAATCGCTACGGGCGAGGATGCAACACGGAACCGAATATTGACGTCCGCGGGTTACCGCATCGATCGACTTTCGAATGAAGATCCCGGATGGCAAGCCGATCCGAGACGGTACGTAGAAGAGCATCTCGAAAGGATGCTGGTTGAACCGGGTAAGCGTGAGCGACAACAAAACGCTCCCGCCGATCTCCATTCATTCTAATTCACGGCGAGCCACCTTACGATTTCAGCTCCATGCTCGGCTGCTCGTCCGGCGACGGCCCATGCCGCGCATTCAGCAGCTCAACGGTCCCCGTGATGTGCCCGGAGTCCCTTGGCGCTCAGATAAGGAACCAGCTGCCCGGCGAGCGAATCAATGCTCGACGGCCCGCAAATCACGCCCTCCCGGTCCGGCACCCGCGGCGCAAGCGCCGCCTCAATCACCGCTATAATCTCAGCCCGCTTCCGCCCCGACCCCCAGGCCAACATTCGACGCCACCGCAACGCACGATACATCTCCTCCGCATCCCGGCAGCGGTGCAGCAAATCGGTCAACGGAGTCGGCGGAAGAACCATCCCGCGAACCCTACCACGTTGTCTGCTCCGCCCCGCAACTTCGCTCCTAACTTCGCAGCTCCTCTTTCCACTCCAAACCAGACAACCTGGTGCGGGGCTACTTCCCGGGCCTGACATCCTTGTGCAACCCACCTTTTATCCAGGTACGGGTCGACT
>CAYOAK010000170.1:0-8689 GCA_964401925.1 uncultured Bdellovibrionales bacterium | reverse complement strand
CATCGCTTGGGAGCGAGCATTAATCCGCTCGTAGAGATCCTCCCGCTCCGGTTCGAGGAGGAGAATGAGTGCGTTCAACTTTGGCGGAAGGCTCTCATGAAAAGTCCTTTGCTCCGTGATCGACCCGCCAGTCCGAAGCACATACTCCAACGCTCTCCTTGTGCGAGCCGTGTCGCTTGAGTGGATCTTTTCGGCAGAGGCCGGATCGAGCGACTGAAGCTGCTGATAGAGCTCCGCCTGCGGGAGGTCTTCAAGCTCGATCCGCTCCTGCTCATCGTGAATCCCGTCGTCGATCAGGCCATTCAGGAGACTCCGAATGTAGAGGCCTGTGCCGCCGGCGATGATCGGAAGCCGATTCCGCGAGCAGATCTCGGAGATCAGCTTCCGGCCGAGCTCTCCGAATTTTCCCGCGCTGAAGTCCTCCGTCGGCTCGAGTGTTGAAACGAAATGGTGCGGTACTCTCGAAAGCAGCTCGGCGGAGGGTTTGGCAGTACCAATCGTAAATCGCTTGTAGATCGCGACAGAGTCCGCGCTGATAATCTCACCGTCAAACTGCTCGGCCAGCTCCACGGCGAAAGCACTCTTGCCGCTCGCGGTCGGCCCGGAGACGACGAGGATCTTCTCCATCACATCTGTCTTCCAAATAGCCGCTCAAGCTCATCGCGTGTCAAAACACGCGCAACCGAGCGTCCGTGCGGACAGAAAGCGCGGAGCTCCGTGGACTCGAGGTCCGCAAGCAGCTGATACACCTCGGGAGGGCTCAGCTCCTGCCCGCTTCGGACCGAGCCATGGCAGGCGATACGGCTCAAGATGGCATCGATCTTTCGCTCGAGCGCCCCTTCGACATCTTCGAAGGAGAAACCCGATAGGAGGTCTTGCAGAATCGGACCGACAGCAAATCGCGAAAGGAGCGCTGGGACGGTGCGGATCACAAACGTGTCGGCGCCGAGTGGATCGAGCTCGAATCCGATAGACTCTAAAAGCGAGATAATCTCCGGCGCCGAGCTTCGCAGATGCAGCGGAAGCTCGATCGTCTCGGGTATCAGCAGCCCTTGCGAGCGAAGCTCCCCTTCCGTCCACTCCTTTTTGAACTTCGCGAACATCACCCGCTCATGCGCTGCGTGCATATCGACAATCGCGAAAAGTCCGTTTCCATGTTCGAGGAGCAGATAACAGCTGAAGATCTGGCCTACGAGCCGATACTCGGTCAGCGAAATTTCTCGCCCCGGGGCCGCGTGCGCTTCAGCCGAAGCGGCGCCGCCGCTATTCCAGGCAAATGCGGTGGGAGCGCCGGAAGAGGAAAATGACGCTGGTGCACCGTCCTCAAACGCAGCCGCACCACTTGAGCTCGCACTTTCACGGCGCAGAGTGACGCCGATCCCTTGGCGCACGACACCGAAAACACGATCCGGAGAGCGATATCGCACCTCCGCTTTTTGCGGATGAACATTCACGTCAAGCTCCGCCGGCGGAACAATCAGGTGCACAACTCCGGCCGGAAACCGATCAGAACGAAGAAAATTTCCGTAGGCGTCGCGCACCGCGCGTAAAAGAATCTTGTCTCTGACCGAACGGCCATTTACGAGAAGCCGCAGCCGGCCTGCTCCGGCAACGCAGTCCAGAGGCTTCGTGAGTGAAGCGAGCATCCGGTAGACGCCACCCGGTGTTTCAAGCTCTCCACTGCACTCCATTGGGTCGGCCCCGGCCAGCTTCAGCTCTCGTGCGCGATTCTTGAACCCGGCAAAACCGTCGGTGCTCTGCTGTGCCGGGAGAATCAAGCTCTCCTCGCCGTCGCAGATCAAGACAAAGCGCACTTCAGGGTGAGACACACCGAAGTCTGTGAGGAGCGAACGGATCAGCCCAAGCTCCGTTTTCTCAGAGCGCAGAAAGCTGCGGCGGGCGGGCACGTTGAAGAAGAGATCCCTGACCTTAATCGTCGTGCCCCGGACCGCATGAAGATGAGCGGTGCGCTCCTTTTTCCCGCCGTTGATGAAGATCTCGGTGCCCGTGCCGCCATCGCTCGTTTCTACGGTAAATTTCGAGACTGAGGCGATGCTGGGAAGTGCTTCACCGCGAAACCCAAAAGACGCGATCCGTTGCAACTCATCGGCGCTGGTCAGCTTCGAGGTAGCGAACCGCTCGATCGCAAGCGAAGCGTCTTCCGGATTCATTCCGCTTCCGTCGTCGCGCACTTCGATGGCCGATCGTCCGCCGTCGGCAAGAACGACCGTTATATTTTTCGCTCCGGCGTCCAGCGCATTTTCGACGAGCTCTTTGACGACAGAGACCGGCCGTTCAACGACTTCACCGGCGGCTATCTGATTCGCTACGATCTCGTCGAGAAGATGGATCCTCGTAACAGCCTGAGACTCACTCACTCGAGCACCGGCTTCACCTTCACGACCCGCCCCTTGTTGCGCGACAATCCGCGGCGAACAACAAGCTCGACCGGTCCGGTCTGAACTGTCTTCGAAAGCTCGCGATAGCACTCCTCGCTATTTTGAACCTCCTGTCCGTTAATTGAGAGAATGAAGTCCGCATCCGAGACATCGACCACGGGCACGGAAAAGAGGCCTGTGGAACGCGCCTGATGGGCGCCGGAAAGTCCCGCTTTATCAGCGGGCGATCCCGGTTTGACGAAAGTGATGACCGGGCCGAACTGCGTGTTCGAGATCACCACCCCGATCTTTGGACGGGGCACTTTGTGATACTTGAGCAGCAGCGGAATCGTCTCGCGAACGACATTCGCCGGAATAGCGAAGCCGATTCCAGCGCTCTGGCCGGTGTTACTGATGATCGCAGAATTGATTCCGATCAGCCGTCCGGCCGAATCGAGCAGCGGTCCGCCGGAGTTTCCCGGATTAATCGCCGCGTCGGTTTGAATGACGTTCTGAATCTCCCGGCCAGTTTCGGTCTGAAGGGAGCGCTCAAGCGCTGAGATGATGCCCTCGGTGAGAGTTCGATTGAGCCCGAACGGATTTCCGATGGCGAAAACTCGCTGCCCGACTTCAAGGGTCGATGAATCTCCAAATTCGACGGAGGTCAGGTCAGGGGGCGGATCGACGATTTGAAGGAGTGCGATATCGTTGTCCGGATCGGTCCCGACAAGTTTCGCCTGATAGCTTCGGCCATCCTCAAGCGTGACGACCACAAGCCCCCCGCGCTGTGCCCCTTCGATGACGTGATAGTTTGTAACGGCGAGCGCTTTGTCCGAGTCGACGACCACACCCGACCCGGTTCCCTCTTGAGCCGTCACACCGTACATGCCCTGCACGTATCCGCGAGTGTTTACGTTCAACACGGCACGGTTGGCACGCTTGTAGACATTTATAGTCTGCGCCTCGCCCTCCGTCCTGGGTGCTTGCGAGATGGATTTCTCCTCACTCGGCGCTGCGGCAGCGAATGCGGTTAAAATGAATAAAGCACTGGCGACAGCGCGCACGCTGAAACCGCTCGATCTCTCAGAAGACATGCAGTAGACCCATGGACGAATGAGGCCGGATACTCTCACAGAGCTTTCACATCTTTCAAACATCCGCTCCGGTGGCTTGCGAATCGTCTTTACCAACGGCTGTTTCGACATCCTGCATGTCGGCCATGTGCGCTATCTCACCGAGGCAAGGGCACTTGGAGATTTTCTCGTTGTCGGTCTGAATAGCGACAGCTCGACCAAGGGATTGAAGGGAGACGGCCGGCCGGTCGTCCCGGAGCTGGAGCGCAAAGAGATGTTGCTCTCGCTCCGAGCGGTCGACGCGGTGCTGCTCTTCGACGAGCCGACCCCATTTGAGTTGATCAAAGCCGTGCAGCCCGATCTCTTGGTCAAGGGCGGAGACTGGCCGGTGGAGAAGATCGTCGGATCGGATATTGTCCTCGCACAAGGCGGAAAGGTGCTCTCGTTAGCATTTCATCCCGGTCACTCGACGACTTCGTTACTGCAGAAAATTCAAAAACTTTAGTGAGGTACCGCTTTGGGCGTGAACGTTCTTCAACATGCTGTCTTCTCCGACATCCTTTCGATGTTGAGAGACAAACGTACCGGAAGTGAGAAATATCGCAGTCTCGCCCGGCGAGCGGGGATCATTCTCGCGGTGCATGCGACAAAAGGGCTTCAGCTTAAGCAGGTCACAATCGAGACTCCGCTCCAGGCGTGTCAGCAGGGACAGCTTGCGCACGAGTCGGTGATTATTCCGGTACTGCGTGCCGGGCTGAGCCTTGTCGAGCCGTTTGAAGATTTGCTTCCCGGCGCGAGTATCGGCCACATCGGGTTGAAACGGGACGAGACGACCGGCGCCGCATCCGAGTATGCGTGCTCTCTACCAGTGCTGAAGGACAAAGACCTGTTCATCCTTGATCCGATGCTCGCCACAGGCGGTTCCGCCTGCGCCGTGCTGAAACATGTGACCGGGCAAGGGGCGCATTCAATTATGTACGCCTCAATCGTCGCGGCACCTGAGGGTGTTCAGCGAGTGCAGAAGGAGTTTCCCGATGTTGAGCTTTGCCTGGGCGTCGTGGACGAGAAGCTGAATTCAAAATTTTACATCGTTCCGGGTCTGGGAGACTTCGGCGATCGTCTTTATGGAACGTTAATCGAATGAGCGGGATCAAAGCGGTATTGTTTGATGTGGGCGGAGTTCTCGTCGGACTCGATTTTCCCGGCATGTTTCGGCGCCTGGTTGAGCAGAGCGATGCAGATGCAGATACCATCCAAGGCTTGTTTTGGCCGGAGCGCGGCCCGAACGGCGAAAGCTCAGACACTCCGCTTGCGCGCGCAACGGCCGGAAGGATCTCGGCACCGGAGCTCCTGGATCTCCTCCACCGTGAGATGAAGTTCCGCGGCGAAAAATCTGAATTGGAGCGAACGTACCATTCTCTCTTCACCGGCCGGATTGAAGGCACTCTCGAAATCATGAAGCGGCTCCATGGGAAGGTGCATGTCGGTATCGTTTCGAATTCGAATGCGCTTTGTTGGCCGGGTGTCGAAGATCTCCTCCCGGAGCTTGAACAGGCGGAGCTGTTCACTTCGTATGACGTGCAGCTTGTGAAACCCGATCCCAAATTATGGGAACATCTGCTTCGGCATTATTCGCTGAGTGCATCCGAGATCGTTTTCATCGACGACACAAAAGATATCATCGAACGGGCGCGTGAGTTCGGGATTGACGGGCTACATTTCACGAACCCGGAGAAGCTCGATGCGGACCTGCGTGAACGCGGACTTTAGCGCTTGAAAGAGAGCTGCTCGACGTCAGCCCGCTGCTCAAAAAGCGGCTCGCCGGTCCGCATGAGGTAGCTTCCCAAGAAAGACTTCATGTAGGCGATAACCGACTGATCATAATCGTGCTTAAAATCTGTCCACGCGAAATGACCGGCGCCGCGAAATTCGACAAAGACCGCCGGCTTTCCGGTCTGTTCATAGGCTCCGCCGGGACGTTTGACGCTCGGCGTAATCCCGAAATCGCGCGTCCCGCCTTGATACATTACCGGCACGCCGAGCGATCCTAATGTGCCCGCGCGAACGAACGGCTCACAGTAGGGAGAAAGCGCGATCACAGCTTTGATCTCCGGCATTTTCCAGCCGGGCCAGCCTCCCGCGAGCCCGAGCGCTGTGTAGCCGCCGAGTGAATGACCGATGATACCGACGCGGTCCCAATCGATCTTCACGCTCCACGATGGATCCTTCCGGAGTGCTTGCACCAGCCGAACGAAATCGTCACGACGATCTTCGTAGGTACGGCTGTCCCAGCTTTCGATCTTACGGAAGCTCGGTTTGGATCGCAAAGTCTCAGGCAATTTTCCGCAGGCCGCGTCTCGATGAACCGGAGCAACGATGAAGTAACCTTCAGCCGCCAGTAAATTCATAAGGTGCGAGCTCTGATTGCTGCAGCCATGGAAGCCATGTGAGAACAAAAGAAGAGGCAAGCGGCCCGCCGAAGGCGGAGCCCATACGGTGAATTCAGTCCCGCTCAGGGTATGATTGATCCCGGATTTTTCCGGACGGCTGCCCGAGCCGGAGCTCAAATTGCTTTTACCGAAGCGTGCGCGGATCTTATCTCGAAAGCGAGACCGGCCGGTGTCCCCGTCATCGGCGCCGCAGAGTGCAGCAGTGAGCAGGACCAAAACCACTGCGAGTCCGGCGGCTATCTTCTTCATCGGGCTCCGGCCGGGCGCTCGATCTCTGTTGCCCGGTTCACGAAACTTTGCCGGAACTTATCGAGCTTCTGAATTTGAGCATTGTTCAGCGCCGGCTCCACCTCGTCCACCGCTTGTTGCAGAATGGCTTCGAACTCAGGACGGCGCTCAGCTCGCAGCGTTGCGAATCGGCGCTGGGCGTTTTCAATCGCGGCGCGCAGCACCTGTTCTTGCGATTCTGAGAGTTTCAACTCTGAGCGAAGGCGGCCGACCATCAGCTCTCGCACGCCTGCAGGACCGGAGGTCATAATCCCGTCGACGCGACGCGCAACATAATAGGAGGTTGCGGTCACGCCAATGGCGATGCCGATGACGAGTGTCAGGAGGGTTCGCAGTAGATTTCCGGATAACCTCATATCGCTATACTCCCGAGAGCATGATGGAGATCAAGCAATCATCGATCATGGGACGAACCAGGAAGATCGAAAAGGCGGCGACAAGGCTCGCGCTAAACGCAGCAGCGGACATCTGAAATACGGTGACTCGCTCTTGCCGGCCGGCACTGTACTGCGAGCGCACATCGCGCATAAGATCATCAACGAAGCTGGACGAGGGCATGACCTTCGAGCGCCGCTTTCCGACCTCGGCGGAGATTTCGAGCAGCCGGTCGATCTGCCCGTCTGTGAGTTTTCTTGTCATTGTACCTCCTCAGAGGAAAGTAGACTTTCGACAGCCCGTTTGAGCCGCTGCTTCGCGCGAAACGACCGCACAGCGACGTTCGCCGCACTCAGTTTCATGACCTTGGCGACCTCCCGCATCGGCAGATCTTCGAAGTAAAGAAGCGAGAGAAGGGTCTGATCATCTGAAGAAAGAGTCCTCAGGGCCCTCTGCACGACCTCGGCAACTCCTGCGGCGGAATCGTTCTCCAGAAAGTCCTGAACTGCGTGATCTGAGGAGATCGTCTCGAGCACACTTCCAGCCTCTGTGGAGGTCAACGAGCTTTCGGGCATGATCCGATCTGTTCGGGAGCGGCTCCGCCAATACTGCACTGCTGTCCGAGTGGCGATGCCGGTGAGCCAAAACCGGAATGGCGAATCACCGCGAAAGGATCTCAACGATTTGAAGGCGCGGATGAATACCTCATGCGCGACCTCCTCAACATCCGCGGCTGGGACAACTCTTCCGACTACTGCAAACACCATGGACTGATACCTTTCGATAAGAACGCGAAACGCGTTCACATCTCCTTGAAGGATCTGTTCGATAATCTTGTCTTCGTCAGCCACATCGCACGGAAGTGAAAGTCCGCTTCTGTATCTATGCGACTTCGCTGCCGGCCAATAGAAGCATTTCTCCGGCCAAAGACAGCTCGATCATTCTGCCCCATACGATTCAGGTCGCTTTCGCGCGGAAAAATCTTACGGCTCTGTAATATTTTTAAGCGCGCCCGCTACTGAAAAGGGGAGTTCTAGGGGATTTACGATGAAAATGAAGTTTTTACGGTTTGTTACGACTTTTCCCCTGCTTTGCTTTCCCCTGCTCTGTTCCGCGGGCGGCGGTGCTGCTGAAGCTCAGTCGCTTGGACGCGTTCCCCCGGCGCAATGCAGACAGCTTCGGTCACTGGGGATAAAGACGCTTAACTTCGCTCCAGGCCGTACGATGAGGGTCTGGTATCCGACCTCCGGCAAAGAAAGAGCCGAGCGAGTTGAGGGCGGCCTCAAGAGCTCAGCTGTCAAAGACGGACCACAACTCGGCTGCAACTTTCTCGCACGGGTTTCGGAGTTGCAGCGGACAGAGCCTGTTCATCGTCGAAACGCTCGCGCGTTCCGGCTACGTCGTTGCTGCTCCCGAACATCTTGATTCCAGCTGCTTAAAGGGAGCGCCGTCCGAGAGCTCACACCTTCCATTTGGTGAGCCCGAAAATTGGACAGCGGATACGCATCTCAATCGCCGTGACGATGTGAAGGCAGTCCTCGATCTCTTGCTTTCGTCGAGCTTCCCTCAGTTTGTAAACCCTGATCGCATCGGAATCGCCGGGCACTCATTGGGGGGATATACCGGGCTCGCCCTCTCAGGCGCGTGGGACTCGTGGCTAGACCACCGAATCAAGGCGGCGCTGCTTCTTGCGCCATATTCGCAACCTTTCCTGGTCAATTCGACGCTCGGAAACCTTCAGGTGCCGACCATGTATCAGGGTGGAACGCTCGACCTCGGAACAAATCCGGCGATGAAAAAGGCCGGCGGCACCTATGACAGTTCACCGGCTCCGAAGTATTATATCGAGCTGAAGAAGGCCTCACACACGACCTGGACGAACTCCACCTGCAGGGGCACGAGGAGTACAGCTGACTGCCTCCGGAGATCCACCAACGCTTCTCTGATTGTCACCTATGCTCGCGGGTTCCTCGATGAGTTCGTCCTCGGAAAGAAATCCCGGGTCTTGAATACGAAGAACCGAAACTTGGCGGACTATCGGAAGCAGTTGCAGTAGGAACAGGGACCGAATACTGGGACCGCGGGCGGCCTCGCCCGCTTGCCGGTTTGTGCGTTTGAACAGTGA
>CAYOAK010000169.1:0-8727 GCA_964401925.1 uncultured Bdellovibrionales bacterium | reverse complement strand
AGGCGCGGGTTTCGTGCGCGAGATGAGGACGAAGTCAGCGCCGAGGAGTTCCTTTGAACGATCGTCGACGGAGCGAGAAAGCTGCACCGAGAAGGTCACTAGGGCTGAGAGTACTGCGAGAGAAGTGGCAAAGGCGAGAAACACGCTAAACAGCGCGAGCCTGCTCCGCCGCGCGTCGCGCCAGGCCATTCTGAGCAGCCACCTCACGCTTGAACTCTCCCGCTGCGAAGGCGGATCTGAGTTCCGAGCTTCGAGGCGAAGTCCAGGTCGTGCGTGGCGACAATCAGTGTGGTCTCTCGCTCAGCGTTTAATGCGAGGAGAAGTTTTTGAACCCGCTCGGCATTTGCGCCGTCGAGATTTCCGGTCGGCTCGTCAGCAAGGATGAGCTTCGGTGTGTTGACGAACGCGCGCGCAAGCGCAACTCGCTGCTGCTCGCCGCCCGAAAGCTGTGAGGGGAAATGGCTTGCGCGCTGACTGAGTCCGACCGCGTCGAGCAGCTCAATGGCGCGGTTTTCCGCATCCGGACTCTTCAGCAGCTCCGCCGGCACCATCACATTTTCGAGTGCCGTAAGATTTTCTAGAAGCTGGTAACTCTGGAAGACATACCCGAGCGTGCGATTCCGCAGCCCTGCGAGCTGATCTTCCTTCAGCTCATTGAGCTTTTCTCCGGAAACGACAATGGCTCCGGTGCTCGGCCGTTCAAGCCCGGCGAGGAGGGCGAGCAAGGTGCTCTTTCCGCTTCCCGATGGGCCGACAAGCGCGTAACTTCGTCCCTCCTCGAATTGAAGTGATTCGATGTCGAGCACGGTCAGCGGTCCGTCCGCTGTGTCATAGATCTTACGGACGCCTTCAAGGAGAATCATCGTGAGGTTTTTTGTCGTTCTTATTTTCGCACTGCTTGTATCACCCGCGGCCGCGGAAGAGACAAAGTACATTGTCTTCTTCGGGGACAGTCTGACCGCCGGGCTCGGTGTCTCTCCTGACGAGGCATACCCCGCGCTTATTCAGCCGCGCCTCCCCGCACCATACCGGGTGCAGAACAGCGGTGTGAGCGGAGATACCACGGCCGATGGGTTTTCCCGGCTGAATTGGGCGCTGAGAAATCAGCCGTCGATTTTCGTCCTCGCCCTCGGCGCAAACGATGGGCTGCGGGGAATCGATCCTGCTTATAGCGCCAAGAATCTCCGGCAGATCGTCTCCGCCGTCCGGCAGCGCTGGCCCGAGACAAAGATTCTCCTCGTCGGAATCGATCTTCCGACGAACCTTGGAGAGGAATACCGGAAGCGATTTCGCCAGATCTTCCCGCAGCTCGCGGAGGAGTTGAAGCTCCCGCTGATCCCGTTTCTGCTGGAGGGTGTTGCGGGAGATCCCGGTTTCAACCAAGCTGATGGGATACATCCGAATGCCGAAGGGCACCGGAAAATCGCAGAGACGGTATGGAAAGCGCTAAAAGAGATCCTCTGACTTCGCTCTCCGATGGAGAGCTTGCCGCCGATCCTTTCGAGCAATTTGAGCGCTGGTTCAAGGATGCTGAGACGCGATCAGGTTTGAGAGATCCGAATGCGATGTGTCTCTCGACGGTCGACGACGATGGATACCCCGATGCGCGAATCGTCCTCCTGAAGGAGTTCGGCAAGGACGGGTTCGTCTTCTACACAAACTCGCTTTCTCGCAAGGGACGAAGCCTCGGCAAAACTCCGCGCGCTGCGCTCACACTGTTCTGGGACTCGCTTCAGCGACAAGTGCGGATTCAAGGTGATGTTGAAAAGCTGCCGGAAGGAACGGCCGAGGGTTATTTTCGCTCGCGCGAAAGGCTGAGCCAGATTGGCGCGTGGGCATCGCTGCAGAGTGAGGTCCTTTCCGATCGACGCACTCTGGAAGAACGGGTTGCCGATTACGAACGCCGCTTCGAAGGGAAGGATGTTCCCCGTCCGCCGCACTGGAACGGCTACCGCGTTGTCCCGCGACGTTTTGAGTTCTGGCAGGAGCGTCCGAATCGGCTGCACGATCGCTTCGCCTATCTTCGCGGCGATGCGGGTTGGGATAAGCAGCGGCTGTATCCTTAGGAGCGCTCAACGCGCTGCTTGAGCGCCGCAGCAAATTCTTCGAAGGACGGCTGAAGATCCGGAATGCTACGCCCGATAAGACCCGATAACGGTCCCGAAAATTCTTCTTTCATTGAAAATTGGGTGCCACCGCTCGCTGGTGAAAGCGTATAGGTCCGCACTCCCTTGAATAAACCAAGCGGCATGCCGCCCTCCCAAACCATCCGACTCGGGGGAGTAAATTCGGCAACGCGAACCGGAAACGCGCGCCCCGGACTAAGCTTCGTGAAAACGCGAAGCTTCTGACCGGGTAAAATCTTTCCTTCGATAGATTCGATCGTGGGATTCCAGCTGCTCCAACTCTCGGCATCAGTGAGCACGGCCCATACCGCATCCGCAGGTGCATTTATGATCTTTGAAACGGCAAATGCCTTCATGTTGACCTCCCGGAATGTTGGTCAGCGATAGCGCATAGTAGCGCGGGCGCGAACATATAAAAAAAAAACGACTTTTAGGAAACATTTCCGCAGAACGGCCGACTACACGCTCACAAACTTAGGGGGGTTATGAATTACGAAGAATCACTGCGGGTCGTGCGCGCTTTGTCAGAAGGGGTCGACCCGGAAAACATGGTACCTATTCCCGCAGACTCGCCGCTTCAGCGGCCGAGCTATATCCGTGCGTTCTATTCGGCGAGCAGGGCGCTCGAACAGATCGCAGTGCTAGAGCGGCGCCGGTCCCGGCAGCCGGCGAATACCGGGAAGACTTGGAGCGATGATGAGGATGCGAAGCTCGTGCGATCGTTTGATGAAGGGACCTCATTAAAATTGCTCGCTGCGGATCACCAGCGAAGTCAGATCGCCATTCGTGCACGGTTGATCAAGCTCGGAAAGATCTCGGAGTCAGACACTTTGATGTAGGGGCTGAAAGACGCAGCTGCTCTAAAGGGAGTGGCCGAGCTTTGTTCGCTTGGTGTCGAGGTAGCGCACATTGTAAGGATTCGAGCCCGTCTTGAGCGGGATCGATTCCTCGACTGCGAGTCCGAAGCCATCGATTGCGGCGAGCTTTCTCGGATTGTTCGTCAGCAGGCGAAGCCGCCGGAGTCCCAGGTCGACGAGGATCTGGGCTCCAATTCCGAAGTCGCGTTGATCGGGCTTGAAGCCGAGGTGAAGGTTCGCATCCACCGTGTCGAGACCGTCATCCTGGAGTGAGTATGCGCGCATCTTGTTAAGTAGACCGATGCCGCGGCCCTCTTGCTCGATGTAGAGGAGAACACCTTTGCCCTCTTCATGAATTTTCTCGAGCGCGAGGTGAAGTTGATCGCCGCAATCACAGCGGAGGGACTCGAAAAGATCTCCCGTGACGCAGGAGCTGTGGATGCGACAGAGCGTCGGCTCGTCACCTCGGATCTCACCTTGAACGAGGGCGAGGTAGTCGTTGTCATCCACCTCGGATGAGTAAGCGTGTGCGGTGAAGACGCCGTGACGTGTCGGAAGGGAGGTCGTTGCGACTCGGCGGATCAGGCGCTCAGTGCGCCTTCGGTAGCGAATAAGCTCGGCGATGGAGAGGAGCACGAATCCCCGGCGTTCCGCAATTTCTCGGAGCTCCGGAAGGCGTGCCATCTCACCCTGGTCGTTCATGATCTCGCAGATCACTCCGACCTCGGGGAGACCCGCAAGGCGCATGAGGTCGACGGTGGCTTCCGTGTGGCCGGGCCGTTTGAGCACTCCGCCGCGGACTGCCTTCAGCGGATTGACGTGTCCGGGACGGACGAAGTCCTCGGAGGAGGATTCTTCGTCGGCGAGGCGGCGAATCGTATGCGCGCGATCGAAAGCGCTGCTTCCGGTGGTGATCCCTTCGCGGGAGTCGACCGTCACGGTAAACGCTGTGCGCATCGATTCGCGGCTCTCGGATACCATGAGATCGAGCTGAAGCTGGCTCAACCGGGTTTCGGTCATCGGCACAGTAATGATGCCGCTTCCTTCCCTGGTCATGAGCGTGATCTGCTCGGGAGTGACGAATTTTCCGGCTACGACGAAGTCCCCTTCGTTCTCCCGGCTTTCGTCATCGACGAGGATAATCAGCTGCCCCGCACGGAGTGCTTCCAACGCATTTTCGACGTTGTGAAACTGGGCGCTGCCTTCGGTATTTCCCCTCATCCAGCGGAGTGTGAGCTGAAGGCGTGCCCCCGTCAAACAGCCGGGGGCCGCTTAGAGCGGCTCACCCGGTGGGGGCGGTGGAGGCTTCCCCGCACCCTCTCCTTCCGGGCCGTTAGGACGGTGTCCATCTCCGCGGCCTTTCCGGTGCTCTCCGCGATGCCGGAAGTCATGCCGGTCTCCTGGTCCGTCTCCCCGACCGCGACGCTCCATCCGTTCACGCATCTTCTCGCGCATTTTATCGAAGCGCTGAGCTTGTTCGCTCGTAAGAATGCCGCGAATTTTATCTCCGGAGGAACGCATCAGTTCCTTTCTCTCTCCCTGATGACGGTCGTGCATCCCTTTGAATTCCGCTCCGGACTCGTTGAGAATCTTCCGCAGTTGCTCCTGCTGCTCAGTCGAAAGCTGGAGCTTCTCGGAGAGCCGGCGATGCATCCGGTCCGTCATTGCCTTTTGGTGATCTGGTCCGCGCTGTCCGCCGAAGTGTTCACCCATTTCTCGCATCTGGCCTCTGTGTGGAAAGCAGTGGCCTGCGAGGGTCGAACCAAATCCGCCGCTGACCGCTCCCGCGAGAAAGAGTGCGATCGCGCTTCCATAAACTTTTACTTTTGGGCTCATAGTATCTCCACCTCGTAATCTGCCATCTCATGATCCAACAAATCGGCTTCATCACTTTCTGAATATTGTAGAGGACTCTCGTAATCGTCGTAGCTCACGACCGACTGAGCGAGTCCGGCGATGATAATCGCACAAGACGCCGCGGGTAGAGCGATTCGCGGAAAGAGCGTTGCAAAGAGGTTCGTCAGAGATTTTGAGCTCTCCTCTTTAATCCGCAGGAGAAGCTGGCAACGCCACGCCGCGCCTGGCTCGGCGCCCGGGCGGTCATTCCATGCGGACTGAAGTGCGAGGCGAAGATCTTCAAAGTTCATCGGACCTCCCGGTTGATTATTTTCAGCTTCGTTTCCAGTTTCTTCCGGATGCGGTGTGCCCGCACTTTTACATTCACTTGAGAGAGACCGAGAAGAGTCGCCGTCTCGCTGACGGGACGATCTTCCAGATAGAGCAGCGTCATGATCATCCGATCCTCCGCGGAGAGGGAGCCGAGCAACTGCTCAAGCAGCTGATTGAGCTCATGGCGATGTGCTTGATCCGAAGGGTCCTTGAAGCTCGCGATGGTCTCAGCCGGCAATGCGCTGAGCTGCGTTTCGTGTTTCGCCTGCCGGTAGTGTTGGCGCCAGAAGTCCCGGCACCTCCGCACGGCGATCCCATGCAGCCATCCGCGAAACGCTGCGGGATCGCGTAGTGTCGAGATCGATCGATAGAGTCCGATAAATACGACTTGTGCAACGGAGTCGACCTCGGATTCCGGAACGTGCTTTGAAACAATCGCGAACACAAAACGCTCGTAGCTCCTGACCAGATCCTCGAATGCCGAGAGATCTCCGCCCATTGCGCTGATCACTAACCCGATCTCTTCATCTTGCTGCGCCACGGACTTTCCCACAGGGTCGCACTCGAATGCGGTGAGGTTACAACTGATAGACAGCTAGAGCCGATAACTCAGGCCATGAAGAATCGCGAAATGCTCTAGAATGGGAATTCTCCCGTCCGGTTGTGTAACTTTCACGAAGGCTCGGTCGACTATGAAAAACGTTCACCCCGAATCAGTAACTTAACAAAGGAAACTTCCTATGGCTCGCATTCATCAGCTGACCATCGCCGCGGCGCTTCTTATTCCATCGATCGCGTTCATCCCGGATAGCGCGCGCGCGGCTGACACACCGCCTTCCGCAGATTGCGAAACAGTCCAGAGCTGTATCGACGCCGGTGTGCAGAGTTCAATCCTGGGGTGCTTTGCCGCTACTCCGACTTGCACGCAGAAGAATCACGACAACTTCGCGGTTTCTGCCTCGACTCTCGCTGCACGAGCCGTTGCGACCAAGAAATGTGACACAAAAACTTTCACGAAACGTGGCGCGTGCAATGTTTGCTTCGCCGCCGCGAAAGAACCGCTCCGCGATCGTTTTTACGGGAAGCTCTTTCACGGACTGCTCGCCCAAACGGTCAAAGAGGTCGAGCAGCTTCGCCGGGCGAAATGCTTGACGATTCCAAAGTAACCGGCCGGATCCGGGAGAGATAAAAAAGCCGGACACCTGTCCGGCTTTCTTTCGTTTCTTCAAGTGCTATTCGGGCGCGCCGCCTAGCACTGCGAGCTATTCACGCAGCCGTTTGGATTTGGAATCCTCACGCACTGATTGGCCTTAACTTTCACATAGACGGTGATCGAACCGGCCTGCGAGAGCGCTTGCGCTGCAACATCGGAGGCACGGCGCTTATCACCGCAACCTGAGCCGCCATAGTTCCGCGAACTGTAGGCACTGCCTGTCGGCGAGTATTTTCCGAGCTGGTGAACGAGGTTTCCGCGTCCATCATATACAGACACGCAGTTCGTCGACGGCGCTGGAGTTCCCGCGCGAGTGATGAAGCTGGTGCTAAACCGTCGCGGATCGCTCGTCGGAATGTGCGTTGAGGCAATTGATTTCCAGATCTCACCGCCCAGGGCGTCCCTCACCGTCGGGCAAACCGATGCCAGTCCCGGATTGGACGGAGGCGTACCGTTACTACCGCCGCCACCAGGGGTGTTTCCACCGCCGTTGCCGCCATTTCCGCCACCGTTACTTCCACCCCCGTTATTTCCACCCGAGCCGAACTTTCCATCCTGCCCGACAGGGATAACCTGCCCTGACGGAAGAACGATCGACATCTGCGAGCTTCCCAGCTTGAGCTTCGAAACCCTTCCGTTACGAGAGTTCTTCAAGAGAATCTGTTTCTGATCCCGGCTATGCCAGCCATAAGAGAGTGAGGAGCTAAAGAACTTTCCGATCGTCGGAATAGAGTTCACGGGGCCTAGGTCGGTGATGAGCGAAGTTCCGTCCAGGTTTGAAACAAACAGCTTCTGCGTTGCTCCGAGATCTCTTGCAACCGCCACTTGCCCGGCACTGACACCGAAGAGCGGGATATCACCGGCAAGTCCCCAGGACTTCGAGACCGTCAGCGTCGAAGCATCGAAGAACCGTCCGGACCAGGTGAAGTTCGGATCGACAATCATCAGCATCCCATCGGGACCGACTGCTGCCTTCACACCGTTCGTGCCGAACATCGTCGTGCGGACTTGGCCCGTCTTCGAGACTTTCGCATGCCACTGCAACGATCCGCCCTGATTTCGGATGACTGTCAGATCGGTTACCCCGTCGCGGTCGATATCGCCCTGCGGCGGAATCATATCGCCGGGGAGACCGTAGAGAACTTTCGACTCACCTCTGCGCGCCTTCACGTACCATTCGAGCGGAAGATCGACCGAGCGGACCCAGACTATCCCCGGATAGAGTTTTTTATCGGTGCGCCGGATCCGGACAAACGCTGCCGCGGGAACTTTAAACTTGTAGACGGAGACCTTTCCGGTTTTCGATTTCCGGATGTACCAGCGGGTCTCGCCTTTGTTTTCATTCGGATCGGGCTTCAGGACCTGAACTACTTCGAGGTCATCCTTGCCATCGCCATCATAGTCGGCCGCAACCGCAGCCGAGAGCGGGAGCACAAAAACCGAGCAAAGCAGACTGAGCAGTAGTTGGCGCACAAAACCTCTTTGAATGATCATCGTTCGCTCAGGGCACACACTTGAGCACCAGTAGGTAAGGATGAGCTCAGGAGTGCACTTGGTTCAATGCGACTTTTAGCACTCGACGGTGAGAGTAGTCAGCCGTCATTCAGATCGGAGCAGACGAGTATTTTCGCGACGCTCTAGTACCCGAGGTTCTTATCCACGAGATTCTCGAGCTTTTTTCCCTCTGCGAAGAGCAGAGCATTATCAACAAAGCGCTGCATCGTCTCATCGAGCCAGGTCGCTGTGCGGTCCGCTGTATGTGGAGAAAGAAGCACATTTTCCATCTTCCAGAGTAGGCTTTCGGCCGACAGTGGCTCTTTTTCGAAGACATCGAGCACAGCACCGCCGAGCTGTTTCGACTGAAGTCGGGAGATCAGCGCCTGCTCATCGACCGTTGTGCCGCGGCCGACGTTGATGAATACGGCCGAAGATTTAAATCGCGAAAAGCGGTCCATGTCGAAGAACTGCTTCGTTTGAGGAGTGAACGGGAGTGAAGAGGAAACGAAGTCAAACTGGGGGAGCATCTCATCGAGCTCGGCGATCGGACGGACCTCGACATTCTTCGGCAACCCTTCGACCTTGGTGCGGTTTTGGAAAGCCGTGACATTCATCTGCAACGCAGCTGCTTTCTCCGCTATTGCCGCACCGATTCCGCCGAGGCCGACGACGCCGAGCTTTAGCTCGGGAAGGCAGCGAACGGCATATTTCTCCCAGTTCGATGCCCGCTGGTTACGAAGCATCCGGGGGAGATCCTTTGCGAAATAGAGAATGCCCGTCAGCGCAAACTCTGCGAGCGAGTGGGCGAAGACCCCTTTTGCGTTTGTCACTTCAACCTTGCTCGCTCGAAGTTCGGGCGAGATGA
>CAYOAK010000168.1:0-8729 GCA_964401925.1 uncultured Bdellovibrionales bacterium | reverse complement strand
CGGCGGGTGTTTCAAAATCTGCTTTCTAACGCGATCACCTACACGCCGCGCGGCGAGGTTATCATCGGGGCGCGAGAGCGCGACGAGAAATCTGTTGAATGCTGGGTCAGCGATAATGGTGCCGGAATTCCCCAGGAGCGCCTCGAAGTTGTGTTCGAAAAGTTAGAAACCGATCCACTCAAACAAAGCGGACTTGGCTTGGGCCTCTCTATCGTTAAAACCTTCGTCGAGGCTCACGAAGGGACGGTAACCGTCGAGAGCAAGGAAGGGGTCGGCTCAACTTTCCAATTTACGTTGCCAACCGTCCAGACGTAGTTGCAATACCGGGACCGCGGGCGGCCTCGCCCGCTTGCCGGTGCATGCACTCGAATAGTGATCGCTTCGGGCTGCGTTCAGCTAGGCACACTTGGAAGCGGGCGAGGACGCCCGCGGTCCCAGTAAGGCATCTTTGCTGACTTAATGCCCCCTTTCAGGGGGCGGAGTTTTGCGACGCAAAACCGGGGGTGGTGGAAGAGGGACCAGTCAAATACCGAGCAGAACAAAGCTTCTGCTGGCTACGTGACTGGTCCATGGCGGGCGAGGCCCTTTCGACAAGCTCAAGGCAGGCAGCCCGCGGTTTCCCAGTGGACGCTCCCAGTCCCTCAGTGCGTATCGGCCAGCGCGCCCGGGTCATGGACGACACGGCCGGTGCGAACGCCGTTCAGATCGGGCTGCTCTGACATGACCGCGAATGGTGACATGCTCATTTGCAGCACAGATGCGCACGCGCATTCGACGCAGATCAGATCTCGGGGTCCGAGCTTGATTCTCCGGCGCTCTTCCTCGGTCCGGCCCGAGACGATTCGCAGCCAGCTCACCTCTTCTCCGGTGAGCGTTCCTTGCGCGCCTTTCGGCTTGTCGCGATAGAGCTTCACAAGAACATCACCTTCGCTGTCGCGGATGATGATGTTCTCGTCGAGTGACTCAACGCCGTAGAGGAAAGCTTTTGCGGTTGCCCAAAGGCCGCCGACGGCTTCAATCGGAACCATGATGTCGCAAGCACCCGGTGCGTCCGGTGCGACATCGCCATTGACAACCGGTGCGTACCAAAGGCGCAGCCCGTTGATCTCAGGGATCAGCTGCAGCCGGCCAAAGGATTTTCCGATTGTGAAATGCATCTTGTTCATTCGAACCCTCTCCAAAAAATCAAAAACGACCTGACAATACGTTTGCTACCACTTTAAATCTACCGGTGCGCCCGGCGTCGCGCTCCATCGCCCGTCGGCTTCTTCTCACCGATTGCGAACCGAATTCCGCCTTGCTTTTCAGGACCCGGTTTTTGCTCGGGGCCGGGCTTCTGCTCGGGCTTCGGTTCCACTTTCGGTTCGGGCTTCGCTTCCTGCTTCGCCAGCTCCACAGGGGCCGCTTTCGGGGCCTCAGTGCCAACATTATGCGCCGGTTCGGCGATGTGTGGCTTTGGCGGAGCTTCAACCGTCGTAACAGTTGTCCGGCCCATCGCCCGGCCGCGCAACGGCCGGACAATATTGAACCGGAACGGACCGTCGTCGACCGGCGGAGCTGAGGCGGCAGCGTGGGCCTGCGTCTGTGAAAAAGATTCCGCGCTGAAAGCTTGCGCGGCAGCGTCGCCCGGGGTCGGATCGTTCTGATTCTCGTTGAAGCGCTCAGTCTCAGCCTCTTCAATCGAGAGGATGTGCTCGTCGACCCACTCCGCAAGACCGACTTCGTCGGCTTCCACGGTTTCGTAGCGCGTTAAGAACTCTCGTCCGTCCCAGGTGCTCGGAACGTCCGCGTCGAACCAGAGCGCGCGTCCTTTGCGGATAATTCCATCACCTTTCTCAAAAAAAGCGAGTCCCTTCTCCGCAGACATCTCGTGCTTCAGCTCATCCGGACTCACGAGCTCCTCCTCGTCATCCTGCAGCGTGATACCGTCACGGAAACCGTCCATGCTCTTTCGGTTCACTTCGATATTCTTTGTCAGCTCGCGCGCGGCGATACTTTGCGACAGGGCTGTGGAGACGCTCTTCTTCGAAACTTTTACGAGGCCGATCCACTCGGACATATCCATCGCGGTACGGTTGTCTCCGACTCGCATAATGACCTTCAAGTTCACGTTCGCCATGACGCGCTCGTAGAACTCCTCGCTCAGGCCCATCTGCTGATCCATCAAGCCGCCGACAGACTGCGCGCCGAAAAGCAGCGCAAACCGGCCTTTTCGTGCGAGCTCGAACAAGTTTGCCCACGTCGGACCGAATGTCGAAGCCCCTTCGTCGATTACGACGAGATGCGGATCTTCGAGCTTATGCGTGCGGCTCGAGGTGATCTCACCGATCGACACCTCGAGATCCTCACGAAACACCTTTACCATCCGCGCGGCGCTCTCAGCTTCTTCAAGGCGGGGCAGCATGTAGTAGACGAATTTTCCGCGCAGAATCGCATCGGTCAGCGAGAGATCGGCGCGGGGCAAGCAGAACATTTCGCCGGCTTCGGAGTTCGAAATCGAGTGCAGCTCTGACGCGATACCGCGCAGGTTATCCGTGAGCCGCGCGGCATCGAGCGTTCCCTTCTGACCGCGGTAGCTGCTTGCCATATGTCCGAGCTCAATCATCGCGGCCTTCCCGCCGGACTGATGGAGCAGGCTTCGGAGACGGGGATACGCGACATGGAACGCAGACAGCGCGACCGCGACATCGCGGACCGACCAAGCGAGCCCGAAGCTCTCCATCGCTCGAACGACCCGGTAAACAGCGTCCGCTGCGAGCCGATCGTAGTGCTTCGTCGTGCTCTGATCCGATGTCGGCGGCAGACCGCAGCGGAGAATCTTTCTCGCCTTTACGTCCGCGCGCTGCGTGGTGAAGGCAAAGTTATAGGCATAGACCGGGTCAAAGGGGTCGACGATAATCAGGTCTTCGATCCGGCCGGTGAGGAGCGCCATCATGATGATGTCTGCCAGCGTTCCGGGATCGCGCTTCGCATCGATGAAGGTAAATCCGCTCGCCCGTCCGCGCGCCATCTGCTGCAGCATCAGGCTTTCCAGCCAGAGAGTCTTTCCGACCCCCGTCTTTGCGAACACGGCGGCGTGCGTGCAGATCTCGTCATCCGAGACCCAGATCGGCTTCCCTGAATCGAGCTCGAACCCGATGAGGTATTTGTCGATCATGGCCTTTCCGCGGCTGCGAGCATCTTCAAGCCCGTCTTTGAACGCGTTCCGATCCGGCGGGCTGCCAAGTACCGGGCTGCCGTTTCTGCGCTCCATCTCGGAGATCCGCTCTTTCTCGATCCAGAAAAATTTCGACTGGACGGCGATGTACCAGGCGATGAGTCCCATCGGGAGCATTCCGCCGAAGAGATAGTAATACATCGGGCCCACGCCCTTCGCGCAGGAGGAGACGAGCACAAGTGCGCTCGCGACGCTGATGCCGGCGGCGATCATGCGGACGTTGTGCCGGTGTCTGGCAAACTCCGTCTCGGCGTTAACTCGGGTATAATCGCGTCCCATTATCCCCGCGCCCCGCTCTTCACTTGCTTGTCGAAGAGACCCTTCTTGACCTGTTCTTGGATCGCCGTGCGGCCTTCCTCGAACTCCTCCATCACCTCGTAAATATCGACATCGTTCGTGCCGGGATTGTTCGCATAATACAGCGACTCCCATTTCGGGCCCAACAGCTCTTTGAACCGGCGCTGCCGGAGCGGGACGAGCGCATCAAGCGCGAGCACATCGGGCCGTTCGCCGACGGTGCGATCGAGAACGATCGCCTGAATGAGTCCGTCGACCGGAACGGCGCTGTCTCCGACGCGGGTCGAAAGCCAATTATATCGGGTCAACATCCGGCGCATGATCAGCCACCCGGCGAGCAGCGGGGAATCTTGCTGTGCCTCCGCGAGCGCGCGAGTGACGCCGCCCGATTCCAAGGCGCTTTTACCGGCTTCTTCGGCCTGCCGTTTAAATCCGGGAAGGCGCGCGGAGATGCTGAGGCTCGATTGAAGCTTCTTCGTGTGCTGGATTAATTCGCTGACACGATCCAAGCGAGCCGGGTTCACACCGTGCAGGGCGATGTTCACCAGATCTTTCAGCGGCACGAGCACGACGGACTTGTAAGCGAAACCTTTCCAGATTCGTTTACGGAGCGGGGCGATCTCCGGAGCCGCCGAACCGACCCGCTCAACCATTCCGGTAGCGATTAAACGCTTGATGAACTCTTTCCGGAAACTGAGGCTGATCTCCTCCAGATGAGCATCCAGCTCAACGAGGTGAGAGAAGCTGTCCCGGCGCTTCGGTGCGCTGAAGAGTACCTCGAGCCAGTCACGCAAAGCGCGGCTCGCCATCGACATCTGCATCGGTAAGAACGCCCGGCCGAAATCTCCGTGACGGCGTGAGCAGATGATCGCCTGACGAATCGTCAAGCGGAGGTCTCCCGAATACTCTGTGTGGTAGCTGACCAGCGAATGGAGCACCGCTCGCGCTTGCAGATGCGGGAAACGAGATACCGGGAAGAACGCCGTACCTTCGCGCCGATAGACGAGGCATTTTCCGGCTTCCGTTGAGAGATAAGCTGAAGCGACCGCCTGGGCAGGAACTTGCGCAAGCGCACGGCCGCGAGACGGCGTCAGAGAGAGCACCAGACGCTGTGCCAGCGGCGGCAGCTTTTGTGCGCGTTGCGAAATGGCGGCGAGGTGCGTCGTATAATCACTCTCGGCGACGTCGCCTTCCTTTGCCCCCTTTGTCGCCTTGTTCAGATAGTGCTCTCCGAGAACTTTGTGCGCGAGGAGCACCGCTTCGAGACAGTGTTTTGCGCTGGCTTCGATCGTTCCTTCTTCGTTCGTGCGGAAAGAAGAAGTGGGAAGGGCTGCAACGTTTTCCTCCGTCTCCTCCTCAACATGACGCTCTTCATCAACGACGGTCGGGTAGTCGCGATAGGCGAGAATAATCCGGGTGAGCCCCATGTTCGTCTCGTTGTTCGCGCCGTATTTGCGCAGAATCGCCGAGAGCACGTGTTTCGAGCCCTCGGTGCGTGAGGCAAGTTTCGGACACGCGAGTCCTGGGCAGGAGAGATCGGTGCCGCTTGCCGAACGGTTCGGACGAAGCGGACCGTAGATTCCGGAGTAGAATGGTCCGCGGCCCTTATCGAGCACGCCGAGGATATCTTTCGTTTTTACCGGGAGGAGGAAATATTTGTAGACGACGAACCCCAGACCGATTCCGACGATCCAGAGGTGGGTGCAGGCAAAAATAATGAAGACGAGCCGCAAGATTAATCCCGCATTTGCTTCGGCGAGCCAGGTGCCCCACGCTTCGAGATCGAGAATCTTTCCGTTGTCCGAGAGCGTGCTCGGCTCGCCGACTCCAAAAAGCTCGATGATATTGTTTGCGAAGCGGACATAGAGCTGCGCGCGTGTATCGCCGAAGACGGAGTCGAGAAGATAATCACGCCGCTCTTCGACGAGCTGCTTCGTGGTGCGCTGCCAGCTGGAGTACGGACTTGCCGCCGGAGCGGTTTCGGTCGCGTCGGGAATTCGAAGCTGAGAGATGAAGAAGGCGAGGAATCCGAGGAGGAATGCGGCCTTGACGAAGACACCACCGTAGGTGAGCCACCCTTCGGTCTCGGTCTCCGCTTGAGCTCGAAGCGAGCTCAATCTTTGTGAAAGGTCGTAACCCACGAAAAAAAAACCTCGAAACGCGCTTTTGACGTCGCCGGACTATAACCTTCAGCGCTCCGGGGACGAAATCGAAAGCTCCCGTGTTATGCACCGAAAGCGACTGATGGGAACAGATTCATACTCTGATTTTACGTAGAATACAAAATACGGAGAAAAATCGAATAGTTATGCGGGGTTTGAGCCGTTATCGAGGTTTCTCCCCAGGAGTGGAGCAACATGGCGGTTCTCCAGGATAAGGAGGGTAGAGAGAGAGCGGTCTACTTTCCATCACGGAGAGGGCTGTGGGGCTAATAACCTGAATTGGCCCAACAAGTTTCGGGAGACCTAGATCTCAGTTGAGTTTCGGGAGTTGGTAACGACAATGCAGAGTAGAAAGTTTTCGAACGGTTTTTCTCTTCTCCGGCTCGCGGCCGTGGGACTTCTTGGTTTCGGCGCGACGGATGCATCCGCAGACGGTGGCGCGCTGACCACGACGAGCGCGCTCACATCACAACAGAGTCAGGCCCCACTTTACGGCGGACGGGAGATGGCGTCGGCAGAGTATGCGTCACCCGAGCGCGCTCAAGCTGCTATCGGACATTACTCCCGCGCGCGTGCGCTGCTCGTTCAAGCGATGCGCGAGTTCGACGAAGGCCGTCAGATGGCGCGTCCCGATCTCGTGATCAATCCGGATGTTTGGACCGCGACTCTGAACACCCGCGCCGAAGAGCTGAACCACATCATCTCGCCCGAAGCGCGTGAAAGCGCAGGCGGAGTTCGTCTCACCGAAAACGAAGCGCTCCTCCGTCAAAACTTCGACAAGAAAGTTGCAACGGCCACTCAAGCGCCGAAGCCCGCGGCCAAGCGGTCGGCCCGCAAGCCTGCGAAGGCCGTCACCGAGCAACTCGTAGCGGTCGAAAAGGATGAAGCCGAAGTTTCTCGTGCGAAGCTCTCCGATCGTCAGCCGGTAGCGGAGCGACGGTCCGAGTCAGAGACCCGCGCGTCGAATGAAAGCGATTCCACAGCGAAATCCGCTTCGAGCGATCTGCAACGTGATTCCGAAGCACCCGCGCTGAAGGACCCGGAGCTCGAGAACGCGGTTGACGCCGAAATTGCGAAGACAATGGGGCAGAATTCCGCAGTCAAGTCGGCCGCGGCGAAATCCGACAGTTCTGACTCCAAGAAAGACGATTCTACGAAGTATGCAGACGAGGATACCAGCGTCGCGAAGTCGCTGGGTGATGACGAGATCCGCGAGCGCTTGAAGAAGCTCAGCGAAGAGATTTCGCAAGAGGAGAAGGGGAGCAATTAAATCCGATGGACAACGGTGAGGTCCTGCAAGGGGTCGAAGAAGACTGGAACTTCATGGGAGCGAACATCTTCGAATGGGGATGCGGCTTCATGGCGTTCATCATCATCAGTCTTTTCGCAAAGAACCCGGTGCGGGCGATGCCGTTCATGATCGGCGGTTCGATTCTGTGTACGACAACATTGGCGACAATGCGTAGAACCTATCCAGATGAGCAGCGCGGGTTGCGTAATGCATTGCTTACAGCGTGCGGATTCGTGCCGCCGGGATTGCCCGCGCCTGCATCGATTCAACCGGTTTGGAGCGGTGCCCCGATGAAGGTGATTCCGGAAGAGACGAAGTTCCGTAAGATCGGACTCGACAAGCTCTTCCCGAGCTTTGAACGAGATGAGTCAACGGCCGATGTGGATGCTCAGCCTACGAGGTTAAGGTAACGAACGTGGCAAAACGCGGACTCGCAAAAGATATTCGGCAGGTCGAGCTCGTCGACGGCAGAGCCGGCGCGGACACAGTCCGGCTGTGGGAGCATTATCGCGATCACGCCTACATGTGGCGCGCGCTCGCCGTTCTCCAGTTTCCTGCGACATTCCTAGCTCTCGGTGCTGCACTGCTGATGTATTTTACCGCGGACACCGTGATCGAAGTTCCGGAGAAGCCGCAGCCCGGCCACTATTCGATCAAGCAGCTGCCGGACAGTGAGTTCATCGATGTCGCGACGAAGCTCGTCAATGCGATCACCACCTATCAGCCGCATAACGCCCGGGAGCAGTTCTACTCCTCGCGGAAGTTCCTCTGGGAGCCGGCTCTGAGCGAGTTCGAAAATGTGATGGTGAAGCAGGAGCTGCGGGTTGTCGAAGAGACAAGCCGCTCGCAGATGTTCTTCATCGATACGAAACAGATAAAAATCGAGCGCTTTCCGGAGCTTGATAAGGTTGTCGTCCGTCTGCCGGGAGTCCGCCAGAAGCTGATCGGCCAGAAGCCGCTCCCCCCGGACGAAATGGTCTACTACGTGAAAATGACAACAATTCCGAGAAACATTCACAACGAATACGGAATTGTGGTGGTGGACATCCGGCTTCGCGTTGCCCCGCTTTCGACCATTGCGGCGGAAGACAGGCAGGAGAAGCAAGATCGGGACAAAGAGGAAGCGATCCAACGACGGAAGGAGCAACGGGGCCTGGTTCAACCGGGAGCCGCGACGACTCCTTCCGCAGGCGCGTCGCAGTAGAAGAAAGTTTTAGTTGAGAAAGTACATGACCGCAGTAATTGGAAAGGCAACGATCATGAGATCATTTGGAGTTCTCCTGGGAGCGCTGCTGGCTTTCGGAGTATCGGATTCGTTTGCCCGTGACCTGCAATATAATGGCGGCGAGGAATCGGTTTACATTAAGCCGGGCGAGCCGACGCAGATCACCTTCCCGTCGAAGATCGCCGGTGGCTTCAAGAAGAAGAACTCCGCTGTTAGCCTTGAGCGGCAAGAGAACAACTTGATCGTCTTCGGTCAGCAAACCCTCTCGCTCGATGGCGAAGCGATTCTCGTTCACCTCGCAGACAAGCGCTCTTATTCAATTCGCATCATGCCCGCGACCGGCTCGCTCCCGAAGGACGGCCAAGTGACGATCCTCGATTCGCGATCGGTGGAGCCGGCTGAAGAGGAAGCCGCTCAGTCCCAACAACCGGAAGGACCGCGGCGCTATGCACCGCCGACCGCAATCAGCGGGTTAATGCGCGAGATGATGCTCGTTGCAGAATTCGGAAAGAAGAAAGGTATTCCTGGCTACCGGCG
>CAYOAK010000167.1:4080-8759 GCA_964401925.1 uncultured Bdellovibrionales bacterium | reverse complement strand
GATTTTTCCAATAATTTCTCACATCGTTCATTGACGGGTCAGGTGCTTATTCGAATGCTGCCCTCTCTGTGTAAGCGTTCACGATAACAATCTGAAACTGCGACGAGATTTCCAAAATGTTTACGGAATGTTCACGTAGAGGTCTTGGGTATTTTTCTTGTCGTCCCCTGATCGGGGACGGCAGATAGTGTGAACGCTTACTCTTTGTCACCCCCGGTTTTGCAAGACCCAGATCTTTGAAGACCTGGCGCCCCCCGAGGGGGCTAGAGAATGTCCGGATGTGCGCGCTATTGTTCATCGGCGTAAACGGATACCTCGTTTTATTGTCGCGCTCTCTGAGCGCGAGGCCCGAGAATGGCCGAGACGGCCATTTCGCAACGTGCCCATAAGAATGCCGGGAGCGTTCCCGGAGATGGTGGAAGTTGCAAGGGAGAACTTTAGGAATTTGTGGAAGCGCAGGGGGGAAAGAGCGAGATTCGGGCTTCGGGTGCCTCGCCCGATTCGAACGGACCGTGCCTACGGCAGTCAATCGAACGGTTTCTGTTCGCCACAACGCACCCGATCAACCTCGCCATCTTCCGGATTGTCGTCTTTTGGCAACTCGCCTTTGTCTATCCTCCGCGAAAGTTAATCGGCTTCGGCTCCGTCAATAGCGAGATGATGGACCCGCCGTTCGGCAGTGCGTGGCTGTTCGATCTCATTCCGCCTGAGCCCCAGTCTTCGGCGTTCGTCATCGGAGTATTTTTTCTCTCCTCACTTCTCGCTTGCGCGGGGTACCTCACCCGCCTCACTGCGCCAATCGCCTCATTCACAGCCATTTGGGCGCTCGGTGTCCCACAACTCTTCGGAAAGGTTTCGCACTATCATTACCTGGTTTGGTTCGCGCTGATCCTTTCATTCAGTCCCTGTGCTCAGATTCTCTCCGTCGATTCGGTCATCCGCCGGTTCCGTCATCGCCGAGACGGTTCGAGTGAAGGCGCTTTGGCCTCACCGGTCACGAAACTTCCGCTGCATCTCTGCTGGGCGATGCTCGCACTGTTCTATTTTTTCGCCGGCTTTTGGAAACTTCAAGCGCTGGGGCTTGATTGGATCTTCTCGAATAACCTCGAGCGCATACTCTGGAACCGGTGGATCGAGCTTGGAATCTGGCAGCCCCCAATCAGACTTGACCAGCATCCCGCGGCGATGCGGCTCGCCGCTGCAGCAACGTTACTCTTCGAACTAGGGTTCCCGTTCCTGCTCCTGAGCCCTCGCGGAAGAACTCTCGCTTTCGTCGTCGGAATCTCGTTTCACTCGACGATCTCCTTCCTGATGGAGATCCATTTCACTCCGCTCAGAGCCTGCTATGTCATGCTCCTCGACTGGCCCGCGATATTTTCGCGCATGGGCCGCGGCTTCCGCACCTTCGCTGCATCAGCCGCGGAGATCAATCGGCGTCCCCCGGAGCTGTTGCTTCCGCTGGTGCTGGTCGGCGCTATCCTGTTTTTCTGCGAGGTGATCGTCGGTGCCCATAACCGTGACGGTTGGCCGTTCTCCGTCGCTCCCCACTTCGGGTACTACGCCACCGCTGAGCCGGAGCTGGCCGTCCTCCGCATCAGGAAACCAAACGGCTCCACCGAAGACCGGCTCACGCTCGCCCGCGACCTCCCCTTCGACCCCGCTACAGCTTCCCGCAACCTCCTCACCGCTGCTAACACAAAAGACCCGGCCCTCCGGTGCCGAAAGCTCACCCGCCTCCTCCGGATGCTTCGCACTCCCATCCAGTCCGGAAGCAACCTCGAGCTCCGCATCCGCCGCGTTGCACCCAATGCCAGCTACCCAAAGCTCCAAATCCTCAACGAGCGCCTCGTCCTCACCACCACCGCCGACGCGCTCTCCTCCCCCCCAGAGTTCCTCTGCGCCCCACCGCCAAATTAATCATATCGGGTAGATTTAATTCTTCGGCGTTCTTAGGAGGTTGCAATCTTATCCACTACTAAATTAATTCTACGCGATATAATTAATTTGGTTCGCGCCGGAGCGGAGGTGCGGAAACGAATACGTGCGGAGATTAGTTTAGGTAGCCGAGGCTCTTTAGCTGCTTCAGCGTGTCCTCGGAGACCGATGGTTGGGCGGGAGGAGGAGTGCTGGAGTATTGTTTCTCGAGTTCGTCGTAGGTCGCACGCTGCTTTGTCCAGGCGTTAAAGATGGCTACTCCGTCCGGTGTTTCACAGCCGAGGTTCCGCTTTTCGGACGGGTCCTGCTTGAGATTGAAGCGCTCACACCGGCCCGGTTTTAGGGTTTGCGCGGCTTCGCCGTAGACGATGAGCTTCTGATCCCCCTGCAGGAAGCTGACTGTGCTCTTCTCAAGGAACTCGGCTTCGAGTCCGTCGGGACGAGGATCGGCCGCGTTCCAGGCTTTCGGCTGGTCGAACTGGGCCGGGCCCGAAAGTCCAAGTGATTGGGTCACAGTCCCCGCGAGGTGAAGGAGGCTTACCGGCCCGGCTACGTTCGTTCCCGAAGTTGCGCGCGGAATTTTTACTATCAGCGGCACCCGAAGAACCTCTTCGTAGAGCTGGTCATGCAGATACTTCCCGTGTTCACGAAACTCTTCGCCGTGGTCTGAAGTGAAAATGACGATCGTATCACCGGATCGCTCGCTCAGTGCCGACAACAGCGGCTTCATGCGCACGTCCAGATGTCGTGCAAGTCCGTCGTAAACTGCACGGAGATGAAACGTGTCGACTGGTGAATGTTCGTCCACACGGTTCCAATAAATTTCGTGCTGATGCGTCCACCGATCTTCGCCCCGGCCGAGAAGCGCAAGAAAGCGAGTGGCATTCGCCACGATCCTACCGGAATATGGCCGAACGAAGAGCGTATCGTAGGGAGCATCCACTAAATACGGGTCGTGCATCTGGTAGTTGTGGACGAAGAGAAAAAATCGTTTTCCGGACTCGGGCGACCTGAGAAATGCGGTCGCTCGCTCGATCGATTGGGAGATCCCCTCCTCATATCGATCAAATCCGCGCGCAAAACCGAGCGCTCCGGCGACGTTGCCACCGTGGGTCATTCCAACCGTAAGATAGCCTTGTTCCTTCAGAACCTCCGCGAGCGTTCTGATTCCCGCCGAAAGTCCGGCGCACCGCGAACCTCCCTGACCGGCGTTACACACTTTATGAACAGCCGGCGGCAAGCCGGTAAACATCGACATGTGAGAGCTCGCCGTCTTCGGCGAGGTCGAATAGGCGCGTTGATAGAGTGTTCCGGACCGCGCAAACTCGTCTATAGCCGGAGTCGTGTTACGCCGGTTTCCATAGATTCCCAAAGCATCCGCGCGAAGAGTATCGATCGAAATCAGCACGACATTGCAACCATTGCAAGCCACCGCTTCGGCCTCGGCGTGCGAAGCGAGTGCCGCGATAAGAATCGGCAGAAAAGCGGCTCGAACAATTCGATAGAAACATATTGTCGGCCTGATTCGAGACGTCCACATAGCGCCGGGATCTATCAGGGTTCATTCAATTCAACGAGCGGCCATGGACTGATCGGAGAGAGATATGTGAAGATTGCCCGATGACCGATCTGGAGGATCTCGAGAGCCGTACGATCTATATCCTCCGCGAGGCCTTCTATCGTTTTAAGCGGCTCGGCCTCCTCTGGTCGATGGGAAAGGACTCAACCACCTTGTTGTGGATGTGCCGCAAGGCCTTCTTCGGTGAGATACCCTTCCCCGTTTTGCATATCGACACGAGCTATAAGTTTCCGGAGATCTATGATTTCCGGGAGCGTCTCGCTACGGAATGGAAGCTCGACCTGCGAATCACAAAAAACGAGGCCGCTCTCGCGTCGGGGATGAACAAAGCCATGGGTGTCCTCGCTTGCTGCGGGGCACTGAAGACCGAGGGTCTTCATATGGCGATGAAGCAGAACGACTTGAACGCGATCATCCTCGGCATCCGGCGCGATGAACATGGTGTTCGAGCAAAAGAGCGTTACTTCTCTCAGCGCGACGAGAACTCGAACTGGAACTACCGCGAGCAGAGTCCCGAGCTGTGGAGTCTCTATCGATCCGGCACGAGTGAGCATGAGCACCTGCGCGTGCACCCTTTGCTCCATTGGAGCGAGCTCGATATCTGGCGCTACATCGAACAGGAAAACCTTCCGGTAAATCCGCTCTACTTCGCGCAGGCGGGACAACGGTATCGAAGTATCGGCTGCGCGCCATGTTGTTCTGCCGTAGCTTCTGAAGCCAGCTCTGTTAATGCAATCGTGAGCGAGCTCCGAACCACCACGGAAGACGAGAGAAGCGGCCGTTCGCAAGACAAAGAGTCTGTGTACACGATGCAGAAACTTCGCAGCCTCGGTTACATGTAAGCATGGCACGATCGCGAGCGCATATCGTCATCACCGGTCACGTCGACCACGGCAAATCAACGGTCATTGGGCGTTTGCTTTTCGAGACAGGTTCTTTCTCGTCGAGAAAGATGGAGGAGATCCGGCGCGTCTCGACTGAGCTCGGGAAAGAGGCCGAGCTCGCATTTCTTGTCGATCAGCTGGAAGAGGAGCGATCGCAGGGGATCACAATCGACACGACACAGATCTTCTTTCGTCACAACGAACGGGACTACGTGATCATCGATACTCCCGGCCACCTGGAGTTCATCCGGAACATGTTGAGCGGTGCAACACTCGCCGAT
>CAYOAK010000167.1:0-4070 GCA_964401925.1 uncultured Bdellovibrionales bacterium | reverse complement strand
GATCGACGCAGCAGAGGGTATCCGAGCACAAACAAGATATCACGCGCGGCTGCTCCAGCTCATTGGGCTGAGATCGATTGTGATCGCCATCAATAAGCTGGATCTGATCGATTATAACGCAGAACGATTCACCGAGCTTGCCGCTGCGGCCGCAAAATTGTTTACGCACGATGTTCAAATATTGGGGACAGTTCCGATCTCTGCACGGGACGGTGACGGGATCTCGACGGCGTCATCGAAGATGAATTGGTATCAGGGCCCCGCATTGCTTGAGCTTCTTGACTCAATTGTAACGGCGGAGGAATCGGCCGGCACCGCGCTCAGGCTGCCGGTGCAAGATATCTACAGAATGAACGGACAGCCGACCGTGGTCGGAAGAATTAGCGCCGGTGCGTTAAAGCGCTCGCAGCAGCTCGTCGCCTTGCCCTCCGGAGAGAGTGTCACAGTTGAACAGATACTTCGGTTTGAAGGACCGATGGATGCGGCCGGCGCGGGAACAAACGTTGGAGTTCAATTCAAACCACCGGTTGAGTTGAGGCGCGGCGATGTCCTCTGCGAGATGGAGCCCAGTCCCGATGTCTCCGATGCGTTTGAAGGGAAAGTGCTTTTGATCGCCGGCTCTGCTCTTCACCCGGGTGATCGGGTGATGCTCCGATGCTCTACGCAGGAGTATGAGTGCGAGATAGGGGAAATCCGAGAGATCTTCGAGCCTGGTTCTGAGGATGCTGATTTCCGCAGTGGTGCCTCGCTGCACCCGAATGAAGTAGCGACAATCAGCTTTCGGGCCAATAGCCCCTTCGTCATCGATCTAAGTGGAGCCGCAGAGGAGCTTCGACGCTTCACTCTTGAACGCGAAAACGCACCGTTCGGCGTCGGCATCGTCACCCAGCTCAGCCCCGGGGGCGCTCCGGCGCGTGCATGTTAGCCTACATTGACCCTGGAACCGGATACACAATTGTCTCCGCCGGAGGCTGGCTCATCGCCTTGCTGCTTGGAGCGCTCGGTGCGGTGGGCTTCTGGTTTCGGACCGTGCTTCGCTTCTTGAAGCGGAACATGTTTATTTCTTGTTGCATCATCCTTGCCGCTCTATTTGTCCTGTCCCGTATGTGGAACCCATTCTCCGGTCCGAAGAGCGTCCTCGATCGCCGGATCATCATTCTCGGATTCGATGGAATGAGCCCTGCGCTCGTCGAGGAGATGCTCGGCCGGGGGAAGCTTCCGAACTTTCGCGCGCTTCGCGATAAGGGCGGATACACTCGAATCGGGACGACAAACCCCGCCCAGTCGCCAGTGGCATGGAGCGCGATCGCTACGGGCCAGAATCCCGGCAAGAACGGAGTATTCGATTTTCTCACTCGCGATCCGAAGAGCTACTCCCTTAAGCTCGCCCTCTCGGAGTTCCGAGGCGGGAAGCCGCAACCGGTTATCCGCAGCAAAACTTTCTGGCAGCGGCTCGCAGAACGAAAGATCGAGACGGTGCTCCTCGGATTCCCGTTAACTTTTCCGCCAGACAAAATCACTGGTCGAATGCTCTCGGGGATGGGGGTACCGGACATCCTCGGTACGGAAGGCACATTTACGTTTTTCACATCTGAAGCGACTCCGCCGTCGGTGCAAGCCGGCGGAAATGTCGTTCAGGTTCGGAGCGGCCAGACGATGGTGATGCAACTGACCGGACCGAAAGTATCGCGCGGAACCGGTGAAGGCGAGAGCTCTACCGTTCCAATGCAGGTGACGAAGGTTCCGGAAAAGTCGAACGCAGTGCGGGTGCGTTGGCAGGACTCTGATCTCGAGCTCGAAGTCGGAAAATGGAGCGGTTGGCAATCCGTCGGCTTCGACGTCGGCTGGATGAAGAGCATGCGCGGGATCTTCAAGTTCTATCTCTCTGCACTCGAGCCCGATTTCAAGCTCTATGTCTCGCCGATCAATCACGACCCGCGATCACCCTACTTCACCATTTCGCATCCCGAAGAATACAGCGCCGAGCTCGCAAAAGCAGTGGGCCTCTACGCAACCGCGGGAATGCCGATGGACACGTGGGCGTTGAACGAAAGCCGCATCTCGGACAAAGCGTTTCTCGAGCAGACCGAGAGCATCTTCGCTGAGAAAAAACTGATGCTCGACTTTGAGCTCGAACGCACAAAGGCGGGTGTGCTGTTCTCCTATTTTGAAGCGCCGGACATCGTGCAGCATATGTTTTGGCGCTATCTCGTCGAATCCGATCTTCACGAACAGTCCCCGGAGCTCAAAGGCACAATTGAACGGTGGTACGAGAAGATGGACAGCGTACTGGGTGAGGTACTCGCCAAATCCTCGGCGAACGATGTCGTCATCGCGCTGTCCGACCACGGCATGGAGACGTTTCGCCGAAGTGCCCATGTGAACTCGTGGCTCAAAGAGAACGGATACCTGGTGTTGAAGGACCCAACGCTCAGCGAGGGAAAGAGCCTGCTGGCGGATGTGGACTGGTCGAAGACTCGCGCCTACTCAATCGGGTTCGGCGCGGTCTATCTGAACCGGCGAGGACGCGAAGGCCAGGGGATCGTCGATGCGGGCGCAAAGTCGGAGGAACTGAAGGCCGAGCTTCAGTCGAAACTGCTCGCTTGGAACGACGGGCCGAACGCGGTGGTGAAAGGGGTATACCGGCGGGAGGAGATATTCTGGGGACCATTTGCCGAGGAGTCGCCCGACCTTTACCTCGGATTTCAAAAGGGCTACCGGGCCTCCTGGCAAACGGCGGTCGGTGCTGCACCACCATCTATCGTTGAAGATAATCGGAAGGCGTGGGCCGGCGACCACCTGATGGATCCGTCTCTCGTTCCCGGCATCTTATTTTCCAACCGGACAATTCTCAGACGCCAGGACGCAACGCTCTACGATATTGCACCGACGATCCTCTCGCTCTGCGGTTTCTCCCACGATGAGCTGAATTCGATGGACCTCGACGGAGTTGCACTCTTTGAATGACGAGCGCTCCAACGTCGATGGCTTTGGAGGCGCTGGGAACAGGCGTATCTCCCATTTCGCGCCCCCTCAAATCACATCCGTTTTTCGACAGCCCCTTCATGGGTCTTTGCCGAAACGGCCATTTCACAACGGGCCCATCATGCAATGTTCCATCGGATGAGCGCGCTACTCTTTGGCCTCACCTTTATCATCCTTGCGTTCGAGATCGTCTCTGCGCTTGAGCTCTCCTTTCTCCTCGGCCGCGGATACATGCTCATGGCGGTCAGTCTTGCTTTTCTCGCTCAGGGGGCGGGCTCGATTCTGCTTTCGGCGCTGAGTACAAGAATTCGCTCGATTCGGTTGGACCTCGCAATCGCGATGGTGTGCTCAGCGCTCGGGGTGACGCTCGCGATCGCATTCTGGGGGATTGCTTCGGTGCAAGACTCCCTGAACGCGGTCGTCGACAGGGCGGCTGCCGGACAAATCGAGAATGCTTGGACAAATGGGCGTCAGCGCTACGCTCCACTCCTCGGCTTGATCGTAGGGCTTCCGCATTTCGTCTTCGCCGTCGGTGTGAACTTTCTTTATCTTTCAGTCCCGGAAGATCGATTTCGGCGCTGCTACCTGGGAGAGTTGTTAGGCGGTGCCGCGGGGTCGGTATTTGCGATCTATCTCCTTGAGTCGAGGCGATTTCTCTCGTCGGTTTTCATGCTCCTAGCCCTTCCGTTTGGCATCGCTCTGTTGCTGTGCATTTGCAGCCGTCATTCCCGAGGTCGCATTCTGCTTGGCACGGGAGCGATAGCGTCGATTGTCTTAATGTTTTTTCTCTCAGCTCCGGAGATGTTTGAGCCTCAAGCGAATCCGGATCTTCTTGCTCGCAACTGGAGCCGCCGGCAAACCGTGCGAGAGATCTTCCACGGCTGGAACTCCAATACCCGTTTCGGATTACTCGAGCTGAGCGGCGAAGGTTCCCCGCGCTACATTGTCTCGTTGAACAGCGGAGAGGGCCATGCCAGGGTCCCTCAATATCGTCCCGGGATGCAACTGAGCCAATATAAGCGCATGCTCGGAGCGATTGTTGGCCTTTTCGGCGTGCCAAAGAATGTTCTGGTGCTTCTCGCCGG
>CAYOAK010000166.1:0-8767 GCA_964401925.1 uncultured Bdellovibrionales bacterium | reverse complement strand
TGATCTGGGAGAGCGGTGCGCAGCCCGTGGTGTTGCTCACCAAAGCCGATCTCGAAGAGCGCGGCCTTCCTCCCCGGCAAAAACGTCGCCGCCGGACTTTCGCGAAAGACTCCGCGCAGGAACATCCTTCCGCGCTTGAACATGCAGTCGTCCGACCAGAGCCGGGCTGCGATCGCACACTCGATCTCGTTCGGCGAACGCCCGACGCCTTTCGAGAGCTTCGCCCACTCCGCCTCGTTCAGACCCAGCCTCTCGGCAGCGGCAAAATCGATCGGCGGATACTTATTACTTAACTCTGACACGCATTAACTCGATTCGTACGCACGTGAACCCTAGTCCGCGGCCGAGAGCTTCTGCCAGACTGAGAGAAACTCCTTTGTCATCCGCGGATTGTGAGTCCGGATATACCCTACCCCCGAAAGGCTGGCGTGAACAGCGAGTAAGGCGGAGATCGGATCGCGAGCTTCAGCGGAGTCCTCATCGCGCAGCACCGACATGAAGCCTTTGCGCGAAGCACCGATCATCAGCGCGCATCCCAGCTTCCGCAGCTCGGCGATCTTCCGGAGGATCTCCCAGGAGAGCTCCGGATTTGCACTGACAAACTTTCCGGACCCGGGATCGAGGATGATTTCGGATTGATGCACTCCTCGACTCGTCGCATGCCGCACGCGCTCAGCAAGGAATTCCGAGATCTCGGTGACAACATTCCGGAACGGCCGTTCGCTGTCCGTGGCGTGCGGCCGGTTTGGCGGCTCCTTCGAATACATCAGGACCAGTTTCGCGCGGTGTTTCGCCACAACCGAAGCCATCTCCGGATCGGCGCGCAAGGCGGAGATGTCATTCACCATCTGCGCCCCATAATCCAGCGCGCGCTTCGCCACCTCGGCTTTGTAGGTATCGATCGATATCGGGATCTCGGAGGCGAGCTTTTTCAACACCGGCTCGACCCGTTTCCATTCAATATCAAACGCGACCGGCTCCGACCCTGGGCGGGTTGATTCGCCGCCGATCTCGACATAGTCCGCGCCGTCGTCTCGCATCTCCATCGCGCGCTCAACGGCCGCCGAAGGCGTGAGATAGCTGCCGCCGTCGCTAAATGAATCAGGGGTTACGTTCAAAACGCCCACGATCAGAGGGGAGATCATATTACCGCTTGAGTTGCCACGTGAAATTCGCCGATAAAGGAGAGTATCTACCTCAGATCCGCACCGGAGATGAGGGTTTTTTTCAATCTCGCTCGGCGTAAACGGTATGATGCTTTCAGGGGAAGATATTCGAAAGGCGATTGCGGAAGGATCGCTTGCCGTCGAGCCGTTTCACGAATCCTGCGTGCGGCTCTCCGGTCTCTCTCTGCACCTCGGCGAGCAGATTCTCCGGCCGCTTCCCGGCAAGGTCGTCGACGTCCTTAATAAAATCACTCCGGATTATGAGGAGCGGATCCTCAGCATGGAGCACCCCTACACTCTGGCACCGCGCGAATTCATTCTCGCGCATACGCACGAATTGGTGACCGTGGGACAAAAATTCGGTCTGCTGATCGAAGGGCGCAGCACACTCGCCCGGGTCGGGCTGACTGTCGTTCAGACGGCGATGATCGTCGATCCGGGACACACTGCTCGCGCGATCACTTTAGAGCTTGCCAATCACGGCCCGAACGCGATCTTGCTCTATCCGATGATGAAGATCGCTCGCGCCGCGCTCTTCGAATTCAAGACCCCGCCCTCGGAAGGCTATGATCAAAGCGGAAAATACCGGGGCCAGAAATCGGCTGGAAGACCGATCTTTGATCGGGAGTTCCTCGAAGAGTGGCTGAAGCAACGGTAAGCGCTGAGATTCCGGCCTCTTGCTGCGGGTGAATTGCAGCGAGTTAGTCAGTAAAGTTTCTCAGGGAATGTTGCCGATTTTCCACTGTCCCTCTTCTGGGAGTGAGACCAAACTATCGGGAGCACCTTATGCCGAAGCGCTTTACTGGAGCGATCCTTCTCTTGAGTGTCATTTTGACTTCTCCGGTTGCCGTGTTGGCGGAGGAGGAGGGTCCTACCGCGGCAACGGTTCGCGCTGCGATTGCAGCGAATGATTATCAGAAGCTCAAAGGCTTCGGTGAAAAAGCGGTCGAGCCGCTGATCGAGATCTACTCACACGGCGACGATGAAGCGAAAGCTTCCGCGGCCGGGGGCCTCTATATACTCAGTATCCGATCGGACAAAGCTCGCGACATGCTGCTGAAGGATATTCACACGCCGAACGAGAGTCTGCGGCTCGCCGTTCAGTGGGCGTTGGGGAGGGTGAGCTCGGACGAGATCGTTGTCAAAACGCTCTTGGAAAATATGCGAAACGATCCGAATCCCCTCTTCCGGGACAAAGCGGCGTGCGCGCTTGCACACGATCAGGTGCATCTGACTGAGAAACAGCGCGCGCTGTTGCTCGAAGGTCTGGTTGGGGCGCTTGAAGATGAGAAAGACGATGTTCGGAGAATCGCTCTGCTCGCGCTTCAAATTCAGACCGGTCAGACTAAAGAATTTGATCCCGGTGCAGATCCGGTAGTCAGGGCAGCGATGGTGAAACCGTGGAAGTGGTGGATCCAAGAATACAAGAAAAACGTGCTCGAAAAGGAATCATGAGAGCCGCAACGTGCCTCCTGTTCAATTGCATCAGCGCGCTCGCCCCGTTTTTGCTTTCTGCACTGCCGGCCCGAAGCGATACGACGCTGGTTCACTACGGCTTCGACGAGAAGCTTCCGACGGCAAAAGACGGCTTCTATATCTTTCAGAACTCTCGGGGATACGTCGCTCCGACCGACGAGGCGGTGTACAGCGGCTACCGCTCGCTGGAGATTCACGAAGCTCCGCTTGACGGCACATTTGCGGAGCTGCAGGGAATCGTTGCGCCGCTGGACGAGGGCGACGTCCTCTTTCACTTCGCTATGCAGGTCCGGGATCCCGGGGAAGAGCTGAACATTGCTGTCGCCGGCCCGCAGCATTTCTACATGAAGCCGAATGGGATGCTTTTCTGGCTGAAGACGATGGATGGGACGCTCTATCATCACTCCGATGCCATACCGAAACGGCTCGTGAAGCTGGAGAAGGACCGCTGGTATGTCGTGGATGTGATCTTTCACCTTGAAAAGGGCACCTACGATCTGCGGCTGCTGCAAGATGGCGTGAAAGAGCCGTTGGTCCTTCTGCGCAATCAGGCGAATGCGGTGAACTTTCCTCGCTCGAAGCTTATGAAGATCTCTTTCATCGGGGATTTGGAGGATCGCTCCTCTGCCCAATATTTCGTCGATGATGTTGAGCTTCGAGTTCTCAGCTCACCGCTCAATTGGGAAGGTGCCTCACACAGCAAGCCCGCCGCGACCAACCCGTCTGGTTCTCAGAAGCCGGGTGGGGATTCCGACCGGCCAAATTACCTTGTGAATGGAGAGCGCTCTTCCAAGGTCAAAGGTTACTTCGATCAGTACTTGGAGCTGAAACGCATTGAATTTGAACGGCCTGCCTGCCTGCCGGCCACCGGCATAGAGGATTTCGGCTTTACGCCGGAAGAGCTTCGCACGGATGAAGCGGCAGCGACCGAGGTAAAGGACGTTCTGGCACTAAAAGATGGTGCGCTGAACACCGCCCCTGCTCCAAAATCTGCCCAAGCGCAGAGCATTCTCCTCTGGCGGAACGGCTGCCTGCTCCTCGCAGCGGGCGAGACTGACGGAGCGAGCGTGGCATTGAAAGAAGCACTGAAGAAACAGCCGAAGGGCACCGCCAGCTTGTCGGCGATGGCTGCGATTTCAAGTGCGCGCCAGGACCGTCTTGAGGCGGAGAAATACCTGTCGCAGCTCTATAAACCATGGGCAGCGGATGCGCGCCTTCCGGTGCTGATCGGAATGATATCCGCAGCCTGGAAAGATTATGGGGATGCGGCGGAATCGCTCCACTCGGTCTCCGCCCGCATCACAGAGGAGCAGGCACAGCATCTGATCGGCGAGCTGCTCGCAGGAGATAATTCGGGATTCGATGAGTTGAAACAGGTTTTCGGAGAGGGCTGGCGAAAGGAGCTGGATGATCTCTATATCGCACAGAACTATTTCTATTCCCTGCTCTTCGCTTCGCGATTCGCCGAAGCAACCGCGTTCAGCCGGACGATGTCCGAGAAATACGCGGCATTTCCATCCGCACAGTTCCGCTGGAAAGAGCGGTTTGCCGACTCGCTCGTTCTTGGCGGAGATGCGGCGCAAGGGAGATCGGTCCTGAAGGCATTGAGCCTGCAATGCCCGAACTGTGAATCGGCGCAGCGAAAAACTCGGCAGCTCGAAGCCAATCTTTCGGAGGAGAAGGCACTATGATGAGAATCTCACTCGCGCTACTGCTGTTCGTTGCTCCGGCGAGCGCTTTGACAGTTGAAGAGGCATACAAGGCCATCCCGCATAAACAGACTCAGTACGAAGCGTCGTCGAGCACTGTCCCCGCCGAGGTCACACAGTATCTTGTGAAGCTCTTTGCGCTATCGGACCGGGCGCTTGTCGAGAGAATCTCCACGATGCAGGCGTTCATTGCGAAAGATACAGCCCGCTTTTCGCACTACGAGAGCTCCATCCAAAAGATCATGAATGAAATAGATCAGCTGCCCGAGCCGGCCGCCGCTCAGGGCTTGGGTGCGCTGTTGAAGAGCGCCGTCTCCAGTCAGCGATCCTATTTTATCGAGTGGCATGCGTCGCTCACCGGCGGACAGCCAATGCCTCAAGGGCTGAATCCGAAAATCGCTGCCGCCAGCGGTTCACTGCAGCGGCTCTACGGCGAGTTAATGCGGCGATTTCCGCAGGAGTCAGCGCACAACAAGGATGCGTTCTATCAGCACCTCTGTGCGTTAGATTTTATTTAGCGAGGCGCGAAAGGTTCTAAAGCGCGCGCTTCAGATAGCCTTTTAAGCGCAGCAGTGCGCGTGAACGGATCTGCGAAGCCCGCGACTCTGTTACTCCGATGATCTCGCCGATCTCTTTCAAGTTCAGCTCTTCATAGAAGTAGAGCGTAATAACGAGACGCTCTTTCTCCGGAAGCCGGTCTAACGCGCGTGCGATAATCTCAACACGCTCGCCATCGAGGATGTTGTGGAGTGGATCTGGGGCGGCGCTCGAAAGGCCTTCATCGGCCACGAACCGGTCTTCGCCGTGTCCATATCCGAGCTCTTCGAAGCTCAGCATGACGACGCTCGACACTTCGCCCATCATCTTTTGCAGAGTCTCAACATCAACGCCGAGCTCGTGAGCAACTTCGTGATCGTCCGCCGGACGCCCGAGATCCTGCTCGAGGCGCATGTACGCGTTCTCAATCTTGTGCGCTTTGTGACGGAGCGATCGCGGTGCCCAGTCCTGTGAACGGAAGCTGTCGAGAATCGCCCCGCGAATTCTGAACTGCGCGTATGTTGCAAAATTTGTTTCGTGGCGCGGATCGTATTTCTCCAGCGCGTCGACGAGTCCGATGATGCCCGAGTTCAACATCTCCTTGATGTCGACTTCGGCCGGAAGCCTTCCCGCGAGACGGTGCACCACCCGCTTGACCAGCGGGAGAAAACTCCGAATCAGCTCCTCACGCTCCTCATCTCCGATATTGCGGAACGAGGGGGATTTCGCTTCTTTGACCTTTGCTTTTGCCGCCATTGTAAAACCGGATAACTGCCCAAACCGACACTACAACCTTGTCTCACCGCCACCGCGTTCCGGACCTGAGTGCAGAGCCCGAAATACCTGTCCCCCCTACCGCTGCGGGCGGGTGGAACCAGATTATGATGCGCGTTGTCGGCTAAAGAATCGGCTAAGATTTCGGCAGGATTAACATCTCGGAATTATTGCCTATCCGAGCTCAGCCGTACGGACAAAAATTGTTATTCGGCCGGCTTCGGCCGCTCGTAGGCGCCCTTTTTTACCTGCTCCGAAGAGCTCCAAGCCCAAATAATGACCCGTCCCATCATGCCCAGCACCACGAGCACGATGAAACTCCACCAGGTGATGGAGAAGAGGCGTGCGCCGGTAGCAGCCATGCCCGCCATCGCGACACATAAGCAAAATAGTGAGAACGCCATGAGATAGCGTTTCAACTCTTCGTACTTTGATCGTTTCTTCTCCATGGAATCTACCTCTGACTTTCAACCAATGATCGGAAGAAGAACTGCATTCCACCACGAGCGGTTCGCTCGCTCGACTGCTCGTCGATTTTTTTCGCGACTTTCGCGATATCCATCCCGGCGCGCGAACTCGGGAACAATTCACTGTAAGGCTTCTGTCGAAGTGTCGCTTCCCGAACGGCCGTGTCTTCCTGCACAGAACCGAGAAACTTCAGGCTGACATTGAGGAATTTTCCGGTGACGGAAGCGAGCTGTGCAAAAACGGTTTTCGCATCGGTGCCGACCGGGCAACGGTTGACGAGAACTTGGAATGTTTTCAGATCGGAGCGCTGCGAGAGAACCTTGATCACGGCATACGCATCGGTGATCGAAGTGGGCTCTTTGTCGACGACGACGATGACTTCCTCGGCCGCGGTATTGAAATAAAGCACGTTGTCTCCGATTCCTGCCGCGGTATCGATAATGAAATAGTCATAGGTCGCAGCGAGGTGATCAAACGCCGCGACGAGACGCTCTTGCTCGTCCGGGCTGAGATTTGTCAGCTCCGCCACTCCGCTTGATGCCGGAACGATGTCGAATCCGCTGTCATGGTGCACGATCACTTCGTCGAGCGTCGCCTTGCCCTGGAGCAGCTCACCGATATGCTTCGACGGTTTGAATCCAAGGAGCACATTGACATTTGCGAGCCCGAGATCCGCGTCGAGGATGAGAACTTTTCGCCCGAGCTGTGTGAGCTGCAGCGCGAGGTTGATCGAAGTGTGGGTCTTCCCTACCCCGCCCTTACCGCTGGTAACTGAGATGACTCGTGCCGGTCCCCTGCTCATGCTGCTTCCTCCATCGATACCACGCCGAGCGATTGGACCCGAGTGCTTGGATTAATCTCTTGGTGCGAGAGCACCACAAAACCTGGAATGAACCGCTCCGTAAAGGAGAAGAGTGCGAACCGGAGCGCCGACGGAGCGAGCAGAACCGGTGTCTGCCCGACCTGAGAGAAGCGCTCGGCTGCGCCGCGCAATTTTGCGATCAGACGCTGCGCGATCCCGGGCTCGAGAGCAAGGTAAGAACCGTGCTCGGTGACTTGAAGCGCGTCGCCGAGCGCTCGCTCGACGATCGGGGTCATGCTCACAAGCGGAAGGATGCCGTCGGGTGTGACGTGCTTTGCGGTAATCGCCCGCGAAAGGGCGCGGCGCACATACTCTGTCAGGCGCTCCGGAGATTTCACGGTCGGTCCCCAATCCGCGAGTGTCTCCATGACCGTTCGCAGATCGCGGATGCTGACGCCTTCCCGCAGAAGGTTCGCGAGCACTTGTTGAACGACGCCGAGAGGCAGCATTGTCGGCACAACTTCCTCAACGAGCTTCGGTGCATCTTTGCTCAACGCTTCGAGCAGAACTTGTGTCTCCTGCCGGCCGAGAACTTCGTGCGCATGACGCTTGATCACCTCGGTCACATGGGTAGTGATAACCGTTGCGGGATCAACCACGGTGTATCCGGAGAACTGAGCGCGATCTTTTTCCCCTTCTTGAATCCAAAGCGCGTCGAGACCGAAGGCGGGCTCCTTTGTTGGAATGCCTGGAATCTTCGCTTCCACTCCGCCGGGATCCATGGCGAGGTAATGCCGGGGCTTGATGAGGCCCTTCGCGATATCGACGCCTTTGAGCATAAGCCGGTACTGGGAGGGCTCGAGCCGGATGTTGTCGCGAATATGAATCGGCGGAACGATGAAGCCCATATCCATTGCGAACTGCCTGCGCAGTCCGCGAATCCGTTCGATGAGATCGCCGCCGCTGGCGGAGTCGACCATCGGGACGAGCTCGTAGCCGACTTCGAGCTCCAGAAGATCCACGCCGAGGAGGCTCTTTACCTCTTCGGTGCTTCCTGGAGGCGGCGCCTCATTTGCGGCTGCGTCTGCAGCTAGTTTCTTCACCTCTTCCTTCTCCGCGTCGGAAGCAGGAAGTGCGGACGCAGAGATCGAGAGCATCCCGGTGGCAACGCCGAGGATCATGAACGGAACGAACGGTAGGCCGGGAACAAGTGCGAAGAAGATACTGATCCCCGAAGCCATCTGCAGAGGCCGTGCGTACTTCGTCAGCTGATTCGTGACCTCGGTTCCAAGGTCAGCGCCGGAGGCGGCGCGAGCGACGATGATACCGGCGGAGGTCGAAACAAGAAGCGCCGGAATCTGAGCGACAAGACCGTCACCGACGGTCAGCAGCGTGTAGGTTGATGCTGCTTCCATCCAGTTCATCTTTCGCAGCACGACCCCGATGAACAAACCCCCGAGAATGTTGATCGCGGTGATCAGGATGCCCGCGACTGCGTCTCCCCGAACGAACTTCGAAGCTCCGTCCATCGCCCCGTAGAATTCCGCTTCGGAGGAGAGCTCCTTCCGTGCCTTCTTCGCTTCGGCTTCCGAGATCAATCCGCTGTTGAGGTCGGAATCGATCGCCATCTGCTTGCCGGGCATCGCGTCCAAGGTGAATCGAGCCGCGACTTCTGCGATACGAGTGGCACCTTTCGTGATGACCATGATGTTCACCATCACGATGATCAAGAAGATCACGATACCGATGGCGAAGTTTCCGCCGAGAACGAAGTTTCCGAATGCCTGGACGACGTGGCCGGCGGCGTCTGTGCCGCTGTCGCCGTGCATAAGGAT
>CAYOAK010000165.1:0-8769 GCA_964401925.1 uncultured Bdellovibrionales bacterium | reverse complement strand
GGGACCCGGATTACTTGAATACTACGATTTCGAGACGGGACCGTTGCATCTGTAATCCACGAGCACTTAAGGATGCAGGCTTTACGCCGACCGCGCTCTACCAGTTCTACAATCAGATAAACGAAAAGCTGCAGGAAAATTTCGGCTTCAAGCAGAAGACCTACATGGTCATCAGCCAAGGATTCCCCGCGATCAACGACAACGGCAGGTTCATGGGCGATCATCTCGACCAGTATACGTACGACATGTCTGTTCCGTACGACCCGCAGAGCTCCGACCCTCATCCCCGAATACTACGGACCGCCGAACACGCTCAGCCGGTCGATCCGGCAAGGCTTCCCGGCGATACGGAACTCACGGAAACCATCATCTCGAATGCCAGGGACGCATCGAACTTCGGGGGAAATCTCGAAGCGACGTATGGGTGGGGTGTGGAAAATGCGGCGCTGAATGTTCTTCCTCTCGATCTTTCAGGGGAGAAATGCCGGCAACAGGTGGGAATCCAAAATAACAAGCGCGTCGATTTCTTTGGAAGCGCGCGTTTTCCAGTCGCATCCACTTCAGCAATCGATAATTCCCTTGCTGGTTGTCCGAACAACCTAACGGTGAGGGAGGGGACACAACATTTCAAAGTCTCCGGATTCCAAACGCAGAACACAATTGTCGGTGCCGGAGAAGTTGATTCTTCGCTTTGGAACATGACGCTTAATACGAACGCTGTATTTGTCGAGTTCTACGAGAAGGCTCTTTGGCGCGTGAATATTCAGACCTCAGGAGGCTCGAGAAAACTGCGCGCAACTCCATCCATTAAGCAGAACATTCCCGCGGCTCCGTCCGAGCAGACTCCGAACGCAAAGAAGGCGGTGGGAAAGACGCTTAAGGACTGGAACGAGCTTCTCCTCTTGAGAGCGCGAAAGGTGCCTCAGGGCCGGAAAAATCCGTTTCTCAAGGATCCACATCCGAAGTCTTACCTGCTGAAGCTCCCGCAAGGTTCGGGAGATCGTTACTACTTCAACGCCCGAGCCTGCAGGGCCTATTTCAAACGGGGCGTCGAGGTAAAGATTAATCGGGTACGATTCAGGTAATCGGAAATTCGGATCGTTGCATAAGCGCTCGATACGCAAGCACCACATGTGATTTCGTGACCGAGACGAGCTTGCCTTGTCCGGCCTGCCCCCGAGCCGTTTAGCCCAGAGATTCCTCAGACTTAAGAGCATTGCGAAAGGGCCCGTGTTGAAGCGGCCTTCATTTACCGCTAGCTACTGTCCCAAGTCTCGAAAAAGTGGCGGTGTTTATGTTCCTCTTATCCAAAAGATTCGTCCTCCCCTTGGCGGCGATGCTCGTCTTCATGGATGTGAACATCGCCAAGGCTAAGACTCTTCCGATTACTTCAAAGCTCATCTGCGACAACACCTCTCCGGGATACCCCGTAATCTACGAGAAGAAAGGCAGTCGGCTTAATTCGGTCCTTTTCAAAACCGCACTGAAGAATCAAGACACGGCAATCAAGACGGCCAAAGATAAGCTTTCGAAGCTAAAGAAGCAGAAAGCGAGCAAGTCTAAGATCACTGCCGCAACGAAAGCACGAGACGCGGCCCTTAAAGTAAAAGCGAACATCAGCGCTTGTCAGAAGGAAACCTTTATCCCGCGGCCGATTATTCCGGGTCCGCAATGTACAAATCCGGTGCTTACTGTGACCGCCGCTGAGGCGTGCCCTGAATCGGTCGTTTCGGAGGGGCTCAACGTTAAACTCATTCCTCGAATTCCCACAGATGCTGATCTCGCTACGAAGGCACAGAGAGAAGCGACTGGGTTATATGGATTCAGTTGCGTTTACTCGTTGGATGGTAAGACCAACCCGCTGCTCACCTACAACATGTATTACGCTTTGAACGTAAAGTACGAATCGCCGAACATGGGTACAAGTTGGTCAAACGGGGTCTGTAATCCGAAAGCCGGCGGTTTAAGTGTAGGACCTCTGACAGGGTTCGGGACGACGGTACTCTATCCCGTTACCCATCAGATCTACATATACGTCCATGGAAAGTTGTCTCCTGAAGGCCGTGCAGTGATTGTGAACGGTTTCGCGGAGCATCTTAAGCAGTTTGCTCTCCCATGTTCCTGCAAGAAAAAGATTTACGGTTACGATTAGAGCCGCGAGGGCCGATTTTCGAAATCGCATTCTAGTTCTGGGCCTGAAATGTTACCGATGTCGGACTGCCCGCTTCCTTGAGGTTCACCTTTGTCAGGCTTATATGGTGTTCAACTTGAATTTCTAAATCAGCCGAAGGCTTAGGGAGGAAGCGGGATGGGATGCCGCCGCGGTCTTTTCGTCTCCATACTGTTTACCTTCCTTGTCGCAGCCCACAGCGCCTTCGCTGCCGATAGCCACGTTCAAGGGCCGGCGAACCTCGAGTCGGATCAGATACAAATCGAGAAACAGTTTCCGCTCGACGTTTGGCCGGAAGGAAACACCGACCCGTGCCCCGAATTTCTCGACGGCGCGTTTCAGCTCGTTGAGAATATCGCTTCAGAATGCGGCGAGCGCTTTTATTCAAAGGGATCAGACTACAGCATCATCGCCGCGCACGGAGTGGCGGTCTGCTTCATTCCGGAGCTCCTCCCAGCCTTTATCCACGAAATTAAGGAGGAGGGGAAAAAGGATCTGCTCTACTGCGTTCTCGCCGGAGTGGCGGAGACAACCGACTGGCCTGCGGAAGAGAAGGCTGCATGGAAAGCCGGGCTGAACGCAATTCTCGAGGTCCGAGATTCCATGGGCGATGTGACAGCAGTGCCCGAGGCCCAGAAATATCTGGAGAAGAATCCCCTCGCAAAACTGAATACCCCCAATGCAGACGATCTCATCGACCGCTTTAAGCAGCAGTGGAAGGAGTGGGAGAAGCACCATAGTTCGGTTCTGGAGGCGTTTACGAAAGGCAAAGAGGTTGTTGGAAACCCGGCCCTCTTTGCGGGATGGAATGTCTACGGCGCCGGTCAGACGTTGGAGGTTCTCTTGGCCGGATTCCAGGGCAAGGAATCGGTATTCGACGAGCGCGCAGAGGCCGTTCGCGAATTGAAAAAGACCTGCGACGACCAACTTACGCTGACGGCGATTACCTACGCGCTCACCGCCGGCCAAGACTGGCTGCAGTCGGTGCGGCTCGCCCGCCGCGCCTCGGCAAAATCGCTCATGTGTACCGAAAAGGAGTACGCGAAAATTGAAAAGATCGGTAACCGCAGTGGAGGGGTCTATCGGGAGTTCACAGCCAGTGTTCAGCGGGAGAAGGAGGATCTGAAGTCAAAGATCAGCGGCTTCGAGAGGCAGGATCAAGAGATTCAGTCGAAGATGCGCGCTTTGATGAAGGATTATTTGGACGTCAAATCAACTCAAGCGCAGCTTGAGCTGGATAAGGCCGCAGTGCGCACCCGACTGGAATCGGCTGAAGGAATGGCCGCGAAATGCGACTTCAAGCAGGCGCATCAGGAGCTCCAAGATATCTATAAGAAGATGGTGAACCCCTGCGGTCAGCCCATTGCAAAGCTCGATCAGATCGCAGCGACAAAGCGAATCGGGGAGCTTGAGTCCCAACTTCATTCCGACGAACGCAAGATCCAGTATTTTTTCAATGAATCCACTAAAGCCATCCTTTGCAGTGAGCTTGAAAGTGCGATTCGCTCGATCGAGGGTTTGCGGGATCAAAACCAATGCGTCGGCAGAGAGAGTGCGACAAAGAAGGTCGCAGATCTCCAAAAGCTCATCAGCGATAGTACGAAGGCAGAAAACGACCTCCAAAATCGTCTGATCGAGGCGACCTCGTTTCTTGATAAATGTGATGTTACCGCAGCGACTACCGCCATCGCCAAGGCCCAGGAGGCCCGCGAGAGGATAAAGTGCAGGGATCGACTGCACGAGGAGTCGGAGTTCACGGCGCTCGTTGGAAAGGGTGAAACGGTCAAGGCAGCAACGAAGAAGCTGCTGGAAGAGACGGCGAAGATTCTCGAGCACGCAGAACGGGCGAGAGAAAACTGCGATGACGCACGTCTCCAGGCGGACTCAGAGCAGCTCGTGCAATTGATCCAGGAATTCTCTTCCATCTGTAAGAGCACACCCGCGGCGGCCGATAAAGCCAAGGCTCGCATTCGCACCTTGCTCACAATGGGCACCGACAAGGACATGCCAAAGCAAGTTGCGGCGCTCGTAGCCCACGCAACAGCAGCGCTGAAGAAGTGCGACCAATTGGCGGTAGGCATGGATGCCGCAGCCTTGGAGTTAATCGGTAAAGACTGTGGCTACGACGGAATCGCGGAAGCGAAGAAACTACGTTCTGCCAGTGAAGGGCTCACCAAAGCCGAGGATTCGTTAAGCCAGAATGTTGCGGCAATCCGGAGCAAGATGGAGGGGCTCGTCTCGGAGGCCTGCAACGACAACGAAGCAAAACAGTTGCATCAAGAGGCAAGCAGGCTCGTCGATCAACATACGAAATCTTGTACCTCTGTTCCTTCCTCCGTATCCACCGATCTTGGCCTAATTGAGAACCTTCATCAATCGATCCCGGCCGAGATTAACAAGCGATTAAAATTCGCCGCGAGCGCTAAAGGCGAAGCGCTCAGTGTCGTAAAGTCGTGTGACCTTGTCGCAATCATGGAAGCGGCGGACGAGCTTCAAAAAGTGCCTTGTCTCGACGATGCCGAGAACCGGGCGGAAGCGCTTCGGCAAGCAGGAAAACAGATCGCGAAATCCCATGAATCTCTCATGGCGAATATCGACGCCCTCCACGGAAAGGCAAGGGCCGCTGACGCCGCATGTGATTCGGAGGGAGTGAAGTCGATCTACTTTGAAGCGGGAAGGCTGGCGGATGCTTTCTCTGCCAAGTGTCCGAAGTTCTCGCCCGAAACGGGAGCGACGCTCGCAGCAATTCAGGGGATCGCAGAGTCGTCAGAGCAGAGGGTCGCCGGAGAGAAAGAGATCGTCGCTCTGTTTCATCAGGTCGAGGTGGCTTGGAAGGCCTGCCGCTTTTCCGAGGCGAATACGTTGATCGAGCAGATGGACTAGCTTCAAGCGGAACGTTTAACGAATCGAGCCTGCCCCCCGCCGGCAGAGCTGCAAAGAACCGGATCAATGAAGGTCGACGGCTACGCGGTAGAGCAGGCATCAGGTGCGATCGAAGCTGCGATACAGCTCTATGAAAGTTGTGAGCCTGTACACGCCGTTGAGAAGCAGCTTCAATTTGCCGAGATGAGACTCCGGCCACTGCAGATGTCCCGGCCAGAATGCGATTGGACAGACGTGAAAGGTGCTATCGCCGAGTTGAGAGCGGGTTCAGCAAAAATGGAGAAAGACCGCCAGGAAGTCACGACGAAAACCAAGGAAGGCTATGAGCTGATCAATAAAGGTAAACGCCGAGAGGGAAAGGCGCTGATTGGTGAGGCGGTAAGTATCTTGGAAAAGGCGGACCCGGCGGAATGCTTCCTGGATCTGAATCAGGCCATTCAGCCTAATGATCGCACTCCTGAATTGGACAATATTCCTGGGGACGATGAAGAACAGGAAGAAGAGAACGATCCGGAGGAGGAAGAGGATAATGATGCCGAGGTCGAGGAGATCCCGGAAGATGAAGTGATCGAAGAGATTCCGGAGGTGGAGGCGACTCCCGCGGTCGTGACGCCATCTCCGACGCCGACGCTTACGCCACAGGCGACCCAGCAGCCTACACCTGAAGCGACGTCCACGCCGTGGCCGACATCGGCTTTCACACCGATCCCCGTAGTCACTTCATGGCGGCAAAAAGAGGTAAAGGTCGAACCAGAGAAGCGGCCGGAGGGATGGACGTACTCCGACGGCTCTGCATTTCTAAAGATTTACAATGGAGACTCTTTCGCCTTCGCCTGGACTCCGCCGCCGCCGACGTTCGGTCGTGACGGCGTGACAATCACCGTATCGGTGACCTCCACCACTGGTCCAAACAGTCGGATTGCGGCAGGTTCGATCGGAGCGTGGGCGAAAGGTATGGACGCCAGCGTCCAGTATGACGCACGCACCGCCGACGCGGTAGCAGAGATGGGGTCAAAGACGGCTTCGAAAACGGTTACGTTCAAACCGCATCTTTACTCGTCCGATATCGAAATCAGCGTTGGCTTCCAGTGGGGCGTAACCTACAGGTACATCTACACCCCAGAGTAGTAGGTTCGATTACTTAAACGTAACGTTTGCAGAAAGCTCGTTTGTGCGGTTTCCGTCGACATCTTCAAGCCAGATGTTCAATTTGCATTCGCCGGACATGCGCGGATCATACTCGCCGAGCAATTTGGAAGTCGCATATCCCTTGAAATCAGTGATGGCTTCCATATCTACTCCTCCGATCTTCGAGCCAAACTTGTTCGCGCCGCACTCCAGACGGTATGGCGCGGTCAAAACATTCTCCGCCAGATCAAGTGCTCGACCATTTGATTCCCATTTGAAATTCAACTGAGGAGTTCTTGGCCTCGGATAAGTCACAGTAAGATCGGATATCGAGACTGTTTTGGCCCCATCGTAGGGATTTTTTTCCTCCTCGGCTCGGGGTGCGTCGGCCTGATCGCCCGATGGAAATGAGACGACAGCTCCGGGGGGAATATTGAACGGATTATCCGCCTCCACCGCCGTCACGGCTAACGCGGCGTTTCCGCGATCGGGAATCGGTAAGCTCCTGGTGGAGGAAGTATCAGCTTTGGTTTTTGGGCTACCCGCGGCAGCCGCAAACAGCTTAGGGCTGTAGTACGCGACCCGGGAAACCGAACTTGCAGCGTCCGCGCCCGTGTGAGTCAAAACCACGCCCGGCGTGCGGTCGAAAAATTCCTCGAGCTTTCCACGGGCGTTTGCCTTTGACGAGGTCGCCTCGCCCAGGCCAAGCCCGGATGCGGCCTCTGTTTTGGATTGGGGCGCTGCAAGAACGATCTCGATTCGCTCCGCTTTGTCGGTCCCAGCACCATATTGCACGTAGACTTTTCCCGAGCGCGGCCCCGGAGGCGGAGCAAACTCACTCAATGTGCCGCTCAGCGATTGCACGGGCTTCCCAAGGGCGCTCTCCACCTGAGCACGGGTAGCCTGCCCCGGAATGAGACTGCTGCGTACAAGGTTATCGATCGCTGTTTGTGCATAAGCGGGCAGCGATGAAAGGAGAAAATGGCTCGCTACAATCGGCAGCGCGCCACTCAATGTTAAGAATCCAGAATGTCGTTTATTCATCGTTCGCCTTTGAAGTTCCGGCCGTCGATCCGAGGGTGAGATAGGCTGTTTCCTGGCAAAGTTCAAACTTCGCTTCGGTTCCCGCTAGGGAGCGGCGAAGCAGAGTTGCCGCGGATGCTTAGACCATACGAGAGTATGTCCTAAGTGCTATCCCGGTGCCCCATTCATGAAACAGTGTTACCTCAAGCTCTTGCCAATCATTCTTTTGCCGAGTGCTGCCTCGCCGAAGAACGTCGCCAAGGCAAGGTCATAGGCCTCAGAGCAGGTGGCCAATGAAAAGCACTCCAAGGACGGCTCTCCCTGCGTTTTTCCGCTCCTCTATTGGCAGCGGCGTTCTTAGCCTCGGCGGCCGTGATATATTTGGTGGCCTATCGGTCTTGAGAACAAGCGGTGGTGGCACATTGACCGGCTCTTGCCAGGATCCGAGCGTGGTAAAAATGCACGCGAGGACTGTTAACATTGCCACTTTCATACAGCCTGCTTCTTTCTGGCCGGCGTCGACCCAGCAAACGCGATGCGCTCGAGCATTTCGACCGCTGTAGAGTTTTCGAAATCCGTCCGGATGCGGGCACCCAGTGACTTCGCGCTCTCTCGGTACTGAGGCTCGCCAAGGAGCGTTTGAGTCGCTGCGGCAATCTCTTGCGCGGTGCTCTTTGGAGACAGCCGAATGCCGGCTCCGCGGGCTATGACGCGAGCGGCGTTGTCGTTCTGGTCCCTTCCCATCGGGAGGCAGAGTAGAGGTACGCCGGCTGCCAGACCGCGCATCACGGATCCATGCCCACAGTGCGTGATCATCAAAGAAGCTTCCGAAAGGATCTTGCTGTGCGGAGCCGCCTTGCAAACGTGCACATTTTCCGCGGCCGGGACATCTTCCGGGTGGAGCGAGGGGCCAGTGGTGATTACCGCCCGGACCGGCAGCTTCGAAAGCACAGCGGAAACTCTCTTCAGGAGATCTGTCTGATCCTGAAATGTCGAGCTCATACCGACGAGAACAAGCGGCCGTGAATCGCCGTCCGCCCAAGGCGAGCTCCATTCGCCTGCCCAAACTGGATCCTCAAGCTCCGGTCCCGCAAAATGCACTCGGGGAGTTTCAGACAGAGAGGGGAAATCAAACTCCTCGCTTGTGAGCATTATTATCCCATCCGCCAGTTGCAACTGATCGAACGGATGAGTGAGGGGAGCCAGACCGAATGCCGCTCGGGCCTCGTTCAAGGCCTTGCCCCCTTTCCCGAAGACAGTGCGGCTCATCACCGTTACAAAGCGTTCCCTTGTGCGTTCGAGGAACGTCCTCGCCGGAACGAATCCTGGCCCGAAAGGCGGAACTCCCGTCCTCGGGAAAAGGTAGATGTTCGCCCCCAGCAGAACTGAGGGAACGCCCGCAGCCTCAGCCGCAATGTGCGATCCGAAGAGCATCTCGCTCGACACAACACAGTCTGGGCGAGCGGAAGCTATCTCATTAGCTACGTCAGTTGCATATCTCAGTGCGGGACCGAAGAAGAGATTGTCTCGCAAGCGTCCCATAATCTGTATGGGGTTCGTACACT
>CAYOAK010000164.1:0-8773 GCA_964401925.1 uncultured Bdellovibrionales bacterium | reverse complement strand
AAACGCGGATCCGTCGCACTGAATGAAGTAGATTCGATGACCAGGCGCTTAGCTGCGTACCCCGCAGACGTGAACGCGATCGTAACAGATCGCGCAGAGCACACATTCTTTGGCACGCAATCGGGATTGAGCGATATCGAGCGGGCACTCAAGCTCGGCCTGCATCAGCTGCAAAGCGCTCCAAATTTTTTGCGTTCGGAGAACTTTGCCGTTTTGATAGTTGGATCGCTGCCGCTCTGCCACAACAACAGCTGCATCAACAAATATCAGCCGCCTGTGCTCGATGACGCCCAAAACTCCGCGGATTATAAAGCTCACGTCGCTGCCCAGTTTGCAATTCTGCGCACGTATATAGCCGATGCTTTCGCGAAGAATGGTGTTCAGCTTCAGATTATTCAGGCTGGGACGGGGTTCGCTCCGCACACAGCCCTTTACCCGAGTCTCACAAACCCGGGGGCGTGTATGGATCAGAAGGAATCGTTGGCACGCGGCTATGAGCTTACGTTGCCCGCACCAACACTTGACGAGGATTACCTTGCGTATCGAATGTTCCTACAGCCTGGCGCGCCAAAATATTATGAGCCTGGATTTGCTTTGAGCCAGGCTACGATGCGGACAAGAGGCTTCTTTCTTCCTCTTCGCAGCCCATGCGCTGCGGGAACGGCAGCGCGCCTCCAAACTGCGTGTAGTGCAACCGCCCCGGGACCCCAAAGTGCATGGGGACAGGACGGATCTGCTCTTTCAGTGAAAGATGCGAATTTGGAGGCGGATGGCATTCTCGACGCCCGAGGCCGTCTGCTTTGTGATCCGGTTAACGCTACGATTGCAGACCAGGTAAGACAGTTCAGCGAGCCTTACTTCCGCAAGCGGAAATTAATTCTCGTGGAGTAGCGGCGTTAACCGACCTCACGTAGCCCCACTCGCCGGACCACCATTTCAAACGTTCCGAAATAGATCAAAGTTGGACGAAAAGTTGCGCGAAACTCCACGACAAACGGATGTGTTCTGAGAATACCTTTCCAGGGCATTGTCGCATCTCTATCGCCGTATACGCACCCGGAGAGAGGCGGGCAGAGTGTCGGATGCCGAACGACCGTTCCGCTCGTCTGAATGACAACCGCTTCGCCGGGCCTTAAGAGTGCAGCGCTCTCGGTCACGTTATGAAGACCGTTAGCAAGCCTGTCCTGCTGAGTGAAGCTCACAAGCTCTAGAGGGGCTCCAGAGAGTGGGGGGCCAAAATAGAGGCTCTGAGCGTAGTCGACGCCAGCCTGCAGGGCCCTCCGCCTTGCCGACCGAAACGAGTTCACCCCCGGCGTGTAATTGGGATCGGCAGACGATATGAGGGTGATGTCTTGATCGAGTCCTGTGGCTTTCTCCGCGAGGCTCAGCGCCAGATCCGCCGAGTGCGACAGCGCGGCATGTGCCATCGTGTAGCGCGCGAGATCCACGAGGCCAAAGATGAAGAGCATCAGCACCGGCACGATGAGTGCGAACTCCACGAGTGAGGCTCCGCTTTGGGTTCTACGTAATTGCGTGCACACCTGACGATAATTGCACGAATTAGCGACAATCTGCAGGGGGAATTGGCAAGGAGCAGCGCTAAAGGAAACAGGCGGACTATTCCGACAACCTTGCAGGATCCGAAGTTCGTCAGCCCCGTTCATGCAAAAGGTAAATCGAAAGCCGTCGAGTGGAGAGCATGGATCAGCAATGCTGGAATTCTCCATTGCGGCTCCGCTCATTCTGATCTTCCTCGTCTCGGTTTACGATATCGGACAGCTCGTCGTCCAGAGAGGAACGTTGACGAGAGTGTTGCGTGAGGTGTCCAGAGTTGCTGCGAACACTCAACTCCAGGATATGCAGTGCTCATTCGATGGAGCTTCGTCGGACGTTTACCCTCCAACATTGCCGGCCCAGCCCTGCCCAACGGAAAGCGGCCACCCCGCAATTCTGCAGGCGACGTGGAATCTTGCGGAGCTAAATCTCGGCAGAACATTGAATATGTATAGAATGTCGATAATCTCGTCGCACGACTCAGTTGCTCACACCACTCGCATCCAGACCAGTTACCAATATTCCGGCATCATGTGGCCATTTCAGTCGATGACGATCGTTCTAGAGGCGACTGCAGCTATGCCGAACGGTTAGTGCTTGGCCGCAGCGCGCTGCCCGGGTAGGTAGCCCTCTCAACCTTCTGAATCCCCGCCGAAATGGGATTTGCATGCTCTCGAGATCCTTTCCTTCTCGTTTAATCGACTGCTGTATCGGCGCGATCCTTTGGCTCGCAGTGACCTCTGCGGCGGCACAGGTGACAATGACCGCGAGCAGGGGGGAGGGAACTACTTTCGATATATCGATCGAGCATCCACGCTCGTTGCCGGATCAAGACATCAAGGTTCGAGTGACGAACGGGCAGGTTACCGTCGTCCAACGCGGCCCCGGTACTCTTGTCACGCGCGTTGTTCCTTCGATTACGAGTGGCGAGATAGAAGTGCGCGTTCAGACACCAACAGTTGTCACCGCTCGCACCTATATCGTGCTTCCCAAAGTAGAGCGCCATTGGGACCAACCTGAAGCGGTACCTGGTGATGTAAACACATTAGGCTGGGAAGATTCGGTTGAGGTCAGTCCCGACGGTGAATGGCTACTCATCGGGTCCTACACACCGGTGAGTCTCTTCTGTTGCCTGGGCGGCAAGGCGTTCAACGGCGCGGTTTCGGAACAAGTGTGTGCCGGAGCCACCGCAGATGGTGATGGCAGTTCCCCGGCATGTGAAACGAGCAGGGGACCGTACTCTGCTCCACTGCGGCCGGGCTTGGGCGGCGCAGAGCGGATTTTGTCGGGAACACATATTATTGACCGGGCGCCGTTGTTAGGGGTCGACGATTCGAAACACGCGCTTCCACCCGTTTCCGGCTTTGGATTTCATCGCCAGGCGGATGGTTCCTTTCGCGAGCCGTTCGTAATCAAGTTCGAGAATGACGGCTACACCTGGAGCGGAGGCGGATTCGGGCATACGTTTCTCGGTGCACCGAGCGGTGCAAACGCCCGGCTTGTCCTGGCGTTTTCTGCACCTGATTCGCAGACGGGAAATGACCTGTTCCTTACATCCGTCCGCCTGGGGCAACCGATTATCCTGGGCCGTTATGCATTCGAACTGCCAGGAAAGATTGTTCGTCATGATTTTCGAATAGAGCCGTTGAAGCTTCATGATTTGAAGGGCCATCAAGGAAATCCGAATCTCGGCGCGGGGTATCTATGGTTCGACAACGAAGGCGAATGGCGGGAGGATCTTTGGGCCGCAAAGAATTCATCGGGGGATCCTCTGGGTCCGTACGAGCCGGCGGAACGCGTTGCGGTGAGCACTTTCTGGAAAAAGGACACACAACCGTATTTTCACGGCGGGCGGCTCTACTGGAGCGAAGACTTTCAATCGATTCGCTCTGCTGCATTTTCCGGCAGCGCTCCCGCGGAAGAAAGCTCTTGGAGTGATGCGCGGGTCGAAGTCGGTTTAGACGGCACCGGCGTAAAACGTGTCGGCGGAATTGTCAGTCTGGGCGAGACAAGTATCGCGACGGATCGAAACCGGGACAATTGGCTATACTTCGTCTATACGATGCGCCGCGATTGGGGCCTGGAGACGAACGTCGGCCGGGTCAAAAAGCGGCTATAGCCCTCTGGCTTCGTTATACCGGGCCGAGATCTTCCTTACCGATAAGTAATGTTATCGGTAGATAAGGCCAGCGTTTGAGCCTAGGACGCTCGGGGCTCGCAACTCAGCGAAGAAGCTTTGTTGTGCCGGGAATCGGCGCTATCCAAGGCTTCCGCGCGAGTAATCACGCGAGCGCGATCTGTGCGTCCGTACACTTCAGCCGTGTCAAAGAATGTGACGCCAAGTTCGACCGCCGCCCGAATGATCGAAATCATCTCTCGCTTGTCTTTGGCCGGGCCGCACCCGAAGCTCATTCCCAGGCAACCGAACCCGATCGCCGAGACCTCTAAATTACTTTTCCCTCAATTGCGCTTCTGCATTTTTTCCATATTGGGCTCGTGTGCAGATTCGAATTGAGTCTCCCGAGCAGTTGCCTTCTACTCTTGTTGGCTGAAGCTGTGTGCAGCGAGGAAAGAAAATCCTCTCCCTCAGCCGGCGGAAAAGCGAATAATTTTCGGGCCCGTTCGGACCCTCGGAAAAATCGCGCTCTGCCGAGAAAAAACGGTTCGGAAGCGCAAAACTTCACATTCCTGACCGCGCCGCGCGAAATTTTTTTAGCGATATATTCCAGCGGGTTAATCGGCCTGTGCCGTACTGATTCCGCTTATTTTCATCAATACGAAACTTTGGCGAAAAAAATCAACCGATTACCTATGAAAATCATCTATCTAAAGTGACTTAGTCCCAGGGTAGCTGGGGGCCTAAAAGGACAGATCGGTTTTTCACAGGTTGGCCGGGGGTTTTTGGTGCGTCGGTTTGGCGGATTCATTCTGGCCGCACTGCTAATCAGCAGTGGATGCGGCCACTCAGCGGATGAGGCTGGGGGGAAGACGGGGCGAGGGTCGACTACAACGACCTTAGTCTCTCCGTTTAACCCAAACCCCACCCCGACGGCGACTCCGCTTCCGCCTTCTTCCAATAATAGTCTTGATCTCGAGACCGTCGGTGGCACCGCGCTCACTTCGTTTTCGGGTCCGTACGAATTGAGCCTTGCCATAGGCTCACCGGTTGTCATCGGCCGCGAGGCTTCTAGCCGAGGAAACGCCGTCATCACGGGCGACGTGGAGGCCGCAGAATGATCGCCTCTGCGCGTTCGACCATCATTCTATCGAAAGAAACGCGGAACCTTCTGTTTTGCGTTTTTGCGTTCTGGATCTGCTGCGGAATCCGGCTGATATTACTGACCCCGACAGAGGCAGCCGCTCAAAGTGACGATGACCCGTATGTGGAGATTCCGTTCACCTCGAGACTTCGGGTGAATGATGTTCCCTTCACCGGCGATCTGAAGGTGAAGGCGGTCATCGTTGACGAGAACAACGAGACTCTCTGGAGTAACGATGGAAGTTCCGCGAATGGCTCGCAGCCGAGCGATGATTTTCATGTAGACGTAACCGGCGGCAGCTTCGCATTCGCGTTAGGACAACCGGGAATGACGCCGTTGCCGAGCTCTGCGCTTGGGGGCTCCGGACGCCAAAAGGTCATCATTTGGGTCGACGCCGGTGAAGGGTTCGAAAGGTTCGATCCCCTGCTTCTCGGTACTTCACCCCGATCAGCGAACTCCATGCGCCTTGGCGGCTATACTGCCTCTGACTTCTTCCGCCGCGGCCAAACTGTGCCCATCGACAACACGAGCTTCACAGAGCGCATCAGCAGTGGGCACCTTGCCGCATTTTCTCAAGGCACGAACTCATTCACAATCGGCGATGGCAACAACACGCTCGATAAGCAGATCCTTGCCAATGGCAGCGGCAGCACCGATCCCGCGCTGCGATTCAATGTCACTTCGAATACCTGGCAATTCTCGAACGACGGGACTTCGTTCTTCGATATGAGCTCGTCGACGGCGACAGGCTTCAACGGAAATGGCTCGACCTCGAGTGCCGTGGATCTTGATACGAACGAGGTCGCGGGAATCCTGCCCATTATCAAAGGCGGAACAGGTGCCTCGACGGTTTCTGGTGCGCAGACAAACTTCGGCCTTCGCGTTGGCGTCGATGTTCAGGCGTTCATCAAGGATAATCTCGCAGGCGCAGTTGACCCGGGGATCGCCGACGACTCATCGCAGGGATACTCGGTCGGATCGCATTGGGTGAATACAGTGTCAGGCGAGGAATTCGTATGCCTCTCCCCTTCTGCCGGCGCCGCCCTTTGGCGCTCCACGACCCGATCAAACTCGTCTTCGCTCGACGATGGCTCAGTCGTAACAGCGAAACTTGCTGATGGTGCGGTTACGTCGGCGAAGATCCTCGACGGGACCATTGCAGGCGTGGATGTTGGAGCTGACACGATCGGTGCCGCCCATCTCGCAGCGGATTCGGTCGATGCCTCCGAACTTGTTGCAACAGGGGTAACACCCGGAACTTACAATCTGGCTTCTGTCACGATCGATGCAGACGGCAGAATCACATCCGCTAGCTCGAACGTTATTGCCGGCGATATATCTGAAGTCGGAGATGTGACAACCGGCCCGGCGTTCACCGATGATGTGTCGGCGGGCACAGAGCTCATATTTGAAGGGGCGACAATCGATGCCTTCGAAACGCATCTCGCGTTTTCCGGAGATCCGACTTCAGATGCGACAGTCACGATCCCCAATACTACCGGCATTATCGTTACAACCGGAGACACCGCCACAGTCACCGGAACAATGGTCGCGGGCGATACAATCACCGCGGGGAACATCGCTCTTGACGGAGTTGGAAGTAGTGAAATAGCGGCAGATGCGGTCGGTGCCTCAGAAATTGCTGCCGACGCGATAGGAGCATCGGAACTTGCAAGCACAAGTGTGACCGCCGGCAGCTACAATCTGGCATCGATCACGGTCGACGCGGACGGGCGAATCACCTCCGCCACTAGTAATTCCGAGACAGGCGATATCTCGGCTGTCGGTGACGTTCTTTCGGGACCTGCGTTCGTTGACGGCTTCGATGCAGGAACGGAGCTGGTATTTGAAGGCTCGACGGTTGATGGATTCGAGACGCACCTATCGTTTACTGGCGATCCGACGGCGGACAGTACGCTCACGATTCCGAACGTAACTGGAACACTCGTCACAACTGGAGATACAGCGACGGTTACTGGTACGATGGTGTCAGGCGACACTCTGACCGCCGGTAACATCGCAACAGGGGCGGTGGGCACCGCGGAGATCCTGGATGGGACGATAGTGTCGGGAGATGTTGCGGCCGATACTTTGACGGCGGGCAATATCGCGGCTGATGCGGTTGGGTCGTCTGAACTCGCAAGCACCGCTGTCACCCCAGGCTCATATAATCTGGCCTCGATCACCGTCGATGCGGATGGGAGAATTACATCGGCGATCAGTAATACAGAATCCGGCGACATCTCCGCCGTTGGCGATGTGCTTTCGGGCCCCGCCTTTGTGGATGGCACAAATGCTGGAACGGAGCTGGTATTTGAGGGCGCGACCGTTGACGGATTCGAAACGCATCTTTCGTTCACTGGCGATCCGACGGCGGATCATACGCTCACCATTCCGAACATAACCGGGACGCTTGTTACCACTGGCGATACTGCGTCCGTGACTGGGACAATGGTTGCCGGGGATACTCTGACTGCGGGCAACATAGCGGCTGACGCGGTTGGAAGCAGCGAAATAGCGGCTGACGCCGTCGCGGCCTCGGAGATCACGGCCGATGCAGTCGGCTCATCCGAACTGGCAAGCACCGCGGTCACTCCCGGTTCGTACAACCTCGCCTCGATCACAGTCGACGCTGATGGGCGAATCACTTCCGCCTCTAGCAACACGGAGACTGGAGATATCTCAGCAGTCGGTGATGTCGCTTCTGGTCCAGCGTTCATCGATGGAACGAATGCCGGGACCGAGCTTGTTTACGAGGGCTCGACAGTTGATGCGTTTGAGACGCACCTCACCTTCTCTGGTGATCCGACGGCTGACACGACTCTGACCATCCCGAATACGACGGGAACGCTCGTGACGACCGGAGACACCGCTTCTGTCACAGGTACGATGGTCGCTGGCGATACTTTAACCGCAGGCAATATCGCGACCGGTGGTGTTGCGACTGCTGAGATTCTCGATGGGACTATCCTAACCGGTGATGTTGCTGCCGACACACTGACGGCAGGAAACCTTGCAGCGGATTCGGTTGGAACGTCAGAGTTAGCTAGCACTGCTGTTACCCCTGGTTCCTACAATCTTGCCTCGATCACGGTCGATGCTGACGGTCGAATCACTTCTGCATCGAGTAACACGGAGACGGGAGATATCTCAGCAGTTGGGGATGTTGCGTCAGGACCGGCATTTGTCGATGGAACGAATGCCGGGACCGAACTTGTTTACGAAGGCTCTACGGTCGATGCATTCGAGACCCATCTGACTTTCTCCGGGGACCCGTCAGCTGATGTAACCGTAACAGTTCCCAACACGACGGGGACATTGGTTACTACAGGTGATTCCGCGACAGTCACAGGCACGATGGTCGCGGGAGATACGTTGACTGCGGGTAATATCGCCACGGGTGGTGTTGCGACTGCCGAGATTCTCGATGGGACTATCCTAACCGGTGATGTTGCTGCCGATACGTTGACGGCTGGTAACCTAGCAGTGGATTCAGTTGGCTCGAGCGAACTCGCTGCCGACGCGGTTGGCTCCTCTGAGTTAGCTAGCACCGCTGTTACCCCTGGTTCTTACAACCTCGCCTCGATCACCGTCGACGCTGATGGGCGAATCACTTCTGCATCGAGCAATACCGAGACCGGAGATATCTCGGCTGTTGGCGACGTCGCATCAGGACCGGCATTTGTCGATGGAACGAACGCCGGCACAGAACTCGTTTACGAAGGCTCTACGGTTGATGCGTTCGAGACTCACCTCACCTTCGCTGGTGACCCGACGGCTGACTCGACTCTGACCATCCCGAATACGACCGGAACTCTCGTTACGACCGGTGACACCGCTTCTGTCACAGGCACCATGGTCGCTGGCGATACTCTAACCGCCGGAAACATTGCGACCGGCGCGGTAGCAACCGCCGAGATTCTGGATGGAACAATCGTCTCTGGCGACGTTGCTGCCGA
>CAYOAK010000163.1:2390-8920 GCA_964401925.1 uncultured Bdellovibrionales bacterium | reverse complement strand
GCAGCCGGAGATCTCGAACGCGCGACAACTTTGGTGCAGGAGGCGCAGAGCGATCTTCAACACGCACCGGGAGAGGTCAGAAATCTACGCGAGCTTTGGGAAGCTTTCGCGATCAGATGCGGCGTCAAAGCGGGCTAGCCTGAGTTATCGGCTCTAGTTCGAAACAGCTGTTCCGTAGCAAGCCGGCTGGGACGAGGTTCCGCAGTTCGGATGCGGCAGCGGAGTGTCCGACATACATCCGCATACGCGGAATCCGGGGCCGCAGCATCCAGGCGAAGGAGCCGGTTCGCGGCTTCGAATCTCGGTCCAATCCTGGCAGTTCGTCTGGGCTTCGAGGAAGTGCATGGCGACGGATTGCTGCGCGGAGTTCAGGACCGAATGATCACCGCCCTCAGCCATCCACCAGTTCGGTGTGGCCTGACAGCCGTTAGCGTCACCGTAACCTCCTATCTCGCAATTCTCATCGAGGCACTTCAGCCAGGCGATATTCGTGCAGATGTTCTGGCATGAGCAGTGCGAGCCCGTTGGACATTCGTCGGCGCAGGAATCATCGATGAGCGGCTTTGTTTCTTCGGCGAGGGTGACCGTGACCCCGGTCGAACCTGTATCTCCTGTTGCCTGCGCGTAAACTGCCGGAGCGGTAAGTACTCCGAGGAGCGCTGCCGCAGCGATTTTCGTGACAAGGTCTCGACAGTTCATAGAGGGTCTCCGTTCCGGTGCAGGCGCCGTGCTTGCGGAAAGCCTCAACTTGGCTTCCTTATTCTTTATCCCGGTGGAGAGTTTGCGGGTGACCCGAACGCAGGTTCTATACGGCCTTAGGCTCGTATAATCGCTCGATTCGATCTCCGTATCGCTCGATTACCTGATTTCGGCGGACTTTGAAGGTCGGGGTGAGAAGACCGTTTTCCTGGGTGAACTCGTCCCGGATCACCAAGAACTTTCGCAGCTCTTCATGTTTGGAGAGCGTGCTGTTGACCCGTTTGATCTCAGCAGAAACCGCCTCGTCAATCTCGGCCGCAGACGGCTCGTGTTGAAGGCGGGACTGAATCGCAGAGACATTCGGCACGACAATGACGACGCAATAGGAGCGGCCGTCACCCGCTACGACGGCTTGCGAGATCACTCCGGTCCCGATGAGCTTCTCTTCGATCGGGGCAGGCACGACTTTCTTTCCGGTCGAGCTGACGATCAGCTCTTTCTTCCGGCCGGTAATCCAGAGAAACCCATCTTCGTCGAGATGGCCCAGATCGCCCGTGTGAAAGAAACCATCCGGATCCCACGCTTCTTTTGTCGCGGCGGGCCGGTTCCAATACCCGAGCGCGATATTCGGACCGCGAAACAGAATCTCTCCATCGGGCGCGATCTTCACTTCGACACCGTAGAGACAGGGTCCGACGCTCCCCGGCCGGTGCCGGTCACGGAGATTGACGTTCGTGGCAACACAGGTCTCGGTCAGTCCGTATCCCTGATACACCATACATTCGAGTGCGAGGAAGAACTCACCGACTGAATCGGGAAGCTTCGCTCCGCCTGAAATCAGATGCTCGAACCGGCTTCCAAAAAGCTGGCGGCGGATCTTTCTTCGGATCGGCGTTAGGAGCTTGAACCAGAAAGCCCCGCGCTCGCCTTTGGTGCGATAGTGTTCAAGCGCGCTTGCGACCGTCTTTCGAAGAATCGCGGCGGAGATCCCTTTGCCGGCCGCGCGCTCTTCGATACCGCTTTTGATCTTCTCGAGGATTCGCGGAACGGTCGGGACGACCATGGCGCCGGCGGATCGAAGATCCCGCATAATTGACGGGATGTGGACTGTCGAGCCGGTCTTACTGTGCACTGCCGGGAAACGGAGAATCGCCGTCGAGAGCAGGCCGACATATCCGATCAAGCGCGCGAACGAATGTGCGAGCGGAAGAAAGAGAAACACATCGCCCTCGAGCGCAAAGAGCTCGGTGCGAGTTGCCTGGAAGAGATTCGAGAGGTGATTGCCGTGGCTCTGAATCACTCCTTTCGGCACGCCCGTTGTTCCCGAGGTGTAGACGAGCGAGGCCAGATCGGATCGCTCAATTGCGGGGAGATCATCCGCGGGCTGCGAGCGAGCGAAAATGCTGCTCAGCGATTCAGCGAGGGGATGTGGAGAGGTTTCTTCGAAGGTGATGATCCGCGAGAGTCCAAGCCGCTTTGTGCGCTCGGGACGCCCTTCGACCGGCGGCATCAAGTGCTGCTTGTCGAGCATGGAGAGCGTTTTATCGAGTTGCTCCTGATTCTCCGCGAAGATGACCGTGCTCCCGGAGTCGAGCAGGATGTAGCACATCTCCTCGCTGTTGAGCGTTTGGTAGATGGAGACAGATATCGCTCCGAGAGAGAGGATTGCGAGGTCCGCTATCATCCACTCTGGCCGGGTAACCGAGCAGATGGCGACGCGGTCGCCCTTCTTTACCCCAATCTGTGAAAGCTCGTCTGCGAGCCGGCGGACCTTGTCTTCCACTTCAGCGTAGCTCGCGGAGCGCTGTCTCGAGCCATTCTCGACAAACTGTGCATACGCAACCTGATCGGGCGTGCGCTTCGCAATCGAATAGAAGAGGTCAGGAAGCGAGTGGCTATCTGCAAGAAGCTCGAAATATTCGCCAAGGGTAAGCGGAGGCATGGTGAGCAGCTCTACTCTTTCTCCTCTTCGATGATTCCACCTTCGAGTGCCATCTTCACTGCGCGCTCGATGGCTCCACGCTTACTGTCCGAGAGTGTGCCACCGAGCATCGTCTCGGCTTCCTCGCGTACTAGGCGCATAAGCTCACCCCGTTCGGCTGCCGTCATCGGACGTGTCGGACGGCGCACGCGCGAGGCTGCCGAAGCGCCGCTGCCTCCGCGAACTTGACCGACTGAATCAACCTCAGCGGAGGAAGTGGTGCGATTAACCTCGCCCGTAGCGATGGAACGGGAGGGACCTTTTGATGAGTCAATTCTTTTTACCATACGGTCACCTTGTCCGTGATCGTTAATGCCACTGCGAGGAGGATGAGAACAGCTGTTGAAAAGCGGGCGAAGGGGGGATCCTCCTTTTTCTTCCGAAGTGCCTGCGAGACCGTGCGCAGGCTCGGCCGCACTTTGAGCTTCTTCGTAATCCGGCTCTTCGGATTCGCAAGGCGCTGCTGCACGAAAGCCAGGATCTCCTTGTGCTCGCGGATGACAGTGAGTTCGTCGATGCCCCATTCTTCGGCGAGCGAGCGCATCGATTGGCCGCACCAGTAGATCCCCCAGAGAATCGATTGGTGCACCGGTTCAAGCGTCGCGAGCCCCTCAAAGAGCTGACGGTATTCAAGTATCGTTTCCGGATTGTCGCGCGAACCGTCTTGAAATGCGGCGATGATGCTCGCGCTGGCCAACAACTGGCGGATGGTACTGCGAACCTGATCTTCCGGGCTCTCATTCTCATCTGCGGGAATGAGGCCTTCGCGGAGCTCGGGGTAGATATCGAACAGCTTGAAGGAGATCTCTCTCGCTTCCTGCTCGGCCGGAGTGTCTGATCCGACACCGCGTTGCCAAGCTTTACTCTTCCGTGCCTCTTCACTCGCACCTTCGTGCACGCGCTTCCGCGCGTAGGCTCTAAAAGGAACTCCTAGGGTCGGATTGAATCGCCGTGCACAAAAGAGCAGCGCCTCGAAAGCGCCCCCATCGAGGCCATCAAGTTGCCAATCGAGATTCCAGGCCCGCGCAACCGATCGAGCGATCGACTCCGCCCAACCCAGGTTGTCTTGGACCAATGCCGCTACCGCTGCTTCGTCTAGAATTGGCGGAGTAGGGGTAGGAGGAGGAGTGGTCGGTGCTTCGCTCATAATCGTGTCTAATGTCTATCGACCGAATCGCAATCGAACCCACTGCCTAACTCGGAAATGGGCGTAAGCTCTTTGGATGCTTACTCTCTCCTTCCGTATCCGGCCTGGCATGCCAAAAGTTGGCACTTTTAATCCACAGTGATTTCAGAGACTTAGAGCAAGATAGAAGCATACCCGCGGATCGCCCCGAATGTATAGGGAAGGCAGCTGTTTAGCCCTGCCTGCCCTGTTCAAGAGAGGAACGATGAAAGCAAAGACATCACGGGTGGAAAAAACTCGGAAAACCCGTCCGGTTCGTGCCGTAAAAAAGACCCGCACTGGTGTTGCAAAGAAGACTGCGCCGAAAGCCGTCGAAAAGGTGGCTCCGAAGAAGGCTCCCGTTCAACCGAGCTTTGAAGACCTCATTCTTACTCACCGCGAAAACGGCCGGAAGCTTGCACGCAGCATTCTCCGCCGCTGGCAGGTGACGATGGCCGCTGAAGAGGTGGATAGCATCGTCGACCTCACGCTCTGCGAAGCTGCAGGACGTTACGATATCAACAAGGGCGCAAGCTTCATTACATTCCTGTTCTATCACCTCCGCGGACATCTCGTTCGTGCGGTTGCCTCGGCGACCAGCGATAGTCAGCTGTTCATGGCAGTTGCTCAGAGCGCAGGAATGGATGTCACGGATTGGGCGACGGCAAGCGCGAATGAAGACGGCTCGCACGCTGGAGCAGCAATGATGCCGGACCTCGATCGTCAGACCGAAGCCGAGTCCCCGGAAGCACTTCTCATGAAGAAAGAGAAAGCCTCACTCTGTCAGCAGGCAGTTGTGAAGCTCGATGAGCTCGAGCGCGAGATCATCGACCGCTCCTACGGACAAGAAGAGCCGCTTGTCGATATCGCAAAGCTGCTCGGCTACAGCCGCTGCCACATTTCACGAGTAAAGAAGCGCGCCCTGGATCGGATCCGCGATTTCATCGGCGATGCATCAGTCGACTACCTCGCAGAGATCTGCAGAGAGGAGAACGAAGATGATTTCACCGAGCGCGATCTGCAAAATCCGGCTCCGGCGAAGCGAAATCGCCGCCGCCGAATCGAGCTGCGCGGCGGTCTGAAGGCAGCTGCTTAAACGCGCTTTACGTTCTAAATTTCTAAGTTGGTCACGGGCGTCCACGAGGACGCCCGCTTTTTTTCGGGGAATGAGAGTTGGACTCTACCGGGTCCGCGGGCGTCTCGCCCGCTTACCGGCAATCGCAGCGGAACGAGGCGCAACTCTGTTCCTGGGCATCAACCGGAAAGCGGGCGGGACGCCCGCGGACCCAGTGGGGTCCGTCCACGATCTCTATTTACGTTGCCTCGTCGTCTTCACCCCTGTTTTCTTCGCGGTAATGCTCTCAGCGGCGCGCTTCTCCCTTCTCCCCCTTCCCTTGATCAGAGTCTCCTCCCGCAGCTCGCGCCTCTCGATATGCGCAACTCTCGTAAATCGGGTCGCGCTGACCCGCTCGCAAATCTGGCCGGCTCCGCCAGTCGGGGTGTCCGTAAAGACCGGGGAGGCCGAGCCTTGAGATTCGCACCGCCAAAGCTCGCCTGCAGCGGGAGGCGCGATTCCGAGAAGAATACCGGCCGTTAAGAAGCCGCTCATACCCTTCAATCCAAATGAGAATCCGGCTGCCATAAAAATTCCTTGCGATCGCTGCAACCGCGGGGAATTCTGTGCAGCTGCATCATTAAGCGCGGCAGATCATCTGAAGCGCTGCGACATGATCGAGTGGAGAGAGAAAAATGGTTCTTTGTTTTGTGAGCGGGCTTGGAATCAACAAAGATGAGCAGGATCTCTGTCTCATGCCGGACAAGCCGGACATCCTCTCAGTGCCGGTGCGGGTGCGCGAGCTCCGCGAAACTCGCGCTGCTTTTCACCGGCTCGGACCTGACGAAGGGGTCAACGTAACCTTCGACGACGACGGAGGAGTGGTTATAGCAGCAATGGTGCCAGGTTCGGTCTATCTGACGCCGAATCTTCCGCAGGCGCCTGGTTTCCGGGCCCGGAAGGTGAAGATTTTTCTGGAAGATAACGGGGAGTTCCGTACGCTTTACGAGCGCGAAGGAAAAGGTTGGGAGGAATGGATCTCGAATAAAGAGCGCGTCTGAACGGAGCTTCGGTCGGATGAGACCGAACACCCATTTTGCTACTAGTTCCTTAAACCTCTGCTACGGTCTGCAGATTACTATTAGAGCGGCGTAAGTAAATCTTTGAGGTTCGCATGGCTGAAGAGAAACTCTCCCCCCAGCACGGGTCAAACGAGCATGTGTCGAAAGAGCACGGGCCAAAGCTGTTGATGGTACGGGTGCGCGCAAACCTTTCCCGGGAAGGGGAGATGGACACGCTCTACGGCTGGCTCGATCGGTGGAGAGATTCAATGACCAAGTGCTCCCGCACCGGAGGTGTCTGGGATGAGCGCTTCGAAGTAATCCTCCCAAGTGATGCGGTGGAAGAGCTCCCACGCTCGCTGGTGAGCTCGATAGCGAGCCCGTTGCCGAAGTATTCGTAGACTCCGCACAACAATCGTTCCCGTTCGGTAGGGGATTCTCCGATCAGCTGCTCCGTACATTCACGATTGTGAACCGGCTGCATTTTGTTCGGCGAGTATTGGTTAAGGGAGAGTCTCCCGGAGCCGATTTCTTTTCTGGGCGAGTCGAGAGATCTTATCGCCAAATCTT
>CAYOAK010000163.1:0-2380 GCA_964401925.1 uncultured Bdellovibrionales bacterium | reverse complement strand
CACCTTGCGCAACCGTATCAATGAACTTGGCGTGGCTGAACCGATCATCCAGCAGCAAGGCATAGACCGCGTTGTGGTTCAGCTGCCCGGAGTGCAGGATACCGCCAAGGCCAAGGATATTCTGGGCCGTACTGCTACCCTCGAAATCCGCATGGTGGACGATGAGCATGACGTTGGCGCACGATACAGGGAACGAGGGCGAACCGAAGCAGGAGGGAGCTCACTCCTTCAACCGCTTCCCGCCGTTCCCAGTTGATCTCGATGTCCTCCGCCAAGCGCAGGATGAGCTGAAATCGAAAATAGTGAAGATCAACGAGGTCGCCGATGTGATCCTCAACGATCCGGCGACCGCTCTCGAGCTGCTCAGTGCCGCAAATCGGAAATTTCACGCTAATGAACGACCGGCGATCTGGAGCGTCCGGACCGCACTGTTCCGGCTTGGCAGCGAGCAGATCCTCTTGCTGCTGGATGAGTTGGGTAACCGGCAGCCCGTAGTGTCTCCAGAAGTTGCGAAAGAGATCGAGCGTCTCCGGGTGCGCGCTCGCCAGGCCTCGCGGATCGCGAGAGCTCTCGCGCTGGAAGTTGCTCCGCAGCTTGTCGAGGAGAGCCAGACAGCGGGGTTGATGACCGAAGTCGGTTACATGTTCGCCGTGATGCGCTTCAAAGAGCGCTATCTGAAAGTGCTTGCTGCGACCAGTGGAAGAGGCTTTGCCTACCGGCTCGAGCAAGAGCTGCATTTCGACGTGAAAAAATTCCGCCTCGATTACCTCGGGGAGAAATGGTTCCCGCCGTCGCTGCTGTTCGTGTTCGATCCGGAGACGGCTTGCAAGACCGAGTCACAAGCGAATCTTCGCTTCATCGTTGAAGGCGCAACCGAACTTCTCGATGCAGGTGAGGCGAAGAAGCTCGATAAGTACGCACCGGAGAACGAGCTCCCAGGCAAGAGCGCACTCCGCTACCTTGAGATCACACCCGCCGGCCGGGAGCGGATCTTCGACAGTCTGCTCGCGATCTTCGACCTCGTACCGAAGACGCCTTCTGAATCCGATCGGACCTCGAGCCGATCGAAGCTGGTCGCAATCGAGCCGGAAGTGCTTCCCCTTCCAGCCGCGCCGGTTGTCACTCCCGCGGCGCCGCCACCGGTTCCGATTTTCTTTGTGCAGACTGAGGTCGACTATCTCGATGTGACCGAGGTGGAGACGGAGCGTCCGCTCACGCACTTCAGCGAGCAGAATCAGCGCGTCTTTCAGCAGCTCAAAAACCTCGCCGACCAGGTCGAATCGACCGATCTCCTCATCCGGGGTGTTCTGAGTATTTTGACGGAGAATGGACCGTTCGCGCGGGCCAATCTCCTCGTATTCGACCGGCAAAACGGGATGGCCGAGGTTCATCTCCACACCGGCGGGGAGCTTTCGAAGACACCCCCGCATCTCGTGGAAGATCCGCTTTCCCCGCTCGCGACTGCGAACACCCAGATCCGCTCATTTAACGCCGAAGATCTGCGGGACGCGCTCGCGCCTTTCGGAGTGGCCGCCTACGCCCTCTCTCCGGTTCGAGTAAATCATCCGAAGCAAGTTGCGCTCTACGCGGACTGTGGGGACGACGGTGTAGTGCCGTTTGAGGCACGCCGGGTCTTCCGCTACGCCGTGGGGCTTCTCAATCGAATCCTGCTCGAAAATCCGAGCGATTTACCCGGTTAGGGGCCCGCTCTCCGGCGGTGCTTAAAAAATTAATGCAGCTCTGCCGGTTGGAACATCAGAATGGGATGAAGCTTCGGCTACTTATCCTCAGCATCCTGCTCCCTGGCGCCCTTAGTAGCTGCGCCGTTCGTCCGATGCTTCCCGGCTATGCCGGTCCACCCGCACGCCCGGCTGAGATCGAAGAGTACTACGCGAACAAGGGAACCATCCGCGGCGTCGCCGAGAAAGTTCTGCTCGAGCATCCGCGGTATATCGTTAGTGAGCTCACCCTCACTACGGACAATGGCGAAGCAAAGATTGAGCTCTACGCGAAACGAAAGACCAGCGATGAGCTCGTCTTCGTCTTCCCGATCTTAGGCGGAGACTATTGGTTCGAGCGTTACTTCGCGAATTATCTTGTTCGTCACGGGATCGACGCTGCGATCATCCTGCGCAACTCCGAGTTCAAGCGTCCGGAGAATATCGATCGGGTCGAAGAGCTGTTCCGGAACGGTGTGATCCGCGATCGGCTGGCGATGGATTACTTCGAGCAATGGGGAGGGAAGAAGCAGTTCGGAAGCTTCGGCATCAGCCGCGGCGGGATTAACGTCGCGATGACCGCGGGCGTCGACTCACGCCTGAAATCAAATGTGATCGTGATGGGCGGAACGGATCTCGTGAATATCTTCCGCCACACAAAT
>CAYOAK010000162.1:0-8982 GCA_964401925.1 uncultured Bdellovibrionales bacterium | reverse complement strand
GAATATCTCGAAGCCGAATTCGGCCAGGAGCTCAGCTTCATCGCTGCTGCACCGTTCGGCCAGAATGTACGCCGCTCTCTGAAAGTTCCGCTCTACGTGGGCTGAGATCTCCAGCCATATCCCGAGAGTCTCAAAGGTAACGCGGCCCTCCGCGCTCACTTTCGCGATCTCATCTTCTCGAACGCCAAGTTGGGAAAGAAATTCTTGCGCAGGCTGGGTGGCAGCAAGCGCACGGATACGGATGATTCGCCCTTCGGCCGAAGGGGACAGCTTACACGTGAGCTGCAGGATACACCTCCTTCAAAACCTCTGCGGTTACCTTGTATGGTGGCAGTTACAAAATCAAGTGCCCGAGGGAGCGGAAACACCATGCGTTCGACGAAAATTGCTCTGTTCATCTTTCTGTCGAGCATTTCCCGTGCTGCCTCCGCAGATCCATCGATTGCGGCGCTCGTTCCAGTATCAGGACCATTTGCCCGAATCGGCGAGCTTGTCTCGTCGGGAGTGACGTCCGGTATTGATCCGAAGGTGACGCTCATCGTGGATGACGAGGGTTGCAGCGCCGCCAAGTCCGTTTCGTCATTTCGCTCTCTCTCCGCTCGAGGTCAGCGTCTCTTTCTCGGTCCATGCTGCGGTGCGTCGCAGATCGCGGTCGCCCCGCTGCTCAAATCCTCGAACAGTCTCGCTTTGCTCATTAGCAGCGCTCCCCGAGATGTTTTTGGTCTTTCAGGCGGAAGAATGTTCTCGGTTCAATTTTCGATTGAGGACGAGGCGAGCTTTCTGGCTCAGCAGATCTGGCAGCAGCAGCTCAAACGTGTGGTGATCCTTTTCGCGGAGGGAGATTTCCCGCGCGTCCATGAACGAGTGTTTCGCGAGCAATTCAACGGAGAAGTTCTTGAAACGCTCACCTATCCGCTTGGCGACGTAACCGCGCTCCGCGCTCTCATTTTTAGGGCGCGAAAGCTCTATCCGGACGCGCTGTTTGTTCCGGATGTCTCTCCATTCTTGCTGGGACTGATGCGAGAGATTCATGTCTCAGGGCAAAAAGCGCTGCCCGTCTTCTCGATCTACGCGGTTCAATCTCCCGACGTGCTGTCGGCAAACGACCGCAACCTTCGGGGGCTAAGCTACTCGTACCCGCAAATCGAGGGGAACGCGCTCACTCACTTCCCGAGATTAGGAGCGCAGATGTTGAGCAGAGTTGCGCTCACGTGCGGCAACGATACTAAGTGCGCAGCGAATTCCCTGCGGACGAACTACGAGTTCGATTCCAATGGTGTCTTGAGATCTCCGTTGACGCTGCGAACCTTCGATCCCGCTCGATTTGATTGAGCGACTAGTTGATCGTGACGGTTCCCGCCTGTATCTCCCGGCGGATCGCTCCGAGCGCGAGCTCAGGCTGCCGGCGTTTCAGGGAGAGCTTCCGGATTCCGAGCCGTGCCCGGTTGATCCGCATTCTCGCTTCGAATGGATTCCCGTTCGTCAGCAGAACGATGTCCGGGAGAGTGAATCCGGCGACATCCCAGAGAAGAAATGCCAGACGATATTCCAGGGGAAGCTCAGCGAGAGCTGTCTCAACTGCCTGACGGAGCGTCATGACGTCATCTCCGAGATCTTCGTGAAGGCGAACCTTCTCGATCGAAATGTCGCGCCGCTGTTGCGCGATTTTGAACTGGGCGATGGAGATCGCTTGAGCGAATAACCATCGTTTTACTGCGCCTTCCTTCGGCGAAACGTCTGATGTGGTCGTAAGTGACTCACCCAACCGAGTAAACGCGAGAACTGCAAGCTCTTGCAGACTCTCTTCAGCCTCCCTCTCCCCGCCAACGAGCGTCTTTAGAAAATAAAACAATTTCGACTCATAACGAGTCAGAACCTCATCAAAACAAAGTAACGAACCTTGATTGTATTGCTCTACGAGCTGTTCGTCCGAGAGAGTCAGGCTATCCATGACCGTTTCCTGCATAATAAAACCGGCATCACTTACGACCACAACAATCCCGGTTTTAGCAGCGCGCTCGACGGTAAATGTCACCACGATGTAAAAGCTGTGACCGAGCTTTGTAACAATTGTGCTGCCATAGCCCCCTCAGGGGGCGGTTTTGTGTAGCAAAACCGGGGGTAACAAAGGCTAAGCGTTCGCAATATCTGCCGTCCCCGATCAGGGGACGACAAGAAACGTCCCTCTACGAGAAAATTCCGTAGAGGGTTTGGGGCACTCTTCGCCATTTCAGAAAGTCTTCGCGAACGCTTTTCAGCCTGATACAGGCAGATCCCGACAGCTCAGGCCGCTAAGTCCCCGCGATCGCTCAACGTCTCGCTACGAGTGAGTTGTAATTTTTCGCCGTACCTCGAGCGGCAACCGGCTCAGGCGAAGACGCTCTGCCCTGAAAATTGCAGAGACGTCGGCGATCGCCATTTCGATCCCGGAGTTCACAACGAGAAAATCCGAGAGAGCAGGGTCGGCGAGGAGATGAACCTCCTCCATTGCTCGCTTCAATCGCTTTTCCTGTGCTTCCACCGATTCGGATCCCCGTCCAGTGAGACGGGAGCGAAGCTCATCGAATGAAGGAGCGGAAATAAATACGATGACAACCTGACTTCCGAGCGCCTTCTTTAATGTTGTCGCGCCTTGAACATCGATATCCAACAACAGGTCTGCTCCTGCTCCGCGCGCATCATCGAGATTTCGCTTCGGCGTACCGTAGAATTGCTCGTTGTAGGCGGCGGACTCAAGAAAGAACCCGCTCTGAAGATCCGCGGCAAAAGTCTCGCGGTTCATGAAATAGTAGTGCGTCCCCTCGCTCTCCCCTTGGCGGGGTGCGCGCGTTGTCGCCGAGATCGATAGCTTCAGATTCGGCACCCGCTCGAGAAGCGCGCGGCTAATCGTCGACTTTCCCGCACCGGATGGCCCGCAAAGGCAAAAAAGGATGGGCTCTCGCATGCTATTCAATGTTTTGAATCTGTTCCCGCAACTTTTCGAGCGCGGCCTTCGCATCTACAACGATACTTCCGATTCTCGAGCTCTGGGATTTCGAACCCACGGTATTGATCTCTCGTCCGCACTCCTGAACAAGAAAGTCGAGCTTCTTACCGATCTCGCCCCCCTGCTCCATCAAGCCGTGAAACTGCGTGAGATGACTCGAGAGCCGTTCGAGCTCTTCGGTAATATCCGTTCGATCAGCCAGGAGCGCGACTTCGGTAGCAAGTCGTTCCGGGGTGAGCCCGACATCGACTGCTTTCATACGTTCGGCAACACGCTCCCGAAATCGCTCGACACCCTCTGTCGTCAGGGGCCGAACCTTTTCCACGAACGCGGAAATCACCTTCAAATGAGCTTTCAGATGCCCGACAAGCGACGTCGCTTCCGTTTCCCGCATCGCGATCAATGAGTTCAATGCTTGAGTGAGCGCCACATCAAGACTGCTCTCGATCAGCGCAGGATCCGGTGCTGCAGCACCGTTTCCGAATGAGAGCACCTCCTGCCGTGACAGCAGGTGCCGCGTGATTATCTTCGATCGTTCGTTGTCATCGGATATTGCGCTTTTCAGCTCAGTCGCGAGTGTGCTGAACGCTGCTGCAAAAAGCTCACGCTGAAACACCACTCCGGCGGAGCTGGATGTATCTGCGATTCGTGTCACCGAGATCTCGATTCGGCCCCGTCCAATCTTATCGCGTACGCGCTGTTGTATCCGCGACTCCTGACTTTCAAAGCCGACCGGCAGCCGGATGCTCAAATCCAGGAAGCGGTGATTGACACTCTTTAGATCGACTGTGATCTGCGAGCCGCCCAAGCTGGCAGTTGCCGACGCAAACCCCGTCATGCTCCGTACTTTGCTCATACCTCGTCCTCTGAGAGGAGAACTGCGGCACGAAGATCCTTCGCTGTGACAGCGACAGTTCCGACCTCGGCTACGACCAATCCCGCTGCATAGTTCGCGAGCATCGCCGCATCGCTTGGAGAAGCACCCACCGCCAGGGCCAGAGTGAACACGGCATTCACTGTATCTCCGGCACCGGAGACATCGAACACATCGCGCGCCACCGTATCGATCTCTGTAAAGTGCGGCAGATCCGGCCGATTGCCGATGAGGGCCATCCCCTCCTCTCCCATCGTGATCAAAACGATTTCACAACCCCACCTATCCAAGAGCACTTCACCCGCCGATAAGGCGTGTGCACGGGTCGGAATCTCCATGTTCGCAGCCCGCGCGGCTTCCGCCCGATTCGGCTTGATCACCGTGGCGTGACGATAGAGGGAAAAATTTGGAGCCTTCGGATCGATGACAACCGGATACTTTCCGTATCCGAGCTTGCCTTGCGCAGCGCTTTCATCGAGCAGATCAAATAGCGGCTCGGTGATTGTGCCCTTGGCATAATCCGAGATGACGAGCGCCTTCGTCTTCGGCATCAGCTCCGCGATCCGCGCTGCGAGCTCAACACCAAGCTGTCCTGCGATTGGGCGGTTCTCTTCTCGATCAACGCGAACGACCTGTTGGCTGTGTGCGATCACGCGAGTTTTGACTGTCGTCGGCCGTGTGCTGTCGACAATCAATGCGGACGTATCGATGTTCAATCCGTCGAGAAGCGTCCGCAGCGACCCACCGGCCTGATCGTCTCCGATAAATCCGCCGAGATAAACTTTCGCACCGAGTTGAACCAGGTTGTGCGCAACCAGAGCCGCGCCCCCCGGGCGATGGCTCTCTTCCGTCACTTGCACGACAACCACCGGTGCCTCGGGGGAGATCCGTTCAACTTTTCCCCAGACGTAATGGTCGAGCATGACATCACCGACCAAAAGAATCGGTGTGTCTTTAAAGGAATCGATCAGATTCAGCAGCACGCTCACGTTTATCTCCCGGCTGTCGCCTGATCCGCTGGGGATCGTTTCTCTTCCGAAGCGTTCACCTTGGATTTTGCGTTGAAGTGCATCTCCCAAAGCTTGGCGTATTTCATAAACGTATAGAACGCCTCATTCAACGCCATAATCAGTCCGGCCATCCCCTCACGAAACCCGCGCTTGAGCAGATAGAACTTCAGAAAGCGCACCAAAGGGCTGAAGATGATCTGCAGGGCACCGGCCCGGCGTCCTTCCTGATACAGAGCGCGGGCCGACAAAGTGGAATACTTATGGAGCTTCTTCAGCTGATCTTCGAGATCATCCCAGCTGAAATGTTCGAGCTCACCTTCAATCCGCGCAACCGGCCCCAGTGCGACGACCTTTTCGTGCGGCTCAGTTCCGCTCCACTTCACGGCCGAGCGGCGGAAGAAGCGCAGCCGAAACTCCGGATACCATCCGCCGCGGCGCCACCAACGATCGAGAAAGAAGACCACACGGTTGCACTCGAACCCGGCAAGCTCTGCGCTGGCGGGATCCGACAGCGCTCGGAGAATGCTCGCACGCAGCTCAGGCGAGACTCGCTCATCGGCATCGAGGTGCACCACCCAATCATGGGAGCATTGTGAAAGGCCGAATGTTTTCTGATCGACATAGCCTTTCCAATCGCGCTCAATCACCCGCGCTCCTAATGAAGCGGCGATCTCGCGAGTGCGATCAGTCGAGTGCGAATCAATCACAATGATCTCGTCGCAGAAGTCGAGGGTGCGAATACACGCTTCGATGTGATCCTCCTCGTTCATCGAGACGATGAACGCAGAGATCGGTGCCTGCCGGGCCGAAGCGGTGGCCTGCGCCGCCGGAGCCTCTTCAAGATTCATGAATTGTCCTCAACCGGAAGAAAACTATCTCGTGCGGGATATCAGACATGCACAACGTTCCCAAGCCCGGACACGCCCGCCTGTAGCACGGCGAGCATCCGATCGAGGTTTGCACGATATTCTGCTCATTCCGGTAGGGCCCAGTTCTGCGCGGATCTGTCGGTCCCCACAGAGATACGACCGGGGTACCGACCGCCGCGGCGATATGCATCGGGCCGCTGTCACTGCTGACCGCGCTTCGGACTTGCGTCAGAAGATATGCCAGCTGCCGCAAATTTGTACGACCCGCGAGCGAAACACACTCCAGGTTCGGCAACGTGCGAATAATAGACTCAGCGAGTTGAACATCATCCCGTCCGCCGAGAAGAATCGGCAACGCTCCGAGCTCCTCCGTTACCCGCCGCGCCAGAGTTGCGAACGCAAACGGGTTCCAGAGCTTGCTCTTCCAGCTTCCGCCGATCAGCAAAGCCACCCGGCGTGAGGGTTCAGGCAGTGGAACATTTCGTTCGTCGCAGGCTGTACGCAGGAGAGACTCGGATTCAGTCGCGATCTCGCCGGGGAAGCGCAGCCCGAAATCCAGGTTCTCAATCGGCGGGAGCCCGAGAAAATCTCCGAACTTTTGATAGTGCCAGATTTTGGGCAGCGTATCGGGGAAGAAAGGAAGATGATGATTGTTGAAAAGCCAATTCCCCTCTTTCGAGTTTCGCCGGTGAAAGCCGAGCCGGAGCTTTGCTCCTGTCGCGCGGCTCACCCATCCGCTCTTCAGGTGACGTTGCAGATCGAGAGCCACATCGGCCTCAACTTTTCGAACCTCGCGTAGAAATCTTCGGAACTCCGAATTTCCCCGTCCGCGCTGGAAGATGATCCGTTGATCGATCGCCGGATGATCCGCGAGAATATCCGCTGACTTCGGTTCGACTGCCCAAAAAATCTTTGTCGAGGGCCAGTTCTCGCGGATTCGAGTGGCGAGCGGAAGCGCCCTGACAACATCACCGATCGCACCGTGCAAAATGAAAAGAAGGCGCGCGGGCGGAGAGCTGAGCATGTCCGCTTAGAGTCGCACACCCGCGACGACGCATACCAGCATCGCCGTGTTGACGAGCAACACCAGAAAAGTCGCGAATAGAAAATAGGTGCTGAGCTGACGTCCCCGGTTCGCCGCCGATTCAATCCGGTCGATCTCAGCTTTCAGATCCCGGAACAGTTCAAACAGCTCGGCAGGAGACTGCTGTTCGACCTGTGCAACTTTCATCTTCAACGCACCCGTTTCATGCGAACTGCTGAACTCGACCGCCTCGAGGCGCCGTCTCAGCAGCTGCTGCCTTGCGTCACTGAGCTCGAGCTCGCGCTCGATCGATTCGAGCCGGTTCGTCACGGGGATCCCCAGTCCGGGGGAAAGCGCTTCTTGAATGGATTCCATCTGCGGGAGACTATATCGAAAGCACGGCGAGGTCGATGCGGCACAAGCCATTTCGACGACTACTTTGTGTATTTCGCTGCCTATTTCCCCAGCCTATTTCCCTGACATGGCGCAGCTGCTGGAAGGTAGTACCGCAGCGCCGGCACGGGCCGCTTCACACGAGTTGGCAAAAGCCTGGGGCTCGCCACCCGGCTCAACCGCGCAGACCGGCTGATAAAGTGCAAAGCACACCAATCCGGGTGGAACGCGCTCGGCCGCCCGTTTGAGACATTGATTCAACTTCGCTGTGGATTTGCGGCAAAGCTGCCCTTTTTTCAGGCAGTGTTTTTTCGCCAATTTGGTTTCCGCGCGGCAGCTCGAAGCCGCCAGACTCTCGGTGGGATACGAAAGCGCCGTTGAAAGAGCCCCGATCAGCAGGAAAAAGCTGAGTCTGATATGTGCGTTACGAGGCATCTCTCTTTTGCTCATCTCTAGTCTCTGCCCTCAGACGCGAGCATCCCGCTGAACGGGCGGATGCGAAGACAGATAGAAAACGATCTTTGCAATCTTCCTGCCAATACCGGCCACTTATCCTCCTTCGACGATCTCTTGCTTCAGGCTACTTCCGATCCCCTCTTTGACCCCGTCCGAAAAAGCGGCGCAGAGCCCTCGATCCATTCCATGTTTTAGGATTCCACGTTCCCAACGCTCACTCAGCCGGTCGGAGAACCTGAGGATGTTCTCCCGGCCGATTCGCAGGGCGTTATCGAAATCGATCAGGAACACCTCCTCCGGCGATCGGAACAGGACATTCCCCGGATGCAGGTCCCGATGAAATATCCCGGCGACGAGCGCCCGGCCCGCGGCGACACCCGCCAGCTCCGAAACTGACAGCGCGACCTCCGGAAGGATACGCGAGCGCGCGTCCAAAAAATTCAGCGCGCCTTGTATCTCAGAGGTCGCGATCGCGCATGAGTACGAGAGATTCAACAGTCCGTACTGCACCAGTGCAAACAGCGGCCGGGCAACCGGAATCCCTTTGTCGAAAAGCAGCGAGAGGATCTCCAGCTCCAGCATCGGACGAAGCGGCCCAACCGGCAGCGCAAGGAAGGACTCTTTGTTTACGTGTTGGATCATTCCACCGCGGCGATAAGGACGAAGAACATATTGCTCGCCATTCGGCAGCTGACTTCGCAGGACGTCGCCCCGGCCCGCAGAAGCGCCGACCTTCTCCAGTTCGCTGCTCGTCAACAGCACGCGGTCGATGAAGGAGTCCGGTAGTGAGAGCTCCGCACGTGCACAGACGATCACTCCGGACGCCGTTTTCCACTTTCGAAATTGGGATTTTCCTAACTTGGTTTCGCCCGCCATGGTCTCCGGCTTTTAAGCGTTCACGGTAACAATCTGAAACAGCGAAGAGAATCCCAGAAGGCTAAGGGAATTTTCTCGTAGAGGCCTTGGGTACTTTTCTTGTCGTCCCCTGATCGGGGACGGCAGGTATTGTGAACGCTTAGTCTGTCACCCCCGGTTTTGAAGCAAAACCGCCCCCTGAGGGGGCTAGGCTACCTCCCAGCACGCGATCCAGTGCTGCGATCACTCTCTCAGGGGAGATCCCGATCTGACAAGCATGTGTGCCCGTTGGACAGAAATCATGGCCGTGCCGTCCGCAGGGCCTGCAGCTCAGGCCGTCAACCCCGAGGATCTCAGATCGGGTCTGCCAAGGACCGAATCCGAACTCCGGAATGGTCGAACAAAAGAGAGCAACCGTCGGGCGCTTAAACGCACTCGCCATATGCAGGGGCGCGGAGTCGTTTGAGATCACGGCGCGCGCACCCTCGATTGCCGCCGCCGATTCGAGCAATGAC
>CAYOAK010000161.1:0-9074 GCA_964401925.1 uncultured Bdellovibrionales bacterium | reverse complement strand
ATCTCGGTGGTCGCGAGATCTGCGAAGAGCGCTTCAAGTGGTCCCCGCGGCGAGAGAATCGCGGTGATCTCTTTGACAATCAGGTCTTGCTCCTTCCATCCGATCTTTTGCTCGCCGCCAAGATCGGTGATGGCTGCAGCGACGGTTTCTTTGATCAGCGGTTGAACATCCGCCGGAATCGCTCCGGCGTGCCGGATCTGCGCGTTGAGTTTTCGGACTGAGGCTGCAAGCGCGGATTCGAGCTGCACGGGGAGCTTGCTTACGGGCTTCTGCCAATCGGGCAGCGAGTTGTCCTTCGGTGAAACGTTTCCGCCGCTTCGAGCGATCTGATGCCGTTTGACGACGCGTGTTCCACTTCCACCGGATTCTTTCACAAGCTCGTCGAGAAGTTGTGCCGCTTCGGCTTTGCGCCGGTCGATCACCGGAGCATCGACGATTTCGTGTACGGCGGCCCGTTCGCCCCGTTCCGGTGAGTGCGGGCGATCAGCATAATTGGACTGGATCGGAGCTTCGACCTCGACAGCGAGAACCTGTGGACCTTGGTCCCTGTCCGCTCGTCCCTTGCGCTGGATGTTTTTGAGTATCCCGCCCACAGTCAGTGCCCTTCGACTGGAAGCCGGTTACCTTGCGCATCGACGCTAAAGACCTCGCCGGTGCGGGAGATGAGATAGAGGCCCTGATGACCGGGAACGAAAACGCGAGAGAACTCTCCTTCCGCTTCAACTGGAGGGGTTGCATTGGCGAGCAGGGCGCGAATCTCTTGAACGCGGCGCTCTTTCACCGCGGGCAGGTTGGCCGCAAATCCACCGAAGCTCACCGTTCCGATCTTCCCCGCTTCGCGAAGGAAGGCGAGGTCAAGCGCGGAAAGCACCGGTGTTCCGTCTTTCCCCAAAGGAATTTCGGAGAGAAGGACGATGCTTTTTCCGGCGGATGAAAGCAGTGCCGCGGTCGAGGGCGAGGTCGATGAACGGTGGCTTGCCGTTGCCGGCCGCTGGGCCAAAAGCCCCTTCAGAGAGAGCGCGCTGCCCATGGCAACGATGAGGAAAACGACGGAGGACGCCATTAAAAGCTGGCCACGCTGGAGAGACAGGCCGTAAGGTCTTATCTGTGAAGGGTGAACTCGCATCTTGTGGAAACCGTGCCAGTTCATTCATCGACAACTGATCTGCCTTTCTAAAGGCCCGAGAATTCATCAACCAAGTGTCCCGCTTTATTAAGTTTTTTCTTTCGTCCGAACGACTTATACTGAAGGCGATTCTGAGGTTCGAGCATCTCAACCGGAGAGAGCAGAGGACCTCAACTCTGGGGCAAAGCGGACGAGTAGGGCTATAAGCGGTCGAGCGTGGCGGAATATCCCGAGAAGCATTCAGTTCTTGAGCAATGGTTTGAAGGTGACCATGTGCTGCTCCATCTCGACGCGCGGCGCGAAGGCGTCGATGTGCCGTCGTACCTGAAACAGAATCACTCGCTCACGCTGAAGCTCAGCAATCTTTTCCAAGGCCCGACGACATGGAATGACAACACGGTTGTCGCGCTGCTCAAGTTCAGCGGCGAATATTACCGCTGTATCGTTCCTTGGCCTGCGATCTGGGGCATGACCTCAAGTGCAAACGAGCAACGGATCTGGCCCGAGGATCTTCCGACCGAAGTCGTTCGTGATCTGACGCTCACGAAGCTTCGTGAGATCGGATCACGTCTGCTCGGAATTAAGCGCGATAAGGACAAGACCGAGCCGGCTCCCGCAGCTGCGGTCACGAGGATCGATGAAAGCGACGAGGAGCCGCTGAATCCGGACGGCACCCGAAAACGGAAGCCGACTCTCCGCCGCATCAAATAGGGCCTCCTTTCGGGCTCGGCGTAGACCTGACGCGTCACATTCTGTATCTCCCGCACAGTGGAATCCATTTGAGACTCGCATTTCTGAGTTCCCCATTTGAGCTCCACATGGGACCTCAACCAGGACCTGGAGCAGACTGAATATGACTACCCAACGCTCGAAGATCGTCTCGCTCGAAATTCTGGATATTCGTTATCCGACAGTGCGCCAAGGAATGGCGGGCTCGGATCCGCGTCACCTCGCTCCGAACTATTCATGCGCCGTACCAGTCTTGCGGACCGATGATGGACTCGAGGGCCGCTCAGTAATCTTTACCTGCGGCGATGGCACCCAGGTTCAAGTTGCTGCGGTTGAAGCGCTTCGACGGTTCGTCGTCGGGAGGGATCTCCAAGAGTTTATCGATCAACCCGGATTGTTCGCGCAGGCGCTCACGGAACATCATCAGCTCCGGTGGCTTGCGCTGGGCGCTTATCGAATGGCGGTTGGAGGCGTCCTGAACGCACTGTGGGATCTCTGGGCGAAGCGTGAAAAGAAACCGATGTGGCGATTGCTCACGTCGCTGACGCCTGAGCAGATCGTCAGCTGCATCGATTTCCACCACCTTCGTGATGCCATCACCGAGGTCGAGGTTCTCGAAACTCTGAAGTCACGAACGCGAGAGCGCGACGCAAACATTGTTCGCCTCGAAAAGGCGGGGCCGCAAGTCTACAACACCGCAGGTTGGTCCGGCCGCCCGCTCGAAGAGATTCGACAGCTCTGCGCCGGGCTCTACAAAGACGGCTGCCGCGCATTCAAAGCCAAAGTCGGGCGCGGTCAGCAGTATGATCGTTCCCGATCGCTCACTGAAGATTACAAGCTGCTGAACACGATTCGCGACGCAACAGGCCCCGACGCCTTGCTACTGACCGACTCCAATCAGAACCTTGGAGACTGGCAGAATGCCGCGGCCTACATGAAGGAGCTCGCCGAGCTGAAGATTCTCTTCATCGAAGAGGCGATCGCCGCAAACGACGTCCTTGGCTACATCAAGCTCCGCGAGGCGCTCGCACCAGTCGGAATCGGTGTCGCGGGAGGTGAGCACGCTCCGGATGCAATCACCTTCAAGCAACTCCTCGCAGGCGGTGGCCTCACGCATTGTCAGATCGATGGTGCCCGCGTCGGTGGTGTGAACGAAAATCTCGCCATCATCGCCCTCGCAGCGAAGTTCGGTGTGCCCGTCTGTCCGCATAGCGGTGGAATCGGGCTCGGACAGCTCGTCGGCCCGCTCGCCGTGTTCGATCAAGCGTGGTTCGGCAGCGAAGGCCGCCTGCTCGAGCATCTCGAATTCCTACAGACCGGCGTCTTCAAAAACCCTGTCCGCATTTCAAACGGCCGCTACCAGCTCCCGACCGCACCTGGCTGGGGACTCGAAATGGAAGAGAGCTTCATCGCCCGTTACCGCTATCCCGACGGCCCCGAGTGCGCACAGACAGAGGAGGCGGACAAAGTCGCTGCCGTCCAACCCGGCGCTCCGCCCTACGCAAAGTTCTGGGCCTGAGACTACATCGGCTCCAACGGGACCTTCACCGCGAAGACCGCAAATAATCATATCGCGTATAATTATTTTCCGAACGGTGATGGGGAGTGGATAAGTTTTTCAAGCACCAGTGAGGTTTAGGAAATTAATTATACGCGATATGATTAATTTCGCTCGCGGTGGGAAAGAGTTGGTGTTGGAATTTTAGCGCTGGACGCGGCCGTCACTGCCGGCGGCGACGGCGAGGACCTCGGAGAGGCTGGCCATCGAGTTGTCCCCGGGGGTGGTCATGGCTAGGGCGCCATGGGCAGTACCGAGTTCGACGGCTTCCTGGGGTGAGCGCCCGGTGAGGAAGCTGAAGATCACGCCCGAAGCGAAACCGTCGCCTCCGCCGATTCGATCATAGATCTCGATTGCGCGGTATTGGCGCGCCCGGGCGAGCTTTCCATCAGACCAGACGACTGCACTCCAGTCATTCTTTGTTGCCGATGTGGCGCCGCGCTGAGTGGTGGCGACGAGCTTTAGATTCGGAAACTCTTTCAGAAGCTGAGGCAATGCAGACTCAATGTTTGCCGTGTCCAGCGGATCTCGATCCGGCTGGATGCCGGTGAGCTTCATTCCAAGCGAGGTCTGGAAATCATCCACGCCGCCGAAGAGAACATCGATCTGGGAAACGATATCGCGGTTGAGCTTAACGCCTCGATCGGCGCCGCCGCTCGCCTTCCAGAGCGACGGACGGAAGTTCATATCGTATGAGGTAATCGCTCCGGCACGCTTCGCATGCGAGAGCGCGCTTGAGATCACCTTCGGAGTGAGATCGGACAAGGCCGTGAAGATTCCGCCGGTGTGAAACCAACGAGTGCGGTCGTGTTCGAAAACTGCCTCCCAGTTGATGTCATCCGGCTGGATCTGAGACGAGGCGGAGTGGCCACGATCGTACATTCCGAACGGTGCGCGAACTCCGAAACCGCGCTCTGTAAAGTTGAGACCGATCCGTGCGGCGCGGCCGATTCCATCGAAGGGGACCCATGGGGAATACGAGTAATCGACACCGCCCTGAGACATGAAGTCGGCCAACAGATGGCCGACGTCGTTGTCGACAAATCCGCAGATGTGCGAAGTCCGGAGGCCGAAAACTTTCTTTAAACCGCGGGCGACATTGTATTCTGCGCCGGCTTCCCACACCTTGAATTCGCGTGCCGTACGAATCCGCGAATCGCTCGGATCGAGCCGAAGCATTACCTCACCCAGTGAGACGCAGTCCCACCGGCATTCCGTCGCGGGCCGGATTGCTAATGTCATGACACCCGGCTCTACTGTAGGTTGCACCGGTTTTCAATGTCTCTAGAATAGGGCTCCATCGGATGCCTGCTCTCACGCTAGGGACCAATCTTAGGATACACTATGAAACGACTCGTAATGATCTCGGCAATCGCAGCTTTACTAGCAACGTTGACCGCATGCTCAGCGCTGAAAGGCGACTGCAGCTGCGGCAAGAAGAAAGCTGCGGCGAGCTGTGAAGGTAAACCCGCGGGCGAAAGCGCGGATGGCGGCAGCTGCGGCGCAAGCTGAGCGCACCTAAAGAACCCGTACCTAGAAGAAGTTGAGGAGGATGCCCATGCCGGAGTCTAAGCCCCGAGTCGGATTTATCGGATTGGGTGTCATGGGTAGCTCCATGGCCGGCCATGTCCTTCGAGCCGGATTTCCGCTCACTGTCTTCAATCGCACCCGTTCGAAGGCCGAACCGCTTAGAGAGCTTGGTGCCACGGTTGCCGATACGCCGGCAGCACTCGGCATGCAGGTTGACTGCGTGCTGATCTGTGCGGGAGACGGCGCCTCGGTGAAAGAGCTTCTGCTCGGAAAAGATGGTGCCGCCGAAAAACTCGCGCCCGGGTCGATCGTCGTCGACCACACGACAATCGCGCCGGCCGAGGCGGAAGAGCTTGGCCGGTTGCTGGCCGCGAAGAGACTCTCATTCCTCGACGCGCCGGTGACCGGTGGCGACAAAGGTGCGCGTCTCGGAAAGCTCACCACGATGGTGGGAGGAACACCGGAGGTCTTCGAGAAGATGTTGCCGGTTCTCAATGCCTTTTCCGGCCGTGTCATCCGGATCGGGGAGATCGGCTACGGGCAGCGGATGAAAGCGGTCAACCAGATCTGCGCGCTTTTGAACTCGATCACTCTCTCCGAAGCATTCAACTTCGCCTCGGGCTTGGGACTTGACCTGCAGCAGTGCTTCGAAGTTCTGCAAGGCGGGGCGGCCAATTCGTGGGCGCTTGAGAATTTCGGGCCGAGAATCATCTCCGGAGATTTCTCGCCAGGTTTCTCGGTTCGCCACTCGCGGAAGGATATCTATCTGGTGCTCGCCGAGGCGGAGCGGGCCGGATTACAGCTGTCGCTCTCGCCAAAAGCGCGCGAAGCTCTCGACCGTGCACACGCGAAAGGTTTCGATGACCTCGGGAACCACTCTATCTTTCGTATCTTTCAGGAGAGCTCATGAGCCGAATGTTTCTGCTTGCCCTCGGAATTGTGACAATCGCCGGTTGCGGCAGCATCGGCAGTTCCAGCTCGAAGGTAAAGACCTGCGAGATCAGCGAGGACTGCAAACCCGGCTTCCGATGCACCGAAGGGATCTGCACCGACATTCATCACCCCTTTCTCGGCGCGCAACCGGCGGACAAAGTGAAGATCAAGTAGCGGCGGTGCTCGGACGGATCATTTCACTTCTATTGATCTGGACCTTACCAGTGTGGATCGGGCTATCGGCGCACCCGGCAGCAGCGGACGAACTGCGTTTCAGCCATCACATCACTCTGCATCCTGTTCCTTCGCTCGCGTCAGTAGTCTCCTTCGTTCCGGGCGAAGGTGAAGAGCTGTCGGCCGTCCGTGCGCTGCTCCTCCTCGATGGGGAGCTCCTCTCCGTTCCGCTCATTCCGGAAGCCGGTGCAAAATCTTATCGCGGAACTTTTCCGACACCGAAGCAATCACTCAGCTACCGTTTTCAGATCGTGAAACAGAACGGTGGAGCACGTCTTTCGCAAAGCTACGTGATCAAGCCCGAGTGCCCGAGAGCCGGATACAGCGGCCCCAGTCTGCAAGTGAAAGGGGCGATCCTGGCGCAGCATCAGCGGGAGCGTCTCCGCGTCTCGAAAGATCTCCTGTTGGGATTTTTACGGAGGATCGGGCAATGATCCGCCTCTTTGCGCTGCTATTCCTGGTCGGTGGGATGCCCGCTTACACCCTTGCGGCGGACCCTGCGGCGGAGGCCACTCCGGCAGTTGCCCCTTCGCCGTCACCCGCTCCAACCCAAACGGGACCGATTGAAAATCTTGTCGAGCGAATCTTCGTCGACTCCATCGAACAGTTGATCTCGGCGAAAGTGACGCTCCTGTTCGAGGAAAAGAAAACGAACGATGAGGATGTCGAAGTGATCGCACCTCCGCGTGTCGAGATGCGCGACGCAGTTCTGCAGAAAGTTTCGGAGAACCGGTGGGAAGTGCTGATTCAGCTGCAGCAGGGCGATCGCGCGAAACATCCGATGCTCACCTGCGTTATCATCACCGGCACCGGTGCCCCCTTAGCGCTTCCGAATCGCGTGCTGCGGGAAGCGGGATCCGAGATCGCCGGTGCCACGGTGGCGACGTTGGACTGCGTCAGAGATCCGACCATTCTGAGTCCCGAGGAGATCCTCGCGTTAACGAAAGAGGAGCGGGCGGCGTTCATTCGCAGCCGCGAGGACGATTCGAAAAAATTCGCATCGGAACTCAATGCAGCGCTGACGGATGAAGTGAGCGCGAAGCTCTTTGCAGTCGAGCGGCGGCTCGGACTTGCGCCGCAAGCTCCGCTCTCCCGCAAGTCGACGGTCGAGGAGATCGCCCGCCGGCTCGTGGCGCTCGAAAGCGTTTGGAGCGGCGAAAAGCGCGAGCGCTGAGTATTTCTTGGATAGGGAAATGCTCTAGAACGCGGCCCAGCGGCTTTCACGGCCGGTTGCGAGGTCCTTGAACTTGCCGCTGACGATTGCGCCCGACTCACGATTCTCGGCGGAGATCTCGAGGGCGAAATTCAGTCCACCTGCGCTCACTAACAGCTCCCGCGACTTCGCGTTCGGCGAGAGCGAGATGAGCTGCGGCTTCCATCCCGCAATGGCGATCGAGAGCAAGAACGAATCCTTCACACCGGTCGGGGCGGGACTTGTCGAGAACAACACATTCTCGCCATCACCGAGAAAATTGTAGAGAATTCCGACTCGCGCGCTGTCTGCGAGGACCTTCACCTGCTCGTAAGCACCTTCGGACGGAGCAAACCAATTCGTCAGCCAGCCCCAGGCGCTCGCCGCTTCAACCTGAGCGGCCGGAGCATTTCTTCGCAGATTTGCCGTGGCGCTGCCCCCTTGGTTGGCGATGGCGTACACCACAATCAATGCGGCGGTTCCGGCGATCAAGCGGAGGGAGGGTTTGCGCCGAGCTGGAATCATCTTCGGCGTGACATCCGGATCGCTCTCATCGTTCTGAGCATTCAAAGCTGAGAGGCGAACTGCAACCCGGGCGCGTGTCGTATTTGCTTCGTGATCCAACGCCCAGATGACCTCTTCAAGTGCGCGCCGAAATTCTAGTGCCGATTGAAAGCGATCCGCCGGATTGCTTGCCAAACCGCGGGCGAGAACATTGTCGAGCGCCCGAAACTTACTTCCGGCGATATCTGCGACTTTCAGCTGTGTGCCGTTCATCATCGATTCGAGCATCCCTGTCAGTGAAGCGCCCTCGAAGGGAAGCCGTCCTGTCAGCATCTCAAAGATAGTTACGGCAGCAGCAAAAATGTCTGTGGCAGCGGTTTCTTGTTCGCCAATGAGTTGTTCGGGTGCGATGTATCCGAGCGTCCCGCGGACAATATTGTCTTCCGGAAGCTGCTCCTGCTCGTAGAAAAATTTCGAGACACCGAAATCCGAAAGACGAATCGTTCCATCTTCGGCGATGAGCAGATTCTCCGGCTTGATATCGCGGTGCAGGATCTCTGCGCCGTGAATCACGGTCAGCGCATCGAGCAGTTGAATTCCAAAACGGAGCGCGGCATCCGCTTCGAGCTTGCCTTTCCGCTCGAGAATGCCTTTCACGTCTCCGCCGGGTGCATGCTCAAGAACGAGATAGCTGAGCTCGAGGCTCGCGGAATAATCGTAGATCTTGACGACGCGGGGATGGTTAATCGCCTTGAGGCACATCGCTTCGCGTTGAATCCGCTCAAGCAGCTCGGGAGAGGACGAAGCATCGGTGAAGAGCTTTACTGCAACAGTCTCCGGGAGATTCAGCTCGCCGCGGAGCTCATCAATCGGACGTGCATTGTAGACAAGGCTGTTTCCGCCACGGCCCACTATCGACAGCAGTTCATAGCTGTCATCTAGTAAAAGCTGGTCCCCGCGAACCTTCGGCCGGTTGATACTCATGTGGAAACTACCTCTCGTGGTACTTATCCGTGAAAGTTCGGGGGCTGCTTCAAACTTATTTTTCAACGCCCCTAACCAATTGAATTTCCTAGTGATTATCTCTGATTCTCTGTCCGAAACCTGTCGCGGGGAGCGGAAGATTTATTGAGGAACACCAGGCAGTTGGATAATGGATGCGGGCGCGCGCCCATAGCTCAACTGGATAGAGCACCAGCCTTCTAAGCTGGGGGTTGCTGGTTCGATTCCAGCTGGGCGCAGTAAGAAGCCTGGGCTACACGAAAACC
>CAYOAK010000160.1:0-9107 GCA_964401925.1 uncultured Bdellovibrionales bacterium | reverse complement strand
CAGGCCGAGCAACCGGTGCAGACGTTCAGATCGATCGACATCCCCCAGCGGTAGAGCGGATGATCCATCTGCTCGTACATCTGAGGCGGCTCCTCCTGCGGACCGAGCGCAAGCGGATCGTGATGACCGGATTCGTGATCGTTATGCTCAGCGCCATGTTTGTCATGGCCGGGCTGCCCTTTGCCGTTATGCCCATGATCCTCGATAACACTCTGTCCGAGTCTCGAGTCGGCAAGCGCGCTCCCTTCCTGCTTGAGGCTGAGCTTTGCGAGCGGAACTGACCGGATCAATCCCCGGCCGAGCTGTGAGTCGGAGGGTTCTTCACGGTTTCCGGAGAAGACGACAAGTTTCTCTTTACTATGAACGGCGACGATCGCCGGGAACTTCCGCTCCGACTGAGTCAGGCTGTCGTGCTTCACCTGCCCTTCCGCGAGCGGCGTCAGATATCCGACTGCGCCTGACGAAACGTCTGCGGAGAGCAGCCGCACCGGGTTCGCGCCGACACCTGCAGCATAACGGCCATACGAGTCGTGGCCCTTTCCGAGCGGTGTCGCGACGAGGTCCGGGTGGATGTGCTTCGAGTAAAATGCCGGGGCTTCGATCTCTCCGGCTGCAGTTTGAATCCGCATCACATCGGTTGGTCCGACATTGAACTTCTTCGCGGTATCCGGATGGATCTCGATCCAGCTTCCCCACACCGAAGTTGTCATCGGATATGGAACTTCCTGCATCCACGCACGATTCCCCGAACGCCCGTCAACGGAGAGTGTTGTAGGGAAAGCGAGAAGCTGAGCGCCTTTCGTTTCCTGCGCTGCGACTGCGGCGAGATCAATGCCCGAACTACTGTTGAAATTCGGTGAGGCCGACGCAGAGATCTTCGATCCGGACCAGTCTCCGCCCTTCTCGACGTAGCCGTCCCAACGATCCGCAAACCCAGTATCACCGGTTCGCTTCCGCCATTCGCGCTTCAGATAATCTTCAAAGCTCTTTACCCCTTCGATGGTGAAGTCGAGCTTCAATCCGATCGCGAGCAGGGCATCACCGAGTGAGAGCGTCTTGTAGAGCGGCGCCATCGCCGGTTGATTCAGATTGTAAACGCCGGGCGCCGGTTCAGCATCGTTCCAGGCCTCAAAGTTTGTGCTGAGCGGGAGAACGACGTTTGCAAATTCCGTCGTCTCATCGAGCTGGCTCGAAACTGCGACTACCATGTCCGCTTTCGCCAACGCTTTGCGCAACGGATGTCCCGGGGGAAGACTGTAAAGCGGATTCGTTCCGGAGATTATCACGGTGCCGAGCTTTCGCTTTCCGGCAGCCGCTTCTTCCGCGAGCTCTGCAAGTGCGGCGACGGCCGTCTTCTCCGTTTTCGGACCGGTGCGGAGAATCACGCTCTTCCCGATATTTCCGAGCGCCGCATTGATCAGATTCGCGAGCACCGCACATTCGATTGGGAACGGGGAGCTGCATGAGGCTCCGCCTGCGATGACGAGCGACTGCTGCGCGCCAAGGAGCCGCTCGACTACCGTCGTTACCGTCAGGGCCGGAACACCGGTGCGGGCTTCGATCTGCTCCAGGCCGAACCCGGCAAGCTCGCCCTTGAGCTTCGAGACCAAGCCGCCGGGGAGCTGTCCGCTCTTCTTCTCAAGAATCGACTTGAGAATCGTGCCCAGAAGGTAAGCCTCTGTTCCGGGCCGGTTCATCACCCAGCGGTCGACGCTGCCCGCAGTCGGCGAGAGGCGGGGCTCAAAGTGAACAGAGTAGCTCATTTCTGCGCGGCCGCTTTGGCCTTTCGCAGGGCGCCGCCGTTCAGACCACTGTTTCGAGAACTCGACAGGGCTGAGCCATGTTTCGAGATAGTCTGCACCGAAGCTCACGAGCACGTCCGCTTTCGAAAGATCGAAATGCGTCGTCACGCCGGGACCGAAAGTTTTTGCAGCACCTTGATCGAGCGTGTCGCGCGAGAGCGCTTCGTATTCGATATGCGTGAATTTCGGGAACTTTCCACCGAACTCGGCGATCAACGATTTGATTGAACCGGTCAGCGGTCCCGTCAGGAGCAGGACATCTTTCTCCGCAGAGTTCTTCAGACCGCCGGCGACGGCATCGACTGCGCTCTTCCATTCAGTCGCTTTGAACGCTCCGGCAACTTCACGCGCAAGCGGCTCGCGGACACGATCCGGATCGTAGTGCGATTGAATTGAGGACTGGCCGAATGCACAGAGACCGCCCTTGTTCAGAGGGTGATTCGGATTTCCTTCGGACTTCGTCGCCCGTCCGTCACGGACCCGAACAATTACGCCGCAACCGGCCGAGCATTCACCGCAGCTTCCGGTGTACCATGTTGCTACGCCCGGAATGATCTCGTCCGGCTGGACGACGTACGGGATAAGCTTTGTCGGCAGATCCTGACCGCAACCGGCGGCCGCGAGACTGCTGCCGGCCCCGATGACCTTCAGAAATTCTCGCCTGCTGTATCCGCCCTTGCTCTTACTCATATTCGGTCAACAGTCTCAGTAATGGCACGCTGAACAATCGATCGTCGCACCCTTGTCGCGATGGCAGCTCAAGCACCATCCCATCTTCAACGAGGAGACCTTCTCGGCCGACTGCATCCGGTTCATCTGCCCGTGGCAGCTTTGGCAGCCGACGCCCGCCTTGATATGGCGCTCGTGCGGGAAGCGCACGTGCTCGGGCAGGTTCATCACCGGAACCCACTCCACCGGCTTTCCTTCATCGTAGTACTTCTTCAGCTTTTGAATCTCAGGCGACTCGGTCTTCACGAGCTTGTGGCAGCCCATGCAGAGCTCGACTGAGGGAATCGTCGGGAACGGCGATTTTGCGACGCCGGAGTGACAGTACTGGCACTCCATCTGCGCCTTTTCGACGTGCTGCTGGTGGGAGAACTTGATCGGCTGCTCCGGGCGGTAGCCGCGAACGTAATAGTCGTGCAGAAAGACGTCGAGCGCGGTCACATCGGAGAAGACTGCCTTCCCCTCTTTCCAAAGCCCCTTCAACCGTTCCGGATTGTTCAGCGGGTAGGGCGTGAAGGCGGGTCCGCCTGCGGCCGCAGCCGGACTGCTCTGGCCGTGCGCAATCTCCGGAGCACCCAGCGGCACCTCAGGTAGAAATCGCGACCGAGGGTGTGAGTAGCTCAGTAGCAGACCAGAGGTCACCAGTAGCAAAAACGCCAATACCTTCTTCATTCGCCGCAAAGATTCCGCTAGAGTAAGGTGCTTAAACGAAAAAATTAACGTGAAGGCAAGAGCTTATCGCTCTTTACGCCACAATTTGCTGTCACCAAAGGCTTAATGGACATACCGAGCAAATCTCTCCCTGACTCGGTCTCTGTAAAACAAGAGTTGCGCGGAGCTCTTGCCGCCGAGCTTGCGCGACATACAAATGAAAACCGGGAGGAAGTAGTCAGAAAACTCCAGACGCCGAAGAACCCTGAGCACGGCGACATCTCCTACCCGGTCTTTGAGTTCGCTAAGAGCGCGGGCCTTCCGCCACCGATCGCTGCCGAGAAGATCCGCGAGCAGCTCCAGCTTCCTGCGGGATTTGAATCAGCGGCCACGGCAGGACCCTTTTTGAACTTCAAGTTCGATCGGCCGGCCTTTGTGGCGGCTGCTCTTCGGCCCGGACGGCCGAGGCCGGACCATTCCGCCGAGCGTATCGTCGTCGAATATTCTTCACCGAACATTGCCAAGCCGTTCCATGTCGGTCACTTGCGCGCGACCGTGATCGGAAATGCCCTCGATCGAGTCTATCGCTACCTCGGCTACACTGTGACCTCGGTAAATCATCTAGGCGATTGGGGAACGCAGTTCGGTTTTGTCTGGGCCGGTTGTGAGATCTGGGGGAAGCCAAAATCCGAAACGGTGACTGAGCTTGTGGAGCTCTACCGGCGAGCGACGAGCGTGAAGGCCGCACAAGAGGCTGTGAAGATCGAGGCCGGAACGGCCCCGGCCAACGACGACGGGAAGCCGTATCCCGATGTGAACGAAATGGCGCGAGCCTATTTTCGCGATCTGGAAGAAGGCCGGAGTGAAGCCGTCAAATTCTGGGAGTGGTGCCTGAAGGTCTCGATGGCCTACTTCAAGCAGACCTACAGCAGGCTGAATGTTTCTTTCGACCATTACACCGGCGAGTCGTTTTACAGCGATAAACTTGAGGCGGTGAAAGAGCTTCTGGAAAGCTCGGGTGTGCTCGTTGAATCGAAGGGAGCGCTCGGGGTCGACCTCGGGGAGGAGATCGGTTTCGCACGTGTTTTAACCCCTGATGGTCGATCGCTCTACTTGACGCGCGATCTTGCGACGGCGAAATATCGTGCCGAGACTTTCAAATTTGACCGCGCGATCTATGTCGTCGGCGCTCCGCAAACCTTGCATTTTCAGCAGATCAAAGGGGTGCTTCGCGCAATCGGGGCACCATACGCAGATCGCATCGAGCACGTACCTTTCGGAAGCGTGCTTGGGATGAAGACTCGAGGAGATGGAGAGTTTGTGGAGCTCAACGACTTCATCGATGAGGCGAAATCCCGCGCGCTCGCAGCATACAACGAAGCCGTGACGAAACGTCCGGCCGATGTGAATGAGAATGAGGTAGCGGACGCTGTTGGGCTTGCCGCGATCCTCTTCAGCACGTTGCACCGGCAGCGGATGAAGGATGTGCAGTTCTCTTGGGAGCACGCGATGGCGTTCTCCGGAGACAGCGGACCGTATCTGCTTTATGCAGTGGCGCGCATAAACGGCATCGAAGAACGCGCAAAGGAGAGCGGCCTGAATCCCGAAAGGGAGGTGGCCTCAGATCTCTTGCCGGAGCCGGAAGCCTACCGGCTCGCGGTTCAGCTGGATGAGTTTCTTCCGACACTCGATCGAGTCGTCGCGGACAATGAGCCCGCATATCTTAGTGCTTATGCACTCGAACTGGCGTTCGCCTTTTCCAAGGCTTACCAGGTGTTGCGCGTTGTCGGAGAAGAGAGCAGGCTTGCCGGTGCCCGGCTTGCACTCTTTCGGAGGACGAAGGATGTGCTCCGCGAGACCCTTGAGCTCCTCGGGCTCAAGGTCGTCGAAAGGATGTGAGGAGGATGAGATGCAACCGTTAGAGCTCGCCCTGTCGCTGGCCGATCGGGCGGGTGAGATTATGCTCAAGCATTTCGTGCTTGGGATCCCGACCGACATCAAAGCCGATGGATCTCCGCTCACCGTTGCCGACACCACAATCAACCAGCTCGTCATCGACGAGCTGAAGGAACATTTTCCCGAGCATTCCGTGCTCGCGGAAGAGCAGAGCCGACTCCATGGAGATGGCCGCTGGACCTGGGTCTGCGATCCGATCGACGGGACGATCCCTTACAGCCGCGGATGCCCGACAGCGGTTTTCTCTCTGGCGCTCTGCGAGAACGGGATTCCGCAGCTTGGAGTTCTCTACGATCCGTTCCTGCGCCGGATGCTGGTCGCGGAACGAGGCAAGCGCGCAACTTTGAACGGAGAGCGGATTGCCACGTTATCGAACCGTGGCCTCGAGAATCAGATCGTCTCTGCCGGAATTACGCATCCCGGTTTTCTCGAGGCGATTAACGGTTACAAGACGACGAACTTGTATCTGTGCAGTGTCTGTTACTCCGGAATTCTTCTCGCGCTCGACCAGTTCGTCGGCGTGGTCTTCTCCTACAGGAACCCTTGGGACGGTGCCGCCCTGCAGATTATCATCGAAGAGGTGGGTGGAAAGATGACCGACCTTCGCGGTGATACGCAGCGCTACGATAAAACGATCAATGGCTTCCTGGCGGCGACACCGCCGGCGCATGCGGAGCTTCTTGCGATTATCCGCCAAACGGGCCACGGCGACATATTGAGGAATGCCGACACTCCGAAGGCGACATCGTAGAGCGGTACTAGGTTAGTTGTGGCAGAGGAAACCGCTCTATCGGTCGCCTTGGATGGCGACCGGCGGAGGCGTGCAAGGGCTTGCCGCCTCCGTAATGCGTAGAAAGTGCGCTGGATGCGCTCTTTTCGGAGCGAAACAAAAGCCTAGAGCCGTCCTATATAGGAAATCCTGTCGGCCCTTTGGGCCGTCAAATCGTACCGGGACTAAACCAGGACGGCTCTAGAAACAGCGGCTTATTCCACGCGGACGCTCGATTCGATGAGGAAGCGCTTGCTTAGCTCCAATAGATCCGCGTCGCTTCCCTTTTTTCCGACAATTTGGAGACCGACAGGAAGACCGTTCACCGTGAAAAGCGGCAAGCTGATCGCCGGGACCTTGCCCATGCTGAAGGGCAGTGTGAGGTGCAGGAAAGCGGTTCGAGCGGGCGCAGTACCGGTGACAAGCTGCACCTCCGTCGTACCACGCAATGGCGCTGCCACGGGGACGGTCGGCAGAATCAGAAAGTCGCACTCCCGGAATTGCGACGCGAGCGAATCACACAGATCGTCCTGGAATCGCCGCGCCGCTTCGTAGTCCAAATCGCTCACATCGCCGCTTTGCAACAAGTCACGAACGGCCGGCGAGAAATTGTCGGGCTCACGCAGTAGAGCCTCGCGATGAACATGAAGAGCTTCACGGCGAAGTTTTCCGTAAGCGTTAACGATCCAAGTAGCGGGCGGAAGAGTGTCATCCAGCGGATCGACAGAATGAGCAGCACAAAATTGTTCGAAACAGCTTTGAACCTCCTCAGAGAGTTTTCCGTCCAGGTATCTGCGCGGGAACGCGAGCCGCTGTGCGCAGTTCGTTGCCGCGGCGAGAGGCGTAAGAGTTGAAAGAACGCGAACGATTGTCTGCAGGCGTTTCGCGAGAATTCCAACATGATCGCAGCTTGGAACGAGGGGAAGGATTCCCTCGGTCGAGAGCAGTCCGAATGTAGGTTTGAAGCCGAAGATGCCGCAGTGCGAAGCGGGCACGCGAATCGAGCCCGCTGTGTCCGTACCGAGTGAGAAGTCGCAGGCGTCGATTGCAACGCTGACGGCGGAGCCGCTCGAGGAGCCGCCGGATTGGCGAAGCGGATCGACGGGGTTTCGCACATCGCCTGTCCACGGGTTCTCGCCGGTCAGTCCGAGCGCGATCTCGTGGGTGTTGGTCTTTCCGATACAGATCGCGCCGGCATCGAGCAGTGCACGGAGAACAGGGCCCTCGGACTTGGGCTTTTTCACCGTGGCCTTTGTGCCGGCCCGGAGCGGTGTGCCCGCTAGCTCATAGAGGTCTTTGACGGAGAAGAGCAGGTCGCCCAAGGCTCCGGATTTGGCATCCGGCGCGGCCGCTTGTACTGCCGCCTCGCTGTAGAGCTCGATCACGAACGCATTGAGCTCGCGATGCTTCTCCGCGTTTGCCTGGGCGGTGTGAAGCTTCTCAAGAATCGGATGCGAGCTCATCTTTCGTTTTTTCCATCGGGCGAGGAACGGGTCAAGCGGTCCGGCCGAAAGCCGGGAGCGATCAAGATCGTAGCCTCTTCGAGACGCGCGCGATAGTTTTGGATCGATTCATCCGGAGGTCCCTTATGTTCCGTAAGCTCCTATGCACCGCGGCGTTTCTGATGAGCAGCTCCGCCTGGGCGCAAAGCTCGCCCGGTAATATCGATATTGAACAGCACCGGGAAAAGAGTTCCCGCTCGCAGGACCGTTCGCAACTCACCTATCCTGCGCAGCGAACACAAGAGGTGATTCAAGCCGACCCAACGGCGGGGCGGGACAAGCCGTTGGGTCCGATCTGCCAAGCGTGCCCGTATGGCTGTAACGACGAGGGATTTTCTCATTGGGGATGCCGGTCGTGGCAGCAAGATGGAAGCTGCTGCATCGGTCCTAAAGAAACGACGGAAGCACCCGCGCAGTAAGTCACAGAAGCAGTTGTAGAAGGAATTGATCAGTCCGTGACACACGGATGAGTTCGAAGCTTTCTATGAGGGGTCTGTCGAAAGGCGGATGTGTCTTAAGAAGGGGTTCGCGAAATGGGAGATAATCTTCTCGAGAACTCGATTTTTCCAATAATTTCTCACACCGTTCATTGACGGGTCAGGTGCGTATTCGAATACTGCGCTGTTTGTTTGTCGCGCTCGCTGAGCGCGAGGCCACAACGGGCCCATGATTCTGATCATTTCATTGCCCCGGGCTTCAGGGGAAAGTGCGCCCGTCCCTTCGCTGTTTCCGCGAAGGACCGGGCGCCACGCGGCGCTGCACGAAAATTTATCTCAACAAGGAGAGAACAGATGAAACACTACACAAAACTTTCGGCAGGAGCGCTTGCGCTCATGCTCGCAGCTTCGTCAGCGGGTGCCGACGATCGCACGACTCCGGTCCGCTCCGGCGAGCGCGATGCCCGCGGCTCGATTGGTGCGTTGACCGCCGATTCGAAGCGGGAAATTCAGGAGACCGCACGTCAGGCGGCATCCGTATTCCAAAAATTCGTCAGCTCGAAGTCGATCTCTGATGAGCAGCTCAACAAGGCAAAATGTGTCGCTGTCTTTCCAGAAGTGACGCAGGTCGCCCTCGGAGTCGGCGGAAGCCACGGCGACGGGCTTATCAGCTGCCGCAGTGCGACAGGCTGGAGCAATGCCGCACCGCTCGATATCAGCGGAGCAAGCATCGGCGCTCAACTCGGCGCGAAGAAGACCGATATGGTTCTTCTCCTCACAACCGAGAAGGCACGGCGTCAGATCGAATCGGGAACGCTTACGCTTGGTGCGAACGGGAGCTTCGTAGCGTCGACGGAAGATCGGAAGGCGATGGAGCTCGAACTTTCGACGAAGAATCCGGACGTGATTGCCTATGTGCAAGAGCGCGGACTGTTTGCGGGTGCTTCACTGAATGGCACGGGCGTGCGAATCGACGCGGATGAAGTGCGAAACCTGTACGGAAAGGAGCTGCAGAACTCGGATCTCCTTTCGTCAGTGAATAAGGACACATCCCCGGCAGTAACACGGGAGTTCGTCCAGGCGCTTCCGAAAATCTAGGGGTTAGGAAACGAACGGACTGTGGTCCGGAGAGGCGGCACGGGTGCCGCCTCTTTTTTTGCGTCTATGGTCACAGGCACCTGTCCGCCCCCTTCCGCCGCCCCCCCCCTTTTTGTCTCAGAGACGGTGACAAGTGCGCGGTGGAGCTGATGCTCGAGGGCATCCT
>CAYOAK010000159.1:0-9126 GCA_964401925.1 uncultured Bdellovibrionales bacterium | reverse complement strand
GATCGGCGGTTTCCGGACAAAAATTCTCTGCGCAAGAGCACTCGCGGTCGAGGGAAATTACCCGGCATATGATCCCCGTGAGTCCAGCTCCCAGGCATTTTCGGAGTCGCTCCTCACTGCCCGCCACCAAGAGGTAGCGACGCTCGTTCGGACCCGCGTCGAGGAGCTTGTCGGGAGGCTCCACCCGGGTGCGACGAAAGATCCTCAATGGGAATATAATTCCGACCCGTCCCGCACGCCGGCGCTTCAGCTCTTCCGCTTTCTCAGTCAGCCATTTTTCTGCGCCGAGCAATTCACTGGGATGAAGGGGAGTTTTATCCCGCTCGCAGATACTATCGAGGCTTTCTCGGCGATTGCGGAAGGGAAGTATGCGAAGGAGCCAGTGCGGTCGTTCTATATGAAGAATCGACTTGAGGGTCTGTCGAGCTGAGGGCAGGGCAATTTGCGCCCAACATCCTAGGCGCCGTTTAGCAACCTGAGCAGGAGCGCCGGCTGTTGATTGGCCTGAGCGAGTGTTGCAGCGAGAATCCGCCGCACAACCCCGCTGGTGCCTCCCGCTGCCTCCCGCTGGTGCAACCCAACTATTTTTCGCTAATCCGGAACCAAATTCTGCTCCCTTCTCGATTAACCCCCGAGCATTGGGGGAGCAAAGTGCCGCGAGGTCGAAGATACATCGAATCCGGAGCAGTGTACGAGATCTGCTTTAGAGCAAGAGCCTCGTTGCGCATTCGTTGATCAAGTTTATTATCCAGTGGCGTAAGGCGAGAATGCCCTGTCTGTCGTGTTCGCTTTTACGAAAGCAGGCGGCCGCCGGAACCGTAAATCTGAGAACCCGCGGCCGCCCGCGCGCGAGATTAGAGCGGAGAGCCCCTGACGGTAGCTTCCCTTTCATCGATCTCCCGGAGCATCATTGGAACTATCAAGGTCCCGAATTCCGCAAGCGTAGGATCGGCAGCGTCGATTCTCCGGAGTATGTTGCGGAGAGGTTCAACCCGGTCTGGAGTAGTGAATGGTTGCTCCTGCTCATTCAGGCTCATGATAGCCCGATTCAGTGGCTCCTGCAGACCCATCAACTCCGGGCGGCCCGAGTTTCCTAATCGCCTAGCAAAGCGAGCCGCCTTGTTCAGGAGCTCGAAGCTTTTTGCGGTTTCTGCGTAGATCTTTGCCTTTGCGAGAAACCAATCGGCGCGAGCGGGGTTTCGAGATCTGAAATATTTTTCAAATTGTTGCGCCCTGCGTGCATCCGCCGTTCGCGCCCTCGCCTCCATCCTGGTCAGGGCGTCGGGAATCTCATTGCGAATCGCCGGGAGATTGAACTCGTCGAGGAATCCATGCTCAGCCTCATGAAACATGCTGAGCAATGTCAGATCCTTCAGCGGCGGAACGTAGCTGAGCCGCTTCCGCTTAGGATCGAACGCTGCGAGAAAGGTCGCGTTGGGACCCACCGATGGGAGCTGTACGAGCTCAATGCTGGAGACGAATTTGAGGAGAGCGATATCCTCCGGGTGGGTGAGAGCGGCCTTCGCCGTTGCAAACGGATCTTCCGTCTGTCTGCAGCCGTTCAACAACAGCAGCCCTAATGCCATCAAAACCATCGATCGATATGTAGTCACCTTTGGCGACCTCCTTGCCGATGTGGCAAGGGGGCGAGAAAACCATCTACCGCATCAGCTGAGAGAGGTCGGTGAGTAGCATAGGCTCGGGTTCGCGTTCAATCATTGGGGTCTCCAATCGCCACGCGTTAGGAGCACCAGACTAAATGTCGAGAGGTGGTCCCGTTGCGTAGGTGTCGCAGCTCAACCAGTGGCCAAATTCCTGCGGAATCATTAAAGCCAAAAATGGCACTGGTTCTCTTTTCGCCCGCACGCACGGGTGGGTTGGGCACAGACATCGTAGCGAACCTTTTTCCTAGAATGCGAGTGGCACTTCGGCGTCCGTCAGCATCCCTTCGATCTGCTGCGGCGTGTAAAAACCGCTGTAGATCTTTCTCAATATTGACCAACGCACTTCTGGGGCAGCGCGTTCGAGCCGCATAAACGTCGCGAAGGCAGGAAAATACACCGCCTGATAGACGGCCATCAAAGGTTTTGTGGACCTCTCGATGAGGTCGCCCGATATCTGCGTCTTCGGGGCAAATGGATGATGGCTTAGACAATAGCTCACAGCACCGTCTAAAGTCTCTCCGTCCATCATCATCAACTGCGCCTCGTTGAGCAACCCGAGGGTGAGAGCGCCTGCCCACGAACTGACCCACCCAAACGGCGATGGGTCGTCGCGCTCGTCCCGAAACAGGTGAGCAACCGTCATCGCAACACCCTCAAACTGAAACTGTTCCGCGGTATGCACTGTGGAATTCAGGGCCGCGGGATCGACGCTCCCTTGCAGGGCGGCGGCCTGAATCGCGGTCAGTTGCAGGGCATGTCCCGCGATTTCGTGCGCGCCACATATCGTTTCGTCGCCCTTCCAGAACAAATTTCGCGAATGGGTATTGACCCTCAGAAGTGCGGGCTCACCCAGGTTGCCACTGATCCAGTTCTTCCAATATGTATCTTCGCAGGAGATCTGGATCTCATATTGTGGATCAGAAATTGACAGGTTGAGCGCCGAGCGCACCGCCGCTATCCAAGACTTTGCCTCCAATGGTAACGCTGAGGTGAAGATTTCAACGTTCGGCTGAAAAACTTGGGCCTGCAGCTCCGCCCGCGTAAGGCCCCTAGCGTTTATGCCCGCGCCGGCAAGCGCATTATTCAGACCCTCCTTGAGCCAGAGTAATTCCTCTGGCCGGAGCCGCCGTGACTGTATTCCCATCGTGTCGAGTAGGAGCTCCTGAAATGAGATCTCCTCTCCAATCAACTTCCGGAGGAACGAATGAGTCCCGAGCAACTTCCACTGGAGGAAGTGCTTGTTGGCAAATTGTCGTTCGGGCAAGTGCTCGAGTTCGGCAAGAACCTTCGCGACCTCCCGAAGGACTTCCTCACGACTTTCGAAGGAAATCTTTTCGGACTCTGGAAGGCGAGGCGCCAAATCAAAATCGAGAACGGGCACGCCGTCACGGCGTTTGCTCTCGAGTTCTTGCCACCCAGCGTATATCGCTGTGATGCGAACGTTGACACTGACACTCATTAGCCCTCCTTAAAACAATACAAATGTCTGTTACCCGTGATTTTTTTTGAAAGAGGCGCGACGGCATTATGCTCGACTCGCAGCCAACTGTAACTCGTGGCTGACTGCCCTCTCTGAGTTCCCTGGAAAATCCATTCTGCGAGTTCAACGAGTAGGTGAAAAATCTGTTATAAAACGGGGGTATGTCCAAGATTCGATCCCCGGCTGGTGCGATCCACCCCGCTGGTGCAACCCAACTATTTTCCGCTAACCCGGAACTAAATTCTGCTCTGCTCCCTTCTTTCGTTGTCACGACGTCTAGTTGGGTTGCACCCGATCCCCAGGCGGCGCGTCCAGGGCCGTAAAGTTGCTCCTATTCTACAATCAGCTAGATATCGCCGGAAGTAACAACTGCGGGCCCACTCCCATAGGCCCCACTGGAGCGATCATCGTTATGAAAAGATTCCGTTTGTTTCTCTCTCTTCTTCTCTCCGCTTTATTGGTCTCATCACCGACCACCGCCAGAGCGGACCACCCATTTGCCACTGTCGCAGTTATCGTCTTCGTGCCGATAACCGGGGCCCTCGCCGTCCATGCCGTTGCTCGGTACATGGAATCTACTGATTCCGTTGAGACGAAGGAGACAGAGGCGCAAGATCAATCTGAGGGTGGGTCAAGCAGCACAGACGAGGACACGGGGGGAGACACCGGAACCGAAGGAGGAGGTTCGAGTGAAGGAGGAGATCCGGCGTCACTTCCAGCAAAGCCTCGAATCAAACTGACCGATTTTGCTGTCGGCGGCTGGTTTAAGTCGAAGCAGACCCGTTCGCTTTACACTTCGCGCATTCCGACGGACCTCGGAACTGCATCTGCGCGAGGGAAAGTTCGCTCAGCATCGGGTGTGGGAGTCGCTTACAGTAGTACGGAAGATGAAGGGGACGTCATGTTGTCCCGATCGTCCTTGAGAAAAGTTGAGTTCACCAAGACAAGAAAGACAGTCTTCCAGCTCTCTCGCAAGGGCAAGTCGAAGAAGGAACTGACTGTCCCAGTGCGCCTGAACATCAAGGATCTGATCGTTTCGACCACCGATGTTCCGCAGACGAGTGGAGTTGCTACCAGCAAGGTAGAGCTCCTCGTTGACGGTGCGGCGGTCTTCACGCTCAACGGCTCCGTCACACAAGGACAGCAACCGGTATTCACCGGTGATGTTACGCCGGCGCAGGGAAACTTTGAGAAGCGTGCTGATTTTGGGTCGCTCAAGAATTTCTATCGCACCATCCGCGTGAAGGTACCGAAGGGGAAGAAAACCGTCCGTGTTGTGCTGGAGATCACCACGACTGGCCGAGGCCAGCGATCGTCGTAGTATCCCGTGACTGAGTTGGGTTGCACCAGCTCATCCAGGAAGGGTCACGACATGCAGCGCCGGAGAGCGGTCACAGTTCGACCGCTCTCATTCAACCCTTTCTTTTCTTCGCAAAGTTAGCCGCTGAAATATCGTTCACACAGGGGATACAACCCTTTCGCAGTTGCTTTCGTTTTCCGCTGTAGAAGAAATCCTTATGGGCAAAGAAGTCATTTCGACATTCTGGGCATGGCTTCGGGTCCACTTTCTTCTTCTTATAAATACCCCCGTCCGCGCGAATTTTATCTGCCTTTCGAATCAGCGTTTCGCGTTTCGCGGCCCGGCGTTCCGAGCTCTGCTTTCGATTTGAATCCTGCGCTATTTTCGCACGTGCCACTCGCGCGTTCTGATTCCTATCCGAATTAAAAACGTGGCGTCCGAATCCGAGAGACTTCTTTCGAACTCGAACAACTGTCGGCTGAATCTTCAGGAGCTCGGCAACCTCCGACTGGCTACAGCCTTTCGGATGGTGCTTGCCCAATTGATATAATATAAGATCTGAGTGGACGGTCGCGTGAGCACCGAACTCTCCAGACATTCCGGAATCTGAGAGAGGAAGCGCGATCTCCTTTGCCAAGGTGCAAAAATCAGCGCCCGGAAAGGTAACAAGGCTTGTTCTCCGTCTTTGAAGATGTCCGAGCGCAACATCCGCCTATTCGTTTTGTGCCCTGTTGGCGAGGGCGGGTGTCGATTGAATATCGGGAATTTCCCTCGCGAAAGTCTCTTTTGTAGGTCTTCGCGAGAAGATGAGCTGACAGATCGGTAAGGCAACAGACAAAACGAGGCCTAGCAGTCCAATCATCGCAGCGTTCCGGACATACCAGGTAGCGTCTTCGGAATAGATAGCGGTTCCGGGAAAGATCCCCCAATCGCCTAAGGAGAAGAGCATCCACCCGATCACACTTATTGAAACCAATATTAGCTGCACCAACTCAGATATTTTCCGGGACTGGATTACTGCAATAAGCACACCAACAAGGATGGCAGTACCGATGATCAATCGGACATAAATGCCACCCCACCAGGTCCTGTGCTTTTGGAAGTCATTAGATAATAAAAGCAGGAGAGACTCCGTTTGATCCTCCGAGGTTCCCCCAATGTTGATTTCTCTGAAGGTATCTCGAAGGGTGATTCCTACCTGCGAGATTGGTGCATCCTTGATCTCAAGGAGATAGGTCAATGAAAGAGAAGTATCTTTCGCCCTTCGTACAACTGCCAAATTGATGCCATTGCGAAATTTGAGGCCCCCATCGGCCCCAGAAACCTCAAAAAATTCCGTTGCACTCTCTTTGCTAACGCCTTGATTAGCGCTGTCGATGAATCGCTGCATTCGCTCCAGAATCTGTGCGACATCCTGATACGTCAATCCGACCGACGGAATTTTCACGTTTCGCGTGTACACGGCCTCTGCGTTCGTAGAGGCCGCGCAAATCAGAACGATTAACTGAAGAAATATGGCGAGTCGGAGAAGCCTGACAAAACTGAATGGAATTCCCATTCATCCTCTCCTTAGCCCTGCAATGCAGTTCCTACCAGTTCAAACTTCCCGCAGTTTGATACTCGGTAACTCTCGTCTCGAAGAAGTTCTTCTCTTTCCCAAGATCGATCGTCTCGCTCATCCACGGGAACGGATTCTTACTCCCGTACTGCGCTTTCAATCCAATCCGCTCGAGCCTCCGGTCTGCGATGTAGCCCACATAGTCCGTGAACATCTCGGCACTGAGCCCAAGAATCCCACGCGGGAGGCAATCTGATGCGTATGCGATCTCCAGCTTCACCGCTTCGTCGATGAGCTCCACGATGTGCTGCTGGAATTCCGGCGTCCACAGACCTGGGTTTTCTTCCTTGATGCTGTTGATCAAGTCGATGCCGAAGTTCAGGTGGATCGTCTCGTCGCGGAGGATGTATTGGAACTGCTCGCCGATGCCGCTCATTTTGTTTTGGCGCATCATCGAGAGGATCATTACGAATCCGCTGTAGAAGAAGATCCCTTCCATGATGATGTAGTAACCGATCATGTTCTCGAGGAACTTCTGGGCGCCTTCCGGGGTTTCGGTCGTGAAGCCGGGCTTCATGATGTCCGCCGTGAGCTTCATCTCGAAGTCGTCTTTGTTACGAATCGTGTTCACCTCGTTGTACATATTGAAGACCTCGGACTGGTCGAGGTTCAGTGACTCGGTGATGTAGTGGAAGGTGTGGGTGTGCACTGCTTCTTCGAATGCTTGGCGGAGAAGATATTGCCGGCATTCTGCGTTTGTCAGGTGCTTGAAGATTGCAAGCACGATGTTGTTTCCGACAAGGGACTCGGCGGTGGAGAAGAAGCCGAGGTTGCGCTTGATGAGGAGGCGCTCGTCAGCGGAGAGCTTGTCTGATTTCCAGAGCTCGATGTCCTTGCCCATCGGGACTTCGGTCGGGAGCCAATTGTTTGCACAGCCGTTCAGGTAGTGTTCCCATGCCCATTTGTACTTGAGCGGCATGAGCTGATTTACGTCGACCTGATTGCAGTTGATGATCCGCTTTTCGGAAGCTTTGAAACGCTTCTCGGTGCCTTCTGCGGGGATGGCGGTTTGGGTCGGGGTGGTGGAGTCGTTGTCGTCGAAGGTGAGCATGGGTTGTACGTTGTTGGTTAGTTAGAAGTGGTTGTTAAAGGGTTGAGAGTTGAAAGGCGAATGGGGAGAGAGGGGGCTACGCTTTCGAGTCGGGTTAGCTTTTCCTGGAGACCGGAACGGACTTGGGCTTTTAGGTCGTTAGTAATCTCACGCTCTCCTCGAAATGCATTGCACCATTTATGTGCGAGGGCGGAGTTTGAGAGTTTTCGAGAGCCACCTTGCGAGCGGGGGATGAGATGGTCGAGAGTTGCGAGTAGGTCTGATTGGCCACGTTGGTACGGAAGGCGGGCAGGCTCGACGGTCAGGCCACCGCAGAGGTGGCAGAGGCCTGCGTCTCGTTCGAATAGTAGCTTTAGCTTTCTGGGCGATGCCATTGGTTAGTTAGTCGTTGGGGAAAGAGAGAAGGGTGCGCTTGCGTGAACCGGAAAGCGGACGAGGACGTCCGCGGTCCCAGTGAGGTTCGGGCAGAGTGCGGGTGCGGGAACCGGTAAGCGGGCGAGGACGCCCGCGCTCCCAGTGGAGTTCCGAGTTGGGCAGAGTTCGAGTGCGTGAGCCGGTAAGCGGGCGGGGACGTTCGCGGTCCCAGTGGAGTTCCGAGTTGGGCATTGTTCGAGTGCGTGAACCGGAAAGCGGACGGGGACCCGCCTACGCCGCGAAAGTCCGAGATCCTTCGATCCTTCGAAATGGCTCCGGCGAGGCAGGCAGTCCGCGGTCCCAGTGTTCTCATTTCTTTGAAGCTCTTCATGCCTTAGCAATTTAATAATCTGCAAAGTCGCTAGCTGCCGTAAGGCAGCTAGCGACTTTGTCATTTTTTTACTGGCAGCTCTCACACTCGCCATCCAATCCGCAAACAGCGCCCGAGGCAGTCTTCTTCTCACCGACTGCCGGAGCAGCAGCGGCCGGAGCTGCTTCCTCGCGATCGATTGTGATGTTCGCTGATGCCGACTTGTTTTTCATCCAGCGCGGTTGGAGGCCGCGGCGGTTGATGTCCGTTGTCGACTTTTCGATCTGCGTCGCACCGAGGGAGCGGAGGTAGTAGGTCGTCTTCAGACCCTTTCTCCAAGCATGGACATACATGTCGTGCAGCTTTTTACCGCTCGGCTCTGCGATGTAGAGGTTCAGCGATTGACCCATGTCGATCCACTTCTGGCGGCGGCTTCCGCACTCGATGATCCATTCCGGTTCGATTTCGAAGGCGGTCAGATAGATCTTCTTGATCTCGTCCGGGATGCGCTCGATCTCGAGGATGGAGCCGTCGAAATACTTCAGGTCATCGACCATGTCGCTGTCCCATAGTCCAAGGCCCTTCAGCTCATCGACCAAGTTGATGTTGTGCACCATGAACTCTCCGGAGAGGTTCGACTTGGTATAGAGGTGCTTGTAGGCCGGCTCGATGGACTGGGTCACTCCGGTGATGTTCGAGATGGTCGCAGTCGGAGCAATCGCCATGGTGTTGCTGTTACGCATACCGTTCGCTTTGATCGCCTTTCGAACCTTCGACCAATCCAACCGGGATGAGGTGTCGATGTCTGCGAACTCTTGGCCGCGTTCCTTGACGAGGATCTCGATGGAATCGATCGGCAGGATGCCGCGGTGCCATTTGGAGCCTTCGTAGCTTGCATACTTGCCGCGCTCTTTTGCGAGCTCGGTCGATGCGAGGATTGCGTAGTAGGAGATCGCCTCCATCATCTCATCTGCGAAGTCGACTGCTTCCGGACTCGCGTAGCTGATGCCGCGGACGAAGAGTGCATCTTGGAAGCCCATGATGCCGAGACCAATTGGTCTGTGCTTCAGGTTCGCAGCCTTCGCTTCGGGGGTCGGGTAGTAGTTGATGTCGATGACGTTATCGAGCATGCGCACTGCCGTTGTAACCGTCTTCTCGAGGAGCGGGAGGTTGATCCCGTCCTTCCGGCTGACGAACTCTGACAGGTTCAACGAGCCGAGGTTACAGACCGCGGTCTCGGCTTCTGAGGTGTTCAGCAGGATCTCTGTGCAGAGGTTCGAGCTGTGTAC
>CAYOAK010000158.1:0-9268 GCA_964401925.1 uncultured Bdellovibrionales bacterium | reverse complement strand
GAAGCTTGTGAAGAAGAAAGCGGCAGCGAAGAAACGCGGCGTTCTGAACGCTTAGAGCAGACGAGCTTTTCGCGTAGCGGAAAGTGGCGAGTCGGGAATAGTCGAGAGAGGGCAACGCCCCCCTACGCGCGTTTCATTGCGCGGGTGGATCTTCCGACTTCGCCAACTCGGCCTCGATCTCCTCGATTGTCGGGAGGGTCCCCTTGAGCTGCTCCGGCAAATTCTCTAGATGCCGAAACTCGGAGATCCCCAGAGGCTTGTTGATGTCGCGGAGCGCGTACTCAGCAACCAGGCCCTCTTTTCCTTTGCAGAGAATGAGCCCAATGCTCGCCTTATCGTCTGGATGCCGGAGCATGTCATCGACGGCAGAAAGGTAGAAGTTCATCTTCCCTGCATACTCCGGCTTGAAGGCCGTCATTTTCAGATCGATCACAACGAAGGATCTGAGCTTCAGGTGGTAGAAGAGAAGATCGATCCGAAACTCCTCGCTTCCGACTTGGAGCGGAACCTGGCTCCCGACGAAAGCAAAGCCAACCCCCAGCTCGACGAGAAACTGCCGGAGGTGTGCCAGGAGCCCCCGCTCAAGATCGCGCTCGTGGGCTTCTTGGCCGAGCGTCAGGAAATCGAAGTTGTAGGGATCTTTGATGAGCTGCTCGGCAAGATCCGATTGAGGCTTGGGAAGGGTCGCCTGAAAGTTCGTAATACCCTTCCCCTGCCTGCGGTAGAGATCGCCCTCGATCTGCATGGCGAGAACGTTCCGGCTCCAGCCATTTTGAATGGCAGATTGGAGATACCAGACCCGCTCCTCTGGGGCCTTTATCTTGTCCAGAATCACACAGTTATGGAACCAGGGTAATTTTGCAGCAAGCTGCTGCAAAATTGCTTCGTCCGGCCACGCCTCGGCAAATGCCTTCATGTAGCCGAGGTTCCGGGGCGAAAGCCCCTTCATCTCCGGGAATTCGCTACTCAGGTCCTTCGACAGCCGGGGAATGACATTTGTTCCCCAGCCCTCTCTACTCTGGCGCTCAAGAATCTGTCTCCCGATGCCCCAATAGAGCATCACCAGCTCACTGTTGACGGCAAGTGCGGCCTTCACCTGCGCCGTGCGGATTTGCTCCTTCAGGCGAGCAAGCAGATCGAGGTAGCTCTTCGTGTTGGAAACGAGATCGGCCATGGGCTCCTTCTGTCTTACCAGATTGTATGCGTCTGGGTGAAGCACCGGGGGCATCGGACGCATCCGTTCAACAGCCTGTCGGACAATTTGCCTCCTCAAGCCCTTCCCTGCCCTGCGCCCCTCTGCAAAAAGAAAGATGTCGCAACCGACAATTTGGGCTGCCTGAGGGTTCGGAGACATGATCGAGTCTTCGAACCATAACGAGCCCATGGCACCTCTAATCGATTCACCTGAAGTCTTGGAAATTGCACAGGCTCAAAAGAAGCCTAAACTTCCATCTCGTCCCGAGCCGACAACACCTGAACCTGAGCAGAACTTGTCGCTTCAAGTGAAAAAGTGGGCAGAAGAGATGCTCGCCAGTGAAGCGAAACTTGAGGCGACCACAAAGGCACTCTTCAACATGCTCGTGTTTGGAGGAAAAAAAGAAACTATAGAGGCTACCGTAAACACGCTACGTCCAGCGCTCGAAGCTGGCCATAACCTTCGACGATACGCTGACAGTCGCATGGATCAGAGCGCGATAATCCTCTACACCGTCGCGCTGGAAAGTTTGCTGGAAACGCTCCCAAGGACTCCAGCTAAAAGGGGGTTGATCATCAACCCATTCACGATAGACGGGGATGGTGCCCGCGTACTCGGCCAAATGAACGGCTCCGCTAAGAACGCGGTGCGAGCGCTGAAGGCTCTGAAGCCACTCCTTCTAGAACTGTCTGAACAGGCCCCAAAGCAGCCTCCCCGTCAGCCCATAAGTGGTCCCGTGGAGGCATAGCCTGCCCCACTTCCTTTCCCCGTCCAAAGACCTCGCCTTCAAGACTACCGACGTCGGTAGTTTGCATTAGGCGGCTTAAAATCCCCCTCGACGGATCGTTAAACTTCGTCAAAGAACAAAGACTGAAAAGCACCGCGCCCACAAGATGAAGAAGCGCTCGAAAGCGCGCAGCAAGAAGCTTGTGAAGAAGAAAGCGGCAGCGAAGAAACGCGGCGTTCTGAACGCTTAGTTTACCGGCCGGGCTCACTGAGATGGGGTCCCGGCGTTGACACTGCAAAAAAATAGCCGGGACGAGAGAGACGCGGGTGGTTTACCTAGACTCTCTTCCGTTCTGCGGCTTCAAACCACTCATCGAAGGTCTTCCCGGCCATCCCGAGTATCCGGCCAAATACGGATTGACCGATTCGCAACAGCTTGAACACCGCTTGTTGGCGGGCACAGCCGAAATGACGAAGCACGAGTTGGCTGAGGACGACCTCCTCTAAAACCGTCGGTGGCGTGCGCAGCAGATCCTTCGGATCCAGCGCAAGCCGATGAAACGGCAGCTCGACGAGCGGATCAGCCGCGTGAGCAGCGAGATCGATCTGCGTATCCGCGGGAAGCTTCACGCGGATTGATTCGAGCTTCGCTCCCTTGAGCTGGCGTTCGGCTGCCATGAGTTTTAACGCAACCAGATCGACAAGCTCGAGCGGACTTCTTGGAATTCTCAGCTCTTTCGCCAAAAGCGATTTTCGAAATCCCTCCGCAGCTTCAAGCCAAGCCTGCGGATCGGTTTCCGCCTCATCGAAGGTCTTCAAACGCACCTCGGTATCGGTTTTGAAGTAATCCTCGAAATGCGCGAAGAGAATCTTCCCGGTGTGCTTCCTCGCCATCTGGTACATCCGATAGCGAATCGAATCAGGGAGAACACCGCCCTTCCGATTTGTAATCTTCAGCTCATCGTTTCCGATAACCGACAGATACTCCTCTTCGGTCCAGCCGGGGATGAGCTGCAGAATCACCATGTCGGAAACGGTCCATAGATCCGTTGCCGCAAGGGCACGAACAAGATCGTCATCCTCGACATGCAGCGGCAATCCCAGGTCGAGTGGATTCACCTTCCTGAGGAACAAATTGATGTCCTCGCGAGGCGGCGCACCGCGACGCAATGTTGGATCGAAAAAGTAGAACCTCGCCTGCTTCAGACGCTTCCCTTCTTCAGGCAGAGCGGCCGAGCCGTGCGCCTCTACGGGTTCGGTCGGACCCTGTTCCGCCGATGGTTCGGGCGGCAACACGGACTCACCTCCCTCAAATGTCTCTCCCGGGAGAAAGCCGAATTCAAATTGTTTCCGCCGTCTGATTGGCGCACCTTCACGGGGTTCCCGCACGGCCGACTTGCGAGCCACAGAAGCTCGCTTCGGTCGCTCAGGCTTTGGCTTCCATTCGCGGAACTTGAACTCGCGCTGCGTGTTCTTGAATGGCTTCGGCGGCTTCGGTTGAACGATCTTCGGCTTTTTACGGCCGAGCGTCCTGTACTTGTAGGGCCGGTAGCCGCAAAGCGGCCAGACTCGAAACGGCAGGAACAGCTGCCCGTTCTCATCCTCAACCGGATCCGGCGTGAACTCCGGCTCGGGTTCCGGTTCGGGTTCCGGCTCTGGCGCCGGCTCGTCCGGTTCAGGCTCCGGCTCGGGTTCAGGCTCAGGTTCGGGTTCGTCCAGCTCTGGCTCCGGAGGAGGAGGCGGTGGTGGTGGTGGTGGTGGAGCCGGCGGCGGCGGATTGATGACCTTCATCACCGAATCGAACTTCGTCCCGAAATAATCCGTCACAACCGAGGGCGGCAGAACCTCGCGGTCTACCGGCTGCCACCATTTCAGCACGTAGTATTCGAACAGCGCGCGCCGATCGTCCGTCATCAGCTCTAACGAGACCAGAGGTCCCGCCTCGGGAGAGCGCTCTCGCTCCTCTCTGTCGATCTGATTAATCAAAGCATCCTTCGGCTTTGGTTTCAGATTCGCGGCGACTTTGTACGCCCTCCATCCGAATCGCAGATGTAGAGCGATGCGAATTCGCTCGATTATTTCCGGTGTAGGTGCGGCAGAATCCGCACCGGATGTGGTTGCGGTTCTCTTCTTGGCCATAAGTCCTTCCCGGCGCACTGCAGAAACCTTCAGCAGTGTCACGCCCAGGGATGTCGCACATCTCCAGGCATGAAGTGGGTTCTACACGACGCCAAAATGGAGTGAACGAGCGGGACCCAACTCCTTAACAGAGGCCCGCTATCAGCAGCAATTTCCCCCCGTTCCGGCGGCGCTTGCCTCGGCGGCGCCGTGATCTTACGTTGCTCCCTTCGCCTGCTCATGGTGTCGCTGAAGTTTGGCCGCCAGACAAATCACATTCGCGAGCGGGCCAGATTCGCCAGCGGGCAGATTCTCCGACGGGATCCGTCCCGAGAGTTCTTTCCTTTCAATGCAAACGTAGATCCGGCCGCCGGCGCTTCTGTCCGTCTCATGCGGACTGAGGCGCTTTCCGCCCAGAAAGGAGGTTTGCAGCAATGCCAGGAGCTCGATGGACCCCAGCTCAGATAGCGGCCCTGCAGGCCGCCATGGAACTGGGAATGACGACCGCGGAGATGTTTCGTAACGCCGATGTTCAGGCGCGGTTGGGAGACAAACGGTATTTCGCCATAGCGCATCAGCGCCGCCGTCTCGAGATTGCAGCCCTGATCGAGGCCGGTGAACCCGTAACGCCTAAGATCATTCGGATCAGTAAGGAGCAACACCGGAAGATTGATCCGTTCGTGATCAAGGCCTCTAAGCCGAGAAATAAGACAGCCGAAGAGATTGCGGCCGATTGGAACGCTCATGCCGATCGGATGAATAAACGCTCAGGCGGAGCAACTTTAGTGCTTCCGCATATCGACGAGCAGAACGTCTGGTACATTCAGGCGAAAGCCGGCCTGAAGCTCAGCTGGAAAGAGACCCTCACCCTCAACCGCGCAAAGCTGGAAAAGCGGCTTGAGTTCAGCGAGAAACATTGGAAGGCCACCGAAGCTCGCGCCAACGAACTTCACGGTGAACTTCTCGCAGCACGGGATGCGTTTCTGACAGATGCCGAAACCCGCGGTTGGAAAAGATGCAAAGACCCGGATGAGGTTCTCGGCGTTCGCATGGAATACTGCGATGACTGTAAGGAGCTCTTCCCAGCGGTCGAGAAGTATTTCCAGCCATCGAAGTCGCCCGAGCGGGGAAAGGTCTATTTCATCCTGGACCGGTGCCGAGCGTGCCGGCGATTGCACGAAGTAGACCAGGCCCGGCAGATCGCCTATGGCGCCGATCCAATCGAGTTAAAGCTCGCCGAACGGAAACGGCATCGCCGAATCCTCGCAGAGCGGGCGAAACGAGTGAAGCGTCACGCCCATAAGCGATGTCTCGCGAAAATAAAAAAAGCGCGGGTCAAGCCGAACACCATGACCTGCTCAGCATGCAATCTGCTCTGGATTGTAGACGAGAACGAGGAGTACGTTCACCGGAGCAAAAAAGGCAGCAGCACTTTCAAGAAACGCTGCAAGTTTTGTGAAGATGAGCTGAAGCGCAATCGGAAGCGTGGCTATTCGGCGGCGCCTCCGGTCAAAAGCAATGCTGCATGACCACAACTCTTCCGGCGCGCAACTCACTTCTTCGGGTTTTAATTCGGTTCAGGGGCGGAAAGTGTTTCGAGTCAGGTAGTTTTGTTTCAGGGAGCAGGTGCGGGTTCCGCCAGCAGCTCTTCGATACGCCTGGTGACGGCTGAGCTTGTCGGAGTCGCCATCGAGCTGAATCGATCACGCACAGTGCCGTTTTTCCCAACCAGATACTTCACAAAGTTCCAACCCGGATCTCCGTTAAACTCGGGCGCCGACTTTTCAGTCAGAAACTTATACACGGGCTGCCGCTCCGTTCCGCTCACGCGGCCTTTCGCGAATAGCGGAAAGGTCACCCCGTACTTTGACTCGCAGAAAGATTTCACCCCTTGGTTGTCGAGGGGCTCTTGACCTCCAAAGTCATTGGATGGAAATGCGAGCACCTCGAATCCACGAGACCGATACTCTTCGTAAACGCGCTGAAGGTCGGCCAGCTGCGCCGTAAAGCCGCACTGGGAAGCGATATTGACGACCAACAACACCTTCCCCCGATACTTTGAAAGCGGCACGTTTTCCCCGCTGATGTTCTGGGCTGAGAGATCGAAAAAAGATTCCCCGAATGCGATGCGGGGACCACTCACCTGAGAGAGGGTGCTGACGGCAAACAGGAGGAAAAGAAACCGGGTCATAGGGATGTAATACTCGAGCGCTGCAACTTAGACGAATCCGAGCCTCAAACCATTTCTGTTCATCGCGCCGTCCGCCCGCTATCCCAATTCCCCGAGAAACTTGTCGGTCTCGGAGATTGATTGATTCATCGACCGAATAAGTTCATCGATCTCCCGCGTCATGTCCGATGCCTCACTATCGAGCGCTCCGACGACCTGAGCATTTAGATTGTGTTTCAGAAACAGTACGTTGTCTCTGAATTTCGAAAGGACAGGCTCGGTCTTCGCATGGGCTCGCTGTAGGGAGCTGTGCATCGCTTCATAACGATCTTTCGTCTGCTCGAGTTTCGACAGACTCTGTGATCGCAGGCTCGAGCTGCTCATGCTTTCTGCCTCGCGCTCCCACTCCCGGAAGAGGTCACGCGCAATCGAATTCATCTTCTCGATACGGGCCTGAAGACTGTCCGCCTTTGACTTCGACTGCTCATACTCGCCGCTCAGCCGGTCATAGGTTTTGGACAGTTCGGTCGGCTTGATCGGATAGGAGGCACGCAACTTTTCCAAGGCGTCCTTGAACTGCGTGTTCGTCTCGACCTGCTCTTGGCGAGCCTTCAACGCGTTATCGCGGAGCAGGTCACGCTTCTGCTTTCCGAGCTTCTCCCACATTGCGTAGTAAGCCGACGAACAGGACGTGGTGACCAACAAAAGAATCAGAAAAATCGCAGCCTTTCTCATAAGTCGTTACCGCCGTAGCTCTTTCAGAAAATCCTCGATCCCTTCATCAAAGCAGATACTTTCCAGCGACCGGCTTAGTCTTCTGCGCCAATTCGGATGCTCTGTCACCGTCCCCGGCAAATTCGCCTGATCCAGCTCTCCGATGAGATCCTCGATCTGGATTGTCTGCAGCCGCGAACGGCTTCGCGCCAGTAGCTCGTACGTCGCCGCCACAATCGCCTCATCCGACTCCACATCAAACCCCTGCTCCCGGAGCAGGGCGATCAAACTTTCCCGGTCCTTCGCTCTCCCGTGCATCTCGCTTTCGTAGGTGCAGCTTTCCGAGAAGAGTCCGAGCGGCTGCCGCACCTCGAGATCCTGTCCGTGTAAGAATCCGCGGAGCGTGGGGAGATCATGCGTGCTCCCCGCAACGAGAGCATCCTCCGGATACTCATCCGGCCGCAGGAACCGGCCGTCCCCATGATAGTCCTTCATGAAGAAAAGCACTTTGTAGGAGAGGACTCCCGTCTCTCTCATCTCCGCCCGAATCTCATCCGGCACGGTTCCCAAGTCTTCGCCGATGACGATGCAACGGTTACGCTGGCTTTCCAACGCCACGATCCCCATCAGATCCGAGAGCTGATACTGGAGATAAATTCCGTCCCGGCCCGTCATGCCTTCCGGGACCCAAAACAGGCGTTGCAACGCCATGATGTGATCGATTCTCAGCGCGCCGGCGTACTGCATGTTGAACCGGATCGTCTCGATGAACGGCTCATAGCCCCGCTCTTGAAGCTCCCACGGGATGTAAGGAGCGAGTCCCCAAACCTGCCCGTGCACGTTAAGCAGATCTGGCGGCGCTCCCGCACTGGCGCCAGTGGCAAAGAGCTTCGGATCTTCGGCAACCTCCGCACCGGCAGGATTCACTCCGACTGCAAGATCGAGATACAGGCCGATCTCAAGTCCGCTCGTCGCGGCGACACGGGATAATTGCTGATGAGCTGCCCACTGACAGTAAAGTTGAAACTCGGCACCGCGCGCCGCCGAATCTCTCGCTGCCTCATATTCGGCAAACCGGCGCAGATGCGGCGGCGCCGATTCGACGAATTGTTGAAACTCTTCATTCCGGCCGCCGGGAAAGGTTCGCAATCGATCGAAGCAGCGCCCGAAGATCTCGAGCTTCCGCTCGACGATCTCCGAATAGTTCAGAAGATTCGCGTGTCTTGAGCGCAAAAACTGGTGCAGACGCAGATCCTCAGGATGAAACTCAGGAAGCTCTTCGAGATGCACATACAACGGGTTCAGCGCACGTCTGCTCGAAGGTGAATACGGGGAGTACCCGATCGGATCGCCCGGGAAGAGCGCGTGCAACGGATTCACACCGACGAAACTCCCGCCGAGACGGCGCACCCAGGCACATATCGCCGAGAGATCGTGGAAATCTCCGAGTCCTTCGCTCTTTCCGGAGTAGAGGGAGTAGAGCTGAGCAGAAAGTCCCCAACACTTCTGCTCAGGACCGTGGAATGCCCTCTGCGGACAGATGATCACCTTCACACGTCGGGTCTTCCGCCCAAACTTCATCTCCAGCTGATGATAACCCTCAGGCACGCCTGCCGGGATCTCAATCACTCCGTGTGAACTGGTTCCGGAGTGACGCGTTCCGCTTTCCTCGATCAACTCCCAGGGGGCATCCGGACCGCGGCATTCAATCGTCCGCACCGAACCACGCAGGACGATGGCGGGAGGGAGAACCTGCTCCGCATTCTTCGTGCGCCACGCGTCGAGTTGCTCGATTACTTTCTCAGGCTTCTGTTCAGGATCGAATCGCAGCGCTTTCAGGATGCCGCGCGTCCCTTCCTCGGTCGGTTCGAAGAAGTTTCCCCAAATGTCGTAATAGCCCCGCTGAATCGGCAGCGTCTGAAGAGCTTTCTCTACGAGCTGACTGCGCACAGATCATCCACCTTACTATTTCACATTGTTACCGTGAACGCTTATCCACCGGAGGGTCGGAACATCAAAGCTGAAAGGGGCGGGAGAGTGAGGTTCACGGAGAACGGCTGTTCATGCATCGGAAAGTTCTCGGCGATTACACCGCCCGCATTTCCCATACCACTTCCCCCATACACCCCAGCGTCGCTGTTCAACAGCTCCTCCCAGTACCCGCCTTCACTGACCCCGATCCGGTAGTTATGCCGTGGAACTGGGGTAAAGTTGAAGATGCAAACCATCTGGTGTGCGCGATTCTTCCCGCGCCGCACAAAGCTCAAGACGCTCTGAAGATGATCGTGGCAGTCGATCCACTGAAAGCCGTGAGGTTCGAAATCCACTTCGTGCAGCGGACCTTC
>CAYOAK010000157.1:0-9307 GCA_964401925.1 uncultured Bdellovibrionales bacterium | reverse complement strand
GAAAGCCTACACCGACGCGTTGGACTTGTTGAACCAACTCGTGCCTCTTGCGGACGAGCAATCGACGACTCACACCCAACTTGCTCACTATCCCGCTTTGATTGAAGCGGCGGCGATGGACCATAGCGCCGTCCTGAAAGTCATTGATGACCAGATGATTGCCGAAGGGGCAGGGGAGCGCCATACCCTGCTGACCAGGGCGGACAGCATGATTGATGCGCTGTTGAAGGAGTGGGAACAGCACAAGCAGCTTTCGGTATTGCGTCAGTCGCTTTCTGAACGCATCTCGGTTCTTGAACGGCTCTATGCTTATGCTGTCGCGGCTCGTAAGGAGACGATTCAAGCGATTGTGGACGAGGTGTCCGCTACCGCAAAAGGCTATTACGAAGCCATTCATCCCAACGAGCAAATAGCGCCGTCGAAGTTGCCGATACGCGAAGCGGCCGATGCGTCGATAGACATCAAGGCCACTTTTTACGGGGAGGAAATCCACCCGATGCGGTATTTCAGCGAATCGCACCTGGATACCCTTGGCCTCTGCTACTTTTTGGCGCTCTGTCGTCGGCAGACGACGGCAACACCGGACTTCCGCGTCTTGATTCTCGACGATGTGATGCACTCTGTTGACGCTGCACATCGGAACCGCGTGGCCGAACTGTTGGCCGCCCACTTCGGGGACTTCCAGATCATAATCACGACGCACGACGATCCTTTTTACGCGCGCTTGAAGCAGCATCTTGGCAGCAACGGCTATGCCTACACAGTCCTATCTGACTGGACCATCACCGATGGCCCCATTCTCGGAAACGCGAAAACGGACCTCGATAAGATCCTAGACCCGGCTGTGCGCAAAACCATGAGCCAGGGCGACCTGGCGGCAGCAGGCGGAAGGTTGTTCGAGTGGCTACTCAAGCAGCTTACGGAAAGCCTGGAGATAGCCATTCTGGCGCGCTTCAATCGGAAACACACGCTGGATAATCTTTGGAAACCAGCTTGCAGCAAGATGAGCGGCCACAAAGGCTTTGTGGCCGCGAATCCCAAGCTGGCGAGTGGTCTAGACGCAAATGTTTGGGTTCGCAACGAATGTGGCGGTCACGACAACAGCGAGTCCGCAAGCGGGCCTTCTTTGCCAGAGGTTCAAGAGTTCGCCGGGCTATTGGCCGACTTGTATAACGCGACTTGGTGCAGTGGTTGCCGCAGGTTCATTGCAAAGCAGAGCGACGAAGGATGGCGCTGCGCTTGCGCGAAGCTGAACTACCCCAAGAATCCACCGACTAACGCGACGGTGACACCCACGAAATCGACTGCCGCCCAGGCCACAAATTAGTCCGCAACGCGAGCAACTTCCCCCTGCCGCCTCTTTTCTCTACGTGATAATCCAGTTTATCACGTAGAGAGCTTTAGGCAGGGGATGAGTCGGGATCGCGCGCTAATCACCAAGAAGACGGCGTCGCTGCCCAGCGGCTCGACTGTTGGCGCGCTCGCGGCGATCCCTGAGGAAGAGATTTGGCTCGCCAAGCAGAAGAGCCCCCGCACCCGCCGCGCCTACCGGCAGGACGTTCAGCATTTTATGCGCACGCTGAAAATCCGCTCGCTCGACGAGCTTCGGGCCGTCGATCACCGGGCGGTCATTTTCTGGGAGCGTTCTTTGCGGGAAACGGACGGCGCCCAGGCTTCGACCATTCGCCGGCGGCTTGCCGCACTTTCATCACTATTCAAGCACCTGGTTGAGCACGGGCACTCCGAAAGAAACCCGGTTGCCGATGTCACGCGGCCGGCAATCAACCGCGAGGAAGGCTCAACGCTCGCCTTTTCGAAGAAGCAGGCGCGGAAGATTCTTGATGCCCCGTCAGAGCAGACAGTTGAGGGACTCCGCGACCGGGCGATCTTATCTGTGGGGCTGCAGGTTGGATTACGGCGCGCCGAGATAGCGAGCCTCAAAGTCTCTGACCTGCACGAGAACCGCGGTTTCGATTCGCTCCGCATGGTTCGTAAGGGCGGCCGGAAGGAGGCGCTTGCGATCAACCCGCAGACGGCGCAGCGGCTAAAGTCGTACCTACTTGTTGCCGGTCACGCGGAGGATATGAACGGGCCGCTGTTCCGGCCGCTGAAGCACAACGGCAAGCAGCAGAAGGTAAGAAGGGAGATGAGCCCCGACGCGATTGACCGAGTCGTTCGAAAATACGCAAAGCTCCTCGGGCTCGATCGCGGCTACTCTGCGCACTCAATGCGAGCGACCTTTATCACGACAGCGTTAGAAAACGGCGCCAGCCTCGAAGATGTTCAGAAGGCGGCCGGTCACCGCGATCCGTCAACGACGAAGCTTTATGACCGCCGCGGCTACAACCCCGAGAAATCCGCTTCGTTTTTTGCGACCTACTAAACAGTCCTGATTCCAAATTTCGGGGATACCGTTGGTCGGCCTTCCTCGAGATCGTTCAATAGCGGCCCAATGCGGAGGCCGATTTTTCAGTTTTTCTCTTTTTTCGGGTTGTGTCGAGCGGGCAACCCGATCGGAGGGGGTAAACCCCCTGCCGTGTAAAGGATGCCCTTCGGCGGAAAAGTGCCGAGATTCGAGAGAATCCTCCGTGCTGGAGAGGTTGGGAGTAAGCTTGGTAGTCGGATTGCTCTGTAAGAGTTGGAAAATCTGATTTCTGAGACATGTTCCCCTTTCCCCGAAACGAGTGGTTCCGGGGATGGAGAGCAAGGTCTTGATCATGGCGAGCTTCCCAAACAAAAAAACGTTTTAAGAGCACGAGAGTTACCAGACCTCTACGAGAGTCATCATCCCGGATTCGGCGTGTTCCAGAATATGGCAATGAAGCATCCACTTGCCTTTATCTTCTGGGACTAGACCCACGTCTACGGTCTCTCGTGGGTGAACAAGGACAGTGTCCCTCCAATGCGGCTCATTCACTCGGACGCCGTTTCGACTTAAAAGTTTGAAAAACATTCCGTGGATGTGCATTGGATGCAGCCGATACGACTGATTCGTAAAACGAACTTTGCTCCAGTGCGCGTATGGGAGTTGGTACGGTTCAATCGGATGGTCATGAAAATTCTGGTTATGCTCCATCGTTACATCATTTAGTGTCCACTGAATACCGAACTGCCCGCCAGAGCGAGAAGTGAGGCGAAGCTCAAATCGCGGCCCTTCACTGTCAATATTTTCCCAGAGCGGAACGTGCCGAGGGGGTGGTGACGCGAAATGCGGAACGGGCGCCACCGGTTCCCCGCTGACCGTAATTGATACAAGAGGAATCGGCGTTCGGGTGAAGCGATCTTGGACGAATATCTGCGTGTCGCCCAGAGCTTCTGGAAAGAAAACGTCGAGGTCGAGCCTATTGCCCGGTGCAAGCTCGTATCCACCTAGAGGAATCGGTCGTGCCGTATACATCCCGTCCACCGCTATGATTTGAGGATCACCGGACGAGAAGTTCGGGGCAAAGACGCGTCCATTAGCGACGTTGAGAAGTCGAAGTCGGACTCGCTCACCGGGTCGTACAGTCAGACTCGCCGCTTCGTCCCCGTTCACGGTAATCTTGTTTCCCCACCTACCATCGTGCATAAGGTCGTGCCGGGTATTGAATTCAGGGAAGATCTCACCTTCATTAGTCAGCAGCCAATCATCGAGAACCCAGACGACATCTCTTGTGTATGGTTGCGGCTGAGCATCCTCGACAATTAGCACGCCGAAGAGCCCCCGTTCGATTTGTTCGCTTGAGCGTATGTGCGGGTGGAACCAGAACGTTCCTGCATCCTTCGGCGTAAACTCATAAGTGAAGCTTTCACCCGGATGTACGGGACGCTGCGTTACTCCCGGCACACCGTCCATATTGTTCGGAACGCGTACGCCATGCCAGTGGATTGTCGATGGCTGCTCCAGGTTATTGGTGAAGAGAACACGAAGTGTTTCTCCGAGGCGAATTCGTAGCGTCGGACCGGGAACCTGTCCGTTGTATGCCCAAACGCTTACTACCCGACCATCGAAAAGCTGTACCTGTGCCGGGGCAGCTGTAACGCTGAATTCGCGCACGATCCCAGTAGGTGAGGCTTCGGCCGGATAAGAGCCTTGGAATTCGTTTGTCAGGGCTACTTCGGTAGCTGATTGAGAACCATCGATAGAACGCTCCGGTGCGATCGGAGCAACTTGGTTCCGGTGTTCGCCGCGATTCTTAACCAAGAGTATCGCAACGAATAGAACACTAGTGGCGCATACACCTAAAAGAAATCTAGCTGGCGTTTTGCGGTGCATCTTCAGCCTTTGCTACAGACTAATAATTTCACGCCCCCAACCGAGCTGATCGCAGAGTCGCTTACCTTCTCGACGTTCACATCTTTCGCGCCTTTTGCTCCGCTGACAAGCTCGTCGTGCCAACGTTATCCTTTTTATCACAACATCCGCCCTTCTCCTTTGAAGTCGAAGCGAACGCCATCATGACAACTGGGAGCACACAGCAGCCGATCAAAAGAAGGGGAATCATTAGTGATGCTCCCGCAAGAGGCAACCCGAATTTCGGCAAGACAAAGACAACCGCGAGCGCGACGAGCACACAACCAATAATCCAGCTATGGCAGTTTTTCATAGTATCCTTCGACACACATTCTTCAATTTGAAAGGGCGATGATTGCGAAAGCTCCCATTGTGAGAGCTTCCAGCAGAGCTATCTTGGCTGACGGCAAGTTAAGAAAAGTCCTCGCGTAAAAGAGTTTGGTGTCGTGTTGATTGGAGAACATCCTGATTGCACCGACACCGCCTACCGTCATCAGCACCAAGGTCAAGACGTTCGTGATCGTTGGAGCAAACCCGATGAAATAGAGCACCCCGAGAGCTAATTCGATGAACGGATATGCAAAAGCATACTCGCGACTCCGTTCAGCAATAAAATCGTAAGACTGAAACGTATCAGCGAAGCCCTTAAGGTCGAGGAGTTTAAAAAAGGAAAATACCGAGAGAAAGCCGCCCATGAAATTACTCATGGCGGAATGGCTGTCGAGAAATCCACGGTTAAATTCCCGAAGAATGACTCCTCCGAGAAGAAAGCCGAGAAGCAATAAAAGCGGGAAAAACGTTGTCTTTTTTTGAACAAACATCGACGTAGCTTTCTGCTGATCGTCCGGCGCAAGCGATTCAAGGCTGTACTGGCCTACCGCCTTTAGAGCTTCGTTCATTGTTTCAACGGCAACATGACTGGCCATCACAACTTCTGCCTCGGGAGGCTCCAAACTCACCTTGGCGGAGAGGACTCCGCTAATTGATGTAAGTGCGGAGTGCACCTTGTGAATACATGACGCGCACTCCATGCCGCGCACATGAAAATGATGAATCATCGAACGTTTGAGGTCTCCTGCAGAGCTCATAGATTGCCTTTTCTCAATCGAAGCGCATTTACAACGACCGAAACCGAGCTAAGGCTCATAGCGAGCGCTGCGATCATAGGATTCAGCAGAAGTCCAAGGAATGGATAGAGCACTCCTGCCGCAATCGGAACTCCGAGCGCGTTATAGATGAAGGCGAAGAACAAATTTTGCCGGATATTCCGCATCGTGGCGCGACTGAGGCGAATCGCCTTGGCAATGGCGCGGAGATCGCCTTTTACGAGGGTGATGCCCGCACTTTGCATCGCTATGTCCGTACCCGTTCCCATCGCTATCCCAACCTCTGCTTCGCTGAGAGCGGGCGCATCGTTAATGCCGTCACCGGCCATCGCAACGTGTTTACCTTCTGCACGGAGCTGCTTGATGAGGCTAACTTTGCCCGCAGGTTCAACCTCAGCTTCGACCGCATCAAGGCCGAGTTGCTTCGCTACAGCAGCGGCCGTACGCCGGTTATCGCCGGTCACCATGACGAGCTGTAAACCAAGCGTATGGAGCTCGCGAATAGCCTCGGGGGTCGTGGATTTTATCGGATCGGCGACGGTAAGAATTCCAGCGGGCTTGCCGTCCACAGCCACAAACATCGCGGTCCTTCCCTCTTCTTGGAATTTTACAGCCGCCGCCTCAAGCGATTCTAAGCCAGTGATTTGTTCACTTCGCAGGAAATCCGGTTTCCCAATCATTGCCACACGTCTGCCAACAGTACCGCCGACACCCCCTCCCGTTATCGAACGAAAGTCTTTCACGGACTCAAGAACTACGCCTTGCTCCTTTGCGCCCTGAACAATTGCCGCAGCAAGTGGGTGCTCGCTGCTCTGTTCCAGTGACGCTGCGAGTCGCAGAATCTCTTTCGCGTCGAAACCATTTTCTGGCAGGACGTCCACCAATCTAGGTCTGCCCTCCGTGACTGTGCCTGTCTTATCGACGACGAGAGTAGTTACTTTCTCCAGCAACTCGAGCGCCTGGGCGTTTTTCACGAGCACACCTTCCTGCGCGCCGCGGCCGACGCCAACCATGATGGACATCGGAGTAGCCAAACCGAGAGCACACGGGCAGGCAATTATAAGGACTGCGACCGCGTTGACAATCGCATGTGCTAGCCTCGGTTCGGGACCAAACCACATCCAGATGACAAAAGTGAGCACTGAAATGACCGTTACCGCCGGGACAAAGATGCTCGCTACCTTGTCTGCAAGACCCTGAATGGGCGCGCGGCTCCGCTGGGCTTCAGCAACCATGGTGATGATCTGCCCAAGCAGCGTAGCGCTCCCCACCCGCTCGGCGCACATTACGAAACTGCCTGGACCATTGACGGTGCCACCCGTGACTTTGTCGCCTACAGTTTTCTCCACAGGAAGCGCTTCGCCTGTGATTATGGACTCTTCCACGCTGGAGTGACCGTCAACCACCACGCCATCGACGGGCACCTTGTCACCGGGAACCACGCGGAGCTGGTCGCCGACTTTCACCTGATCGAGTGGAACTTCCTGATCGGCGCCCGACGAAACCTTTCGAGCCGTGGGCGGTGCAAGATTCAGTAACGCTCTTATGGCACTGCCGGTGTGACTGCGGGCACGGAGTTCAAGCACCTGTCCAAGAAGGATGAGCACAACAATCACCGCTGCCGCCTCAAAGTAGATGCCTACCTTACCGTTGTGCTGCATCGTGTGCGGAAACAGATCTGGCGCGAGCATCGCTACGGCGCTGAACGTAAACGCCGCGCCAACACCGAGCGCAATCAGCGTAAACATGTTCAGGTGACCCGTCACAAGGGAACGCCAACCACGCTGAAAGAATGGCCATCCAGCCCAGAAGACCACCGGGGTACTCAGCACAAATTGTGTCCATCGTGAGGCCGTACTATCGGCCCACGATTGCGCGCCTGCTGGAAGGAAGTGAGTCATCGCTAGGGCAAAGACCGGCAATGTCAGCCCGGCGCTGATCCAGAACCGTTTGGTCATGTCACGCAGCTCCGCGTTCTCCTCGTCGCTCGGAGCGGCTGACGTGGTCTTTGGTTCGAGAGCCATGCCGCAGATCGGACAAGAACCAGGCTGCGGCCGAACGATCTCCGGATGCATCGGACAGGTATATTCGGCTACCGGATGTTCGACTGGCATGCCCCGTGCCATTTCGGGCCTCAGCCAACGCTCGGGGTCAGCTTTGAATTTCTCGCTACACCTTTTGCTGCAGAAGTAGAAATTCTTTCCTTTGTAACTCTGTGTCCCGGCTGATTGAGCAGGATCCACAGTCATGCCACAAACCGGGTCGGTATTGTCTAAAGACGTGTGATTAAGTTGTGCCTCCATATTTCTGACCTACGGACAGTATCGGCTTTGCTACCTTATCACAGGCTCATCTACGGCCCCATCGAAGGGACGCAACGTGTGAGTAAGCTTGATCACACTTCCGGCTGGAGGTATTTGCTCGAAAATAAACCGAGATCTCGCAGCCGGATGCGAGTGACGGCTATGTGGAAGTGGTTCGAATGGCACACTTTTCGTTTGTAACAGATCTCCTTGTGGCCCGAAGACTTGCGCTTGGACATCGCCGCTTAACGGGGCATTGCGATGATGTCGACGCGTCATGCGGCCTTCAACGATGAGCCGTCCATCCTGCTCATAGGATATCGCTCGAAGTGTACAATCTTCAATGCTGTCAACTTCTAAGCGGTAACGCCCGCTCGCAAAGAGATCATCCCGGCTAAGTAAAGAGCAGCCGCCAAGAGTGACCAAGAGAATGACCGCCACTACTATTGTTACCGTTTTTGAATTCATGTTCTGTCCCCCCATAGAGTTAATTCTTCAATGACCGTGCGAGTGGTCTTGGAGCATTTCGCGTGAACTTGACGATTTCCAGAACAGCGAGCGGAATGAATGAGACAGTCAGAAGCATCAAGCAGTCTGAAACAGGAATAGCCGATGTTTTCAGAAACCGCCCCAAGGTCTCGTTGTGATGGCTCCACACTTGGAGTCCAAATGAGAGAGCGACGACGAGGAGGAGATTGAGGTTGGAAAGCAGTGGAATGCGCCAGATCGGTTTACTTTCGCTGCGGCAACCAAAGGAGCGGAGCAGTTCGGCGAATACCAGCACCGCAAACGCATGGGTGCGGGCGAGCTCCGGTGTTTCGGTTTTCAAACCATAGAGATATACCGCGAACGATACACCGGCAGTGAGCATACCGGTGAGCAGCATTGTTCCCAGAAAGCCGCCGTCGGTGATCCGCTCGGTGCGGTGGCGCGGTCGGCGCTTCATGACGTCAGAGTCAACCGGGTCGGTGGCGAGACAGAGTGCGGGCAGACCGTCGGTCACCAAGTTTATCCAGAGCAGGTGAATCGGCAGGAGTGGGCTCGGAAGACCTGCGACAACAGCGCTGGTCATCAGCAGGAGTTCACCCGCGTTACCCGCGAGCAGGTACTGGAGTGTCTTGCGAATGTTGTCGTAAATACCGCGGCCTTCTTCGACGGCAGCGACGATTGAAGCAAAGTTGTCGTCAGTGATAATCATGTCCGACGCCTGCTTGGTGACCTCGGTCCCTGATCTCCCCATAGCGATTCCAATGTCGGCACCTTTGATAGCAGGGGCGTCATTGACGCCGTCGCCGGTCATCGCGACCACCGCATCGTTTGCTCTCCAGGCGCGAATGATGCGCAGTTTGTGCTCAGCTGTAACGCGAGCATACACGGCTACCTTTGGCACGCGCTGCCGAAGGTCAGCATCGGACATCCTTTCCAGATCAATGCCCGCGATCGCCGCATCGTCACCCGACGCGATTCCGAGTTCACGCGCGATGGCCATTGCCGTATGCGGGTGGTCACCGGTAATCATCACTACGCGAATTCCGGCCGCTCGACATTTTGCAACCGCTTCTTTCGCCTCCTGCCGGGGCGGATCGTACATCCCAGTCAAACCGATGAACACGAGATCGCGCTCC
>CAYOAK010000156.1:0-9308 GCA_964401925.1 uncultured Bdellovibrionales bacterium | reverse complement strand
ATTTCCATGCCGGGGCGGTTGCGGTTCGCGAACATCATCGCCTGGAACAGCGGGGCCACTTCGGTGTCGTTGGCTGGCTCTATCTTCGCGGCCTACGGTGGACCCTCTGAGGATCTGCGTCTGTCGCTTCCTTGGGTGAACTACCGAAGCAGTCACCAGAGCCAGATTCCCTGCGGGGCTTCCTCAGACCTTTCGTTCTGATTCAATCGCGCTACAGGTTCGGTCACCCGAGCATCCGTCTTTTTCATTTCCTCTCCAACACTTGCGTGCTGAGTAGCAATTGAAAATTCGGCTGCTCACCTTGCTCTGAGAGTGCTTCTACCTCAGTTGGTTTTCGGATCAAGCTTGAAGAAAATCCGGCGATCGATTCTTTTGGTGCGAGCTCAACGACGATCTGTGAACAACTCGACGATCAGGCGGTACATTCAGGGTACGTCGTCGCTGCGCGCAGATGAAAAAAATATTCGGCCGCAACCAAAACTTTCGAGATCGCGAGTTACGCAATCATCACTAAGCACCTCTGAAAAACTAACCGGCTGGGATTACTCGCTCTCGCACCTTCAACTAAAAAAAACGTCTGTACGTCGCTCCGAACTTCATCTAAATGAGAGCTTGGCAGCGTCAACAGACTCTGAACCGGAGCAGAGTCGGCCTAACGACTTTTGAGGGCGACTTAAGCCAACTCTGCTTCGGTTTTTTCCTCCCCCTTCCGCACCATTTCAAACTTCAGCGTTCCGAGGCCCAGCTTCGGGCCAATTTTACCTGCAATACCGAAGAGTTAATCCCCTATCGTTTACCTTCAGGAGTTTACTCGAAAAGTCGACGATCTATGAGTAAACCCTTCTCGGCGCTCAATAAAAGGATGCGGAGGGGAACACGGAAGTAGGAAGTTGTGAGTAGTACGATCACATTAGGGACGAACATCGCGTCGCTGCAGGGTCAGCGTCGACTAAGTTCCGCCACCCGATCGCTCTCAGAACAGTCGGAGAAGCTCGCCTCAGGGCTCCGAATCAATCGCGCGAGCGATGATGCTTCCGGACTTTCGATCAGCGCCGGATTGGATGCTGATCGAAGAATATATTCACAAGGAGTCCGCAATTTGAATGACGGCGTAGGAATGCTCGCCGTTGCAGAGGGCGCTCTCACTCAGCTCGAGACTCTCACACTCCGACTGCAAGAACTCTCGTCCCAAGCAGCGAGCGGAACATTCTCCCTCACGCAGCGTGGTGCGCTGCAGAAAGAAGCTGATCAATTGGTCGATGAGTACAATCGAATCGCTGCCACAACGAGCTTCAACGGAATCATCGTGCTCGATCCAGCGAAAGGCATCACAAATCTCAGTTTCGGCTCAGGCACAAACAACTCACTCGATGTCACGGTCGGAAATCTCTTCTCGCAGAATGCAATTGCTACCGGTGGAACCGGGTCAGTAATCAGTGGGCTCGCCGGTCCCGCGGAGATCGCTGTCGGTGATATCAACGGCGATTCAATCCTCGATCTCGTTGCAACGAATTACAGCGCCGGAGCTGGCACAACATTCTCCGCGGTCATTGGCAACGGAGATGGCACGTTTCGCGCGCCTGCAAACTATACCGTACCTACCGCAGGCCCCTACGGAATCCAGCTCGTAGACATCAACGGAGATAACACGCTCGACGTAATCACGAGTCAGCCCCTCACACTGAGCTTCTCAGTGGCGCTCGGCAACGGTGACGGCACCTTCCGCGCTAGCTCTAACATGAGCGCGGGCGGTGGATTCAATTTCGACATCGCCGATATGAACGGCGATGGAAAAGAGGACTTCATCTACAGCTCCGCCGGACTAGACACCTTCGCTGTTCAACTCGGAAATGGAGACGGCACCTTTCGGCAGCCTACTGCTTTCTACGCATCTGGAGACCAGCCGCTCCAGACGTCCGCGCGTGATTTCAACAACGACGGAATCATGGACGTGGCTGTTGTCTCTCAGCTGTCTGACGCAGTCCTCATCCACTTCGGAAACGGCAACGGAACATTCCGAGCAGGGCAAACATACGCAGCCGGCGATGGGGTCAGCCGAATGCAGATCAAGGATCTGAACCGGGACGGATATCTTGATCTTGTCGCCTCAGCAGCCATCGAAGGTACCGTCAACATACTCATAGCCAATGCGGACGGAAGCTTCAAAGCGCGAACCTCCTATACCGCGAATAGCTTGACCTCCGGCGTAGAGCTCGGCGACTTCGACAATGATGGTTATTGGGACATCTTCTCCGTCGGAGCGAGTGGCTTTGGAAGTTTTCGATCCGGAAACGGAGATGGAACTTTCAAAGCACAGAGCGTCACCTTTGGGATAGCTCTCGGAGCAGCAGGAGCGGTCGTCGCAGACTTCAACAACGATGGTGTCGACGATTACGGAGCAGCGGCAGCAGCTGGGAGCTCTGTCAATGTCGTCATTGCGTCGACGCAAAAGCTCCCGACAATGGCGAAGTTGAACATCCTCCGCCAAGAAGATGCTCTCGATTCTCTCGATATCGCGAAATCGGCGCTCATCCGGATAACAAACGAGCTCGGGTCAGTCGGAGCGAATCTGAGCAGGATAAACGCGGCAACCGCGAACCTCCAGCAAACAATTCTCAACTATCAATCCTCGTCCGATCGGATTCTTTCGGCGGATGTCGCAGAGACGAGCGCGGGACTCCTAAAATTTCAGATCATCCAACAAACCGCGTCAGCCGTGCTCGCGCAGGCCAATCAGCAGCCCGCACTCGCGTTAAATCTTCTTCGCGATGTGTAGCCTTCCGCAATCCTAACGCAGTCCGACAAGTGTTTTGCCACTGGGTGCAACCGGGGAGACCCAGCTGCTGTTCACGCCTGTGCCGGCATTGAAGCGGACAAAAATTACTTTGTTCTCGTTCGTATGAATCGCGGCCCATCGGAACCCGGCGAAATGATATCCGCTCGCCGCTGCGCGGACTCCGGCAGAGGAGATGCCCGTCGAAACTGCGGCCCACTTCTTCGTCTGCTTGTTGTAGAATGCAACTCGCAGCTTGCCCTTCAAGGAGTAGGCAACGCCCAGCGCTTGAGCCTCGCCCTTGTATGCGGGCAGAACGAAAGCGACACGTCGCGAAACGGGGAGCACTCCGGTTTTGGAAGCGGTCTTCCCGGCGAGTGAGAGCGAATGCAGCGCTGCTTTCCCCTTCTCGCCGACCTCGACGTAGAAGCGGCTTGTGCCGGCTGTATCGTTCACACAGCCCAGCACTCTCGACTTTTTCGGAAGCTTCAGCGATCGCACCTTGGAGCTGCCGGGAAGCTTGAATTGGATAACCGAGCTCGTTTTATTCACCGCATGCACAACTGCCGGGAAGAATTTACGGTTCTGATGGCAGCCCATCACTGGCTTATCGTTCTTCGTTCCAAAGGACGCGAACTTCGTGGTCGCGCCTCCAAGTGCACTGACCGAATACCAATCGAGTTTCTTCGACCCTTTGCGCACCTCAATCAGGAGACTCTGACCGATGCCGATCGGATCTCCGAAGCCGACACCAACCGGACGGTTAACTGCGCCTTCATACACGATCCCTTCGGCCGGCATGAGCTCTGACGAGGCATACGTCGAGAATTTTTGCGATGTATAAAGCACCAAATCGGTTGATCCATCGGAATCGGCGTCGCCACCGCCGGAAGTTTGCCCGCCCGATACACCATCGCAAACATCGCCCGAGGCATTCGCATCCGAATCCCACTGAGTCGGGTTCCAAACGTTCACACAATTATCTGTTGAGTCGCTGACGCCGTCTCCATCCGAATCCACACCGGGAATCGGTGTCGGCACAGGGGTCGGCGTTGGAGTCGGTGTCGGTGTTGGAGTGGTGACGACAGTCACGTTAAACGTCACCTCATTCGAAGGGCCGCTCTCGTTGTTGCTCGTGTCGAACGCAGTAACGACAGCGAAATAAGTACCGATGGCGAGACCCGCAGGTATCGGCGTTGTCGGACTCGCAACCGTCACAACTTGCGCCGAGGAGTAGCTGCCGGCGACGGTGCTGATCTTCAATCTGTACCCGGCGAGATCGGTCAACGGTGTGGAGTCCACATTCGTCGTCGGTGCGTTCCACAGAAAGTTGCTTTGACCGAACGCAGGAGCTGCGGAGAAAATCAGCAACGCGCTGAGCAGAAGAGCGATCGGTGGCTTTGTCAGCCGGCATGGTTGTGTCATTTGGCGCTCCCTAACTCCGCAATTGACTGGAGGTAAGACTACAATTGCTCATCGGTTTCCGGCGCCTGTGTCTTAAGTTCCGGACCTGCAGTGGCAAATCACTGCTGCTCAAAACCGCCTTGAACGTTCAAATCCGGCCTGGGTTCAGGAGGTTAGGACGATTTTAGGATGCTTCGCAGCCCCCGCGCCGCAAAAGGCACTCCGGGTCGCAGCTCCCCAAAATTGAGTGAGAGCCGAAAGCTCGAATGAAGGCGCAATGGCATGGCTTCCTCGATGTGCATGATCGTTGATGAAAAAGGTGCGGTCGCGACCGACAAATCCTCTGGAGACACTAACAGCTTCGCACAGCCATCGGACCCTGTTCCCGCTCATGCCCGCCCGGCGCCGATCGGTGTGAGGGTGCACAAATCTTAACGTTTAGAATCTCTTCATTTACAGGGGCACCATGAATATAATTTGGACCATCCTTATCGGATTCGTCGTCGGTTTAGTTGCGAAGATGCTGATGCCCGGAAAAGATCCGAGCGGATTCTTCATCACAGTTGCTTTGGGAATCGCGGGATCGTTCGTTGCCAGGTTCGTCGGTCAGGGAATGAATATGTACGGTCCTGAAGAGCCGGCAGGCTTCATCATGTCCGTAATTGGGGCGTTAATCGTTCTTTTCGCCTACAACGCCTTTACCCGACGGAGCATCCCTCAGTCGTAGCTCGAGCGAGACTTTGGTGGGGGGAGTCAGCGCCGTCGCTGACTCCCCATTCGCTCATTTAATCAGCGGGTATTGGACATGAGCTGTAGAGCCAGCTGAGGCTGAACATTTGCGCTCGCGAGGATCGCTGCGCCGGCTTGCTGGAGTATTTGAGTTCGGGCGAGCTGCGCGCTTTCGGTTGCCACGTCCGCATCCATGACACTGGAGGCTGCGCTGGAAAACGCAGCCTGCTGCTGACTTTGCAGCGAGGTGATGGTCTCGAGTCGGCTAAGACCGGCGCCAAGTACTCCCTTCGCGTTTGACACCCGAGCCAAGGCGCTTTTCATCAAATCGAGAGTCTGTAGGGCGGTTGTTCTGGTTAACAATGAGACCGGCGGCAGATTAGTGGTAGCGCTTCCGTTCCCAAAGTAAATTACCGGGCTACTGACGGCGTAGTCACTGCCCAGAATGTCGGCAACTCCGTCTCCATTAAAGTCGCCGAATTTCACGGTCCCGGACGCGGCCGCCGTTAAGGCGGTCGGTGCCCGCAGAGAGCCGTCATTGTTTCCAATCAGCACCGCGAGTCCGCCGGCGTAATAAAGTCAGCAACACCGTCTTCGTTTAAATCTCGCCGGCTGAGACCGCCCGAATTGGCGAAGCCCGTTGCGTACGCCAGCGGCGCTTTCAGCGTGCCGTTGGAATTCCCGATGTAAACGAGAATCGAGCTCTGATAGGCAACGCCGACATCGATGTTCCCATCCCCGTTATAGTCTCCCGCTTTCATCTCGGAGGCTGCGCCCCCGGGCCAGTAAGAGCTCGCTGACTTAAAAGTTCCATCCCCATTTCCGAACGACACGTAGGGTCCGTAAGTATGAATCAGATCAAGTTTGCCATCACCGTTCAGATCCGCGGTTTCAGTGTTGAAGATATTTGTTAATGCCGTTGTGACTGGGGCCAACGCGCGAAACGTTGCGTTCCCGTTCCCCAAGTGAACGCTATAACTGTTCGGCGACGACAGTATGAAATCGAAGTGCCCATCGCCGTTGAAATCCGCCATCGCGCTGGACGTTCCCCCTCCCGGCATTCCGATGTTCGCTGGTGCGTTGAATGTCCCGTTGCCGTTTCCGGTAAAAATTTGAAACACGGCGGCCGCAGTTTCGGAGGCCCCGATATCCAGAATTCCGTCGTTGTTGAAGTCAAAAAGATAGACCGCTTCGGCGCGTTGAGCGTTTGCGAAATTTGAGAGCCGGAACGTGCCGTCCGAGTTGGAAAGAGCGACCTTTATTCCCCCACCGCCCGGATGGTCACCGATGACAAAGTCATCAGCGCCATCCGAATTCAAGTCTGCGACTGCAGTCTCGTTTGGCTGGTTCCCCGCCCAGGTAATGACCTGGCCTGCAAGAAAACTTCCGTCGCCGGCTTGGCGAACCAGTCCGCTGCTCAGTCCTATGGCAAGTGATTGCGCTGCGGAAATTCCAACCTGAACCCCAATCGAAGCAGTGGCGGGCGAGAGAAGTGAGAGCCCGTTGAAACTCGTCGTGGCGACAATTCGATTATGCTCATGCCGTAATGCTTGCGCCTCTGCATCGAGCGCGCGGCGTTGGGCTGCCCCAAGGACGCCGTTTGCCGCCTGCTCCGAGAGCTCTGTGATTCGAGTGATGATCGCCGAAAGCTGATCGACCGAGCCGGAAGCTATCGAAAGCGCTGAGATGGCATCATTGGTGTTTCTTCTCGCCTGTACCGTCAGTTTCGTGTCGACATTCAGCGAGGATGCAATCGCGAGTCCTGCAGCATCGTCGGAAGCATGATCGATCCGCAGTCCGGAGGAGAGCCTCTGAAAGCTATTCCCAACTGCGGCGGTGCTATCGCGCAGCCGGCGCTGAGCGTTAAGTGAAGCCACGTTGCTGTTGATAGTAATGGACACTGCGAAAACTTCCCTGTTCGTCTTCCAGCCCATCTCAAGGTCCGGACAATACGACTCTAGGATGGACGGCCGAATGACTGTTTTTCTCGACTAGCGAAGTTGCTGCGATAAACAGCTTTAATCGTTGAAGAAATGCCCGATATTGAAAGTGGAAGGCGTAGCGCCCCTGCTCACGGGTTAAGGCGACGGGGCATTCGGCTGGGCAACCGGGCGCTGAACCGATTGGGAATTATCAATACCAACCGGCCGGTAAACGAGCGGTTCAACGCCTCAGCCTCTAACAAGGAACAATCCCACCACATTTGAACTCTTGTCCGACTTTTGCACATTTGAAGCGGGACGTGACTGTCCTCAATGATGGCGTGACGGGGGAGGTTTTACCGAGCTGTAGCGGCGTAATGCTCCTTCACATATTGCCTCCTTTCAAGTGAGAAGGTGCGGGAAACATCTTGCTGCAAAACGAAGTTTGAACCTTTGGTGCGGGCCGGATGTTACTCTCGACGGGTCCCCTCCCGAGAGCTACGAAGCGCCGGGGGAATGAACGACAAAAAGGCTCAGTTCGTACTCGGGGCTAATGTCCGTATTGTCCATTCCCCGGCCCGGCATGCCTTGCTGCAGCCGCCTGCTCTTCCCTTTCCCGCTGTCGAGCGGCAGCCTCTGTGGTCTGCTGCGCATATTCGCGTTGTTGGCCCCTCCACCGTCGGTCGTCATCTCCGTTCGCGTTATTCCGATCGGACTCGGAGACTTCGTCATCGCCAAACAGCCATGAGAGTAATCCCATAAAGTTTCCTTTCTTCGAACTGATACCGTGCTGATTGGAAGCATGTGTGGCGAGGGAACCTTCTACATTCTTTCAGAGGTGAGAATCAGGCTCACACAGAAGTTAAAACCTTACCTCTAAAACCAAGAGATAGTTTCCCGAACCAGATGAGTTCCCGCGAAGACGATCGCGGAAAATATTGAGAGAACGGCTTCGATCGATGGCCGGAATGGTAGATTTTTCTGCGATGAAACGACGAATCGGGGATCTCGATGATTTGTAATTTTCTGCAAGGACAGGCCGCCGCCTGCGCAGAAATTGAAAGGATGGATCTCCTTCCGGAGATATTTTTTTCGGCCGTTCGGAGATAGAGCAGAAACCGTGCCGGTCCCTCTTTTCCTTTCTCTCTCTCGAAGAGCAAGAAAGGAGTGGGATCGAAAGAAAGCTGTGCCTACTTCTCAGCTCTGGCTGCGTCGGGTGGTGAGTAAAGAAAGCGACAAAGCCAGAGAAGATTCGCGGCTTCGCGTTGCGCAGTCTGCAGTCCCAATAGAAAACGAAAACCCCTCTGTGCCCACCGATAGTTGACGCTCTTACTCACCCTTGATAATTCAGCCCACCCCATTCTAAGGCGTATAGCTCAGCGGTAGAGCGTCTGCTTGACGTGCAGAAGGTCCAGGGTTCGATCCCCTGTGCGCCTACCAGATTTCAGTCTGGAAGTCCCGGAAAGAATCAGAGGAGTCAACCAGTGTCACCTGCCGCGCAGCGAAGACCGGCTGAAGCGCGGCAGAGTCGATAATACAACCGAAAATCCTCCGGCCACATTGAGCGGACGCCCCTCAGGGCAGGTATCTGGCGTGAAAATGATCGCCGATGAAAATCCCTGGCTTTCCGTCGACGATCTCGGGAGTGACACTTTCTCCGTAGCTTCCGGAGCCGGATTGCCCCTCGTAGCGGAACCCTGATTCCTTCGATGGGACAATATAGCCCTCGAGTGAGGGTCCATCGATCCCTATTCCTGAAACAACGAGTTTGCTCTCTCCGCACCAGCCGACTTGGATGCGGCCCCAGAGATTCTCGTAACTTCCAATGAGCGAAGAGAGACCGGGATCTGTTCCCTCGTCACTCGAATAACGCAGCAGTAGGTCGAGGACCTGTTCACCAATCCGGGTGGGCGAATAATCGTGGACATTACAAAACGAAAAGACCCTGATCTTCTGCTCAGGGACTAACGAAAGATAACACCGGTATCCGGGCAACCAGCCGTAGACGGCGTAAATATTAACGCCTTCCCGTTCGATCCAGTTTGCCATGAGCGTCCGGCCGCTCTTCTGGGAACCATCGATCCATCGCGGCCGAAGCATCTCTTGCCGGGTTTCCCAAGAGAGTACCTCGCTGCCGAATTCGGGATCGATCCAGAGATTTGCGAATCGCATCACATCGTTTGCAGTCGAAATGATTTTCGAAGCACCGCCAAGCCCCCGGCAATCAATTGCTTCGAACCGCTTCCGTGAACTTCCTTTTTCCCAAGGCGCATAACCGGGCACAAAGTCACTTACCTCATCGGGAAGCCGTAGTGTCGTGCGTGTAAGTTCGAGAGGCTTGAGAATGAAATTTTCGATGAAATGATCATACGATACGCCGGACACCCGCTCGACAATCGTGCCGAGAAGCGCCGACCCCAAGTTAGAGTATTTGTAACGCTGGCCCGGAGGGTAAAAGTTCGGAACAGTACGGATGAAGG